>NZ_JBOGDB010000190.1:0-25973 GCF_050701515.1 Mycobacterium sp. | reverse complement strand
CGCCGCCGGAGCCGCCGCCCGCACCGGCGGAACCCGCGGCCCCTGTCGCTTCCCCGCAAGCGGGTGGGGCCCCAGCTCGCGAGGGGAGTACTCCCACCGCCCCGACTCAGCCGGGTCCAACCCCCGGCCCCCGGCCGGCGGCGGCGGCCCCCGGTCCCAAGCCGGCGGCCCGCACGCCACGGGTCGGCAACAACCCGTTCTCTTCGGCGCAGCCGGTGGATCGGCCGATTCCGCGTCCGCCGGCGCCCCGTCCGGGTGCGCCGCGTCCCGGTGGCGGACCGCGCCCCGGTGTCTCGCCGGGCAATATGCCGCCGCGTCCCGGTGGCGCCGGTGCACCCGGGCGCCCGACACGTCCCGGCGGCCCGCGGACTGCCCCCGGCGGTCGCGGCCCGGGCGCCCCGTCCGGCGGGCGTCCAGGTGGTGGCGGTGGCGGTAACTACCGCACCGGCGGACCCGGTGGCGGCGGTGCCCCCGCCGGCGGCGGCTATCGCGGTCGTCCCGGCGGCGGCCGTCCCGGTCAGCGCGGCGGTGCGGCCGGTGCCTTCGGCCGTCCGGGCGGCGCTCCCAAGCGCGGACGCAAGTCGAAGCGGCAGAAGCGTCAGGAATACGACTCGATGCAGGCGCCGGTCGTCGGCGGTGTGCGGTTGCCGCACGGCAACGGCGAGACCGTCCGGCTGGCGCGCGGCGCGTCGCTGTCCGACTTCGCCGAGAAGATCGACGCCAACCCGGCCGCGCTGGTGCAGGCATTGTTCAACCTCGGCGAGATGGTGACCGCCACCCAATCGGTGGGTGACGAGACCCTCGAGCTGCTGGGCAGCGAGATGAACTACACCGTTCAGGTCGTCAGCCCCGAGGACGAGGACCGCGAACTGCTGGAGTCCTTCGACCTCACGTATGGCGAGGACGAGGGCGACGAGTCCGACCTCGAGACGCGGCCGCCGGTGGTGACCGTGATGGGTCACGTCGACCACGGCAAGACCCGACTGCTGGACACCATCCGCCAGGCCAACGTCCGCGAGGAGGAGGCCGGTGGCATCACCCAGCACATCGGTGCCTACCAAGTGGGAGTCGAACTCGACGGCGCCGAACGGCTGATCACGTTCATCGACACCCCGGGTCACGAGGCGTTCACCGCCATGCGTGCCCGCGGTGCCAAGGCCACCGACATCGCGATTCTGGTGGTCGCCGCCGACGACGGTGTGATGCCGCAGACGGTGGAGGCGATCAACCACGCGCAGGCCGCAGAGGTGCCGATCGTGGTGGCGGTCAACAAGATTGACAAGGAGGGCGCCGACCCGGCCAAGATCCGCGGGCAGCTCACCGAATACGGTTTGGTGCCGGAGGAGTTCGGCGGCGAAACCATGTTCGTCGACATCTCGGCCAAGCAGGGCACCAACATCGAGGCGCTGGAGGAGGCGGTGCTGCTGACCGCCGACGCCGCGCTGGACCTGCGGGCCAACCCGGACATGGAGGCCCAGGGTGTGGCGATCGAAGCGCATCTGGACCGTGGCCGCGGACCCGTGGCGACCGTGCTGGTGGCGCGCGGCACGCTGAAGGTCGGCGACTCGGTGGTCGCCGGCGACGCCTACGGGCGCGTCCGCCGCATGGTCGACGAGCACGGCGAGGACGTCGATGCCGCGATGCCGTCGCGGCCGGTGCAGGTCATCGGGTTCACGTCGGTGCCCGGTGCCGGTGACAACCTGCTCGTCGTCGACGAGGACCGCATCGCGCGGCAGATCGCCGACCGCCGCAGCGCGCGCAAGCGCAACGCGATGGCGGCCCGCACTCGCAAGCGGATCAGCCTGGAGGACCTGGATTCGGCGCTGAAGGAAACCAGCCAGCTGAACCTCATCCTCAAGGGCGACAATGCCGGCACCGTCGAGGCGCTGGAGGGAGCCTTGATGGGCATCCAGGTCGACGACGAGGTGGCGCTGCGTGTCATCGACCGCGGGGTCGGCGGCGTCACCGAGACCAATGTCAACCTGGCGTCGGCATCGGACGCGGTGATCATCGGCTTCAACGTTCGCGCCGAGGGCAAGGCCACCGAGCTGGCCAAGAACGATGGCGTCGACATCCGCTACTACTCGGTGATCTACCAGGCCATCGACGAGATCGAGAGCGCGCTCAAGGGCATGCTCAAGCCGGTCTACGAGGAGCGGGAACTGGGTCGCGCCGAGATCCGCGCCCTGTTCCGGTCGTCGAAGGTCGGCAACATCGCCGGCTGCCTGGTCACCTCCGGTGTCATCCGCCGCAACTCCAAGGCGCGACTGCTGCGCGACAGCATCGTGGTGTCCGAGAACCTGACCGTGCAGTCGCTGCGGCGGGAGAAGGACGACGTCACCGAGGTGCGCGACGGATATGAGTGCGGTCTGACGCTGAGCTACTCCGACATCAAGGAGGGCGACGTGATCGAGACCTACGAGCTGGTGGAGAAGGAGCGTGGCTGATCCGGCACGAGCGCGCCGGTTAGCCAAGCGCATTTCCACGATCGTCGCCTCGGCGATCGAGTACGAGATCAAGGATCCGAGGTTGGCGGGTGTGACGATCACCGATGCCAAGGTGACCGGTGACCTGCACGACGCGACGCTGTACTACACGGTGCTGGGCCGCTCGCTGGAAGAGGATCCGGACTACGCGGGTGCGGCCGCGGCGTTGGAAAGCGCCACGGGTGTGCTGCGCACCAAGGTGGGCGCCAGCCTCGGTGTTCGATTCACGCCGACCCTGGCGTTCGCGCGGGACACCGTGCCGGATACGGCGTACCGAATGGAGGAGCTGTTGGCCCGCGCCCGCGCCGCGGATGAGGATTTGGCGAGGGTTAGGCAGGGTGCCAAGCACGCCGGCGACGAGGACCCGTACCGTATGAGCGGGGCAAACGACGGGGAGCTGGACGACAGGTTGGACGCTGAGGACACCGGTGACCGCGATCGAACCGAAGACTGACGCAGATTTGGTTGGCGAGCGCGCCGACGCTCGCGCCGCCGCCGACCTGCTGTCGGCCGCTGCGACCGTCAGCGTGGTCTGCCACGTCTACCCCGACGCCGACACCATCGGCGCCGGCCTGGCCCTGGCGCTGGTGCTCGACCACGCCGGCAAGGACGTAGAGGTCAGTTTCGCCGAGCCGGCCGGCCTGCCCGAATCCCTGCAGTCGCTGCCCGGCGGGCATCTGCTGGTCGTTCCGGACGTGATGCGCCGCGACGCCGACCTGGTGGTCACGGTCGACATCCCCAGCGTCAACCGGCTGGGTGCGCTGCGTGAGCTCGCCGTCCCGGGCCGCGAGGTGCTGGTGATCGACCACCACGCCTCTAACCAGCTGTTCGGCAGCGCCAACTACGTCGACCCGTCCGCCGACTCCACCACCATGCTGGTCGCCGAGCTCCTCGACGCCTGGGGCAAGCCCATCGACGTCGGGGTCGCGCATTGCCTTTATGCCGGTCTGACCACCGACACCGGGTCGTTCCGCTGGGCCAGCGCCCGGGCGCACCGGCTGGCCGCCCGGCTGGTGGAGCTGGGCGTCGACAACGCCTCGATCAGCCGCACCCTGCTCGACACGCATCCGTTCGCGTGGCTGCCGATGCTGTCGCGGGTGCTCGGGTCCGCGCAACTGCTGCCCGATGCGGCGGCTGGCCGTGGGCTCGTGTATGCCGTTGTCGGACACCAGGAATGGGTCAATGCGCGGCCCGAGGAAGTGGAAAGCATCGTCGACATCGTGCGCACCACGCAGCAGGCCGAGGTGGCCGCGGTGCTCAAGGAGATCGAGCCGCAGCACTGGTCGGTGTCGATGCGGGCCAAGTCCATGGATCTCGCCGCGGTGGCCGGCACCTTCGGCGGCGGTGGCCATCGGCTGGCCGCCGGCTATTCGGCGACCGGGTCGGTCGACGACGTCGTGCAGGCCCTCTACGTAGCCCTTGGCTGAACCCGGACACGATCTTCCGGTCGCCCAGGCCACCGGCCGTCGCATCGCCGGATTGGCGTTGCCCGCCCTCGGCGTGCTGGCCGCCGAACCCATCTACCTGCTCTTCGATCTCGCCGTTGTCGGGCGGCTGGGGGCGTTGAGTCTGGCCGGGCTGGCGATCGGCGGGCTGATCTTGACCACGCTCAGCTCGCAGATGACGTTCTTGTCCTACGGCACCACGGCACGCTCGGCCCGCTTCTTCGGCGCCGGCGACCGCACCTCCGCGGTCGGGGAGGGAGTGCAGGCCACCTGGCTCGCGCTGGGGCTGGGCACGCTGATCGTGGTGGCGGTCCAGGCCGCCGCGGTGCCGCTGGTCTCGGCGCTGGCTGCGGGCGGGGACATCGCCTCGGCCGCGCTGCCGTGGGTGCGGATCGCGATCTTCGGCGTGCCGGCGATCCTGATCTCGGCGGCCGGCAACGGCTGGATGCGCGGCGTGCAGGACACCGTGCGGCCGCTGCGCTATGTCGTCACCGGGTTCGCGGTGTCGGCTGCGCTGTGCCCGCCGCTGGTATATGGCTGGCTGGGCATGCCGCGGCTGGAGCTGGCCGGCTCGGCGGTCGCCAATCTGGTGGGCCAGTGGCTGGCCGCGCTGCTGTTCTGTCGTGCGCTGCTGGTCGAACGGGCGCCGCTGCGCATCCAGCCGGCGGTGCTGCGGGCCCAGGTGGTGATGGGTCGCGACCTCTTGCTCCGGACGATGGCATTTCAGGTCTGCTTCGTCTCGGCCGGAGCCGTCGCCGCCCGGTTCGGCGCGGCGGCGGTCGCCGCACATCAAGTGGTGCTGCAGCTGTGGAGTTTCCTTGCGCTGGTGCTGGATTCGTTCGCCATCGCGGCCCAGTCACTTGTCGGTGCGGCGCTCGGCGCCGGGCAGCTGGCACACGCCAAGTCGGTGGCGTGGCGGGTGACCATCTTTTCGACGGTTGCATCCGCGGTGCTGGCCGGCATCTTCGCCGTCGGTGCGTCGGTGTTTCCGAGCGTCTTCACCGACGACCGCTCGGTGCTGGACGCGATCGGCGTGCCGTGGTGGTTCATGGTCGCCCAATTACCCATCGCGGGAATCGTTTTCGCGCTCGACGGCGTGCTGCTGGGCGCCGGTGACGCCAAGTTCATGCGCAACGCGACATTGTTCAGCGCGCTGGTCGGCTTCCTGCCGTTGATCTGGCTGTCGCTGGCGTTCGGCTGGGGACTGCTCGGCATCTGGTCGGGCCTGAGCACCTTCATGGTGCTGCGACTTGTCTTCGTCGGCTGGCGCGCGTTTTCCGGCCACTGGCTGGTGCCGGGCACCGGTTAGCGGCCGCGGTCTCGTGGAGCGGGGCGACCGTCACCTGGGGAAGCCGGATTGACCTCAGCCCGTTTGGGCGATTCCGAGGATGGGCTGCGCGGAGGGTCCGCGGTCCGTGTGGTCCGAGGCCGCGAAGGCGGGGTCTGCCCCAGCACTGACTCGGATGATGACTCGGACGAAGGCGGCGGCGCGGGCGGGATGAGCTCGGGCGTGGGCTCGGAATCGGGCGCCGGCGGTGAGTCGTCGGCCGGCGGCGTGATGGGGACGAGGATCTGCACCTCCGGCTTACTCGGCGGCGGCTGCACGGTTGCGACGGGGTCCGTTGTTTGCACATGCACGGTGTTTTGCTTCGGCGGGGCGTTGCCCGGGACAGTGGCGCCGGGGGATTCGGGCGCTGTTCCAGTGGTGTCGGCCGGCACGATCGAGACGGGGTCCCGTTTCAGCCAGGCGAACGTCAGCCCCAATGAGGCGCCCAGCACGGCAACTAACAACGCCGCCGACAACAACAATCTGCGGTTGCGCCGGTTCCCACCGGCACCGTCGGTGTGGGCGGTGCCGGCGTCGTCGGGGTCAGAGGCGCCCGCGTCACCGGATTCGTCGTCCAAACGGCTGCCGTGGCTGGTCAGTTGTACTTCGCTCAGTGTCCTTTCGCGTAGCCATTCCGGCGCCGGGATGAACACCGGAGCGGCGCCCAGCAGCGCGGCGGGGCTGACTAATTCTCGTCGTTCTTCCTCGCAGGTGTCGCAGGACTCGATGTGGCGCGAAATGCGTTTGCGCATCAGCACATTGAAGTGTCCGTCCCAGCCGTTGAGCATCGCCGCCAGCTCCGGGCAGCCGCCGGAGTTGTGGACGCGGCGGGCGACCAGCAGCGCGCCGAGTGAGCGTTCGATCGTGTCACGCAGCCGGTGCACGATGGTGTTGGCGTTGGTCGGCGTGACTCCCAGCGCGTCGGCGAGGTCGGGGCCGTTGAGGCCGTGCCGGAAGGCCAACTCGAGAACGGAACGGTCGCGGTCGGATAGCCCACCAGCCGCGTCGGCGATCAGGTCGGCCAATTCCGTGCGTGCGGCCAGGGTTTCCGGGCCGGGGTCACCGGATGCCTCGTCGGGCAGCTCGTCGGACGGTGTCTCTCGGCGGCGGTCGCGGATTCGGCGCAGCGCCTCGTTGCGCGCGATCGAGTACAGCCAGGGGCGCAGTTTGTCCGGGTCGCGAAGCTGGGGCAGCCGGGTGGCCGCCACACAGAAGCAGTCCTGCACGCAGTCCGCGGCGCCGTCGCGATCGTGCAACATCCCAATGCAGAAGTCATGCAGGCGGTCGGCGTAGCGGTCATACATCTGGCCGAACGCGGTTCGGTCACCGGCCAGCGACGCGCGCACCAGGTTCGCGTCGGTCTCGTTCGGGCCGGCGATGTCCCAATCTCGTACCGCGGTCATGGCACCCCCATACCGGGTAGTTGCTGCTATTGGATCAGTTGACGCGGGCACAGGCAAGACCGGGACGTTTCGGATCAAGCTTGTGCCAGTCTGCATTGCTACGGCTGTGTCTCCATGGCCTGATCCAGGCTGGGCCCCACGTTCTGCGGGCCCGGCGTGGCCAGGGCCGGCTTTGGCTGCGGAGGCAGCGTCGTCATTGTCTGCGGAGGCGCTTGCTGCAGTGTCGGCTCCTCGGCCGACTTTATTTGCAACGTGGGCTTGGGCCCGGGATCCGCAGGGTCCGGCTTCGGCTGCTCCGGCTGCTCGGGCCACGGTGGGAGCGGCGGAATGTCGATGTCGACGATCACGGGCGGATGGCTCGCCGGCGCTGTGCCCGGATCGACTGGACCCTTCGGAGCCGCCGAAACGGCGGCCTGTGCTGGCTTCGGAGCGGTCACAACCGGTTTCGGCGCTGCGGGCTCGACGTGCTTCGGTGGCGCGGCGGGCGCGACGGCGGCCTCCTTCGGGGGAACCGCCTGGCCGGCGCCAGTAGGGCCACCGGCCGGCGCGCTGACCACGGGCACAGCGACGCTGGATTGAGCCGGTTCGTTGAAGTCGAACACGGCCAGACCGAAGGCGGCGCCCGCGCCGATGCCGGCGGCCAGGGCTGCGACGATCGCGGCGTGCCGGGCAAGGGATGTCGGCTTGGCCGGGGGCGGCGCCTCGGCGTGCTCGACGGTTTCCCACAGTTCGGTGGGCCCGGATATGGGGTCACCGAGCGGGCTGGACGCCCAGGCAGCCGCGATGGTGCTGGCGTCGGTGTCGTAGGTGGTGCTCATGGTGTGCTCCTTGGCGGTGGCACGACCCCTGGTGGGCCGCTGCTACAGGTAGGAGCGCATTGACATCACGACTCGCACACTTTTTCAGGCGTTACGGCTGAACGGCAGTCCCACGCCCGGGATCTGGCTGGGGTCCGACGAGGCCACCCGGTCCGGTGAGTCTTCCGCCACCACCCCCGGGATCCGGATTGGGCTGCGGCCACTCCGGCAAGAAATTCGGCCACTGCGGAAGCACCGGATCTGGCGGCGGTGGCTCGGGCGGTGCCTGCGGCGGTTCGACCACAGGCGGTGCGACGGCCGTCGGCGCAGGCGGCACCTCGACCACCGGAGCCTGTTGTACGGGTGGCGCGATAGCGGGAGCGGGCGGCTTGACAGCGGGCGCGGGGGGCGGCGGGGGCTTCGGCGCTGGCGCCGGGGCGATCGGGGGTGGCACGGCTTCGCTCAGCTCGGTGGGGGTGATTGCGACGTCGTTCTGGTTCAGCCAGACAAGAAGCAGCGCGGCGGCCGCGATCAGGGCGGCGACGAAGGCGACAACGGGCACCACGAAGCCGCGATCGCCTCGCTCGTGCACCATGCCGCCGCGATCTTGGCCGTCATCGGGGATCGGAGTGGAAGCGGAGGTCAGTTGAACCTCGCCCAGCGTGCGTTCCCGCAACCAGTCCGGCGCGGGGATGAACACCGGTGTGGCGCCGAGCAATGCGGCGGGGCTGACCATCCGCCGCCGCTCCTCGTCGCAGATGTCGCAGGACTCGATGTGCCGGGCGATGCGTTTGCGCATCAGGACGGTGAAGTGGCCGTCCCAACCGTCGAGGATCGTCGCCAGTTCCGGACATTCGGCCGGATTGTTTCGGACCCGTCTCGAGACCAGCAACGCGCCGAGGGAACGCTCCACGGTCTCCCGCAAGCGGTGCACGATCGTGTTTGCGTTGCTCGGGCTGACGCCGAGCGCATCGGCGAGGTCGGGCCCGTCGAGGCCGTGGCGATAGGTCAATTCGAGCACGGAGCGGTCGCGGTCCGACAGCCCGCCGGCGGCCTCGGACACCAGCTCGGCGAGTTCGGTCCGGGCGGCCAGGGTGTCCGGTCCGGCGTCGCCGGACGCCTCGTCGGGCAGTTCGTCGGAGACCGTCTCGCGGCGGCGATCCCGGATCCGGCGCAGTGCTTCGGTCCGGGCGATCGAATAGAGCCACGGCCGCAGCTTCTCGGGGTCTCGCAGCTGGGTCAGCTTCGTCGCCGCAATGCAGAACACGTCCTGCACACAGTCCGCGGCGCCCTCACGATCGCGCAGCATTCCCACGCAGAAGTCGTGCAACCGGTCGGCATAGCGGTCGTAGATCCCCGCGAAGGCGGCGCGGTCACCCGCCGCGGATGCCAGGGCCAGTTCCGCGTCGCTGTCGGTCGGACCTACGACGTCCCAATTGGGTACTGCCGTCATGGCATTGCTCCCCACGACTGTAGTGCTGATGCTACGGCGCGAAGACAGTTGCCGGGAGGGCCGGCCCCAATGTCGGCGGATCCGGCTTCGGCTTCGGCTTCGGTTTGGGTGCCTTGTCGTCGGGCCCCTCGCCCGGTGGCGGTTGCGGCGGCTCCGGGTCCGGCTGCTCGGGCCACGGTGGGAGCGGCGGAATGTCGATGTCGACGATCACCGGCGGATGGCTCGCGGGCGGTGTGCCCGGATCGACTGGACCCTGGGGTGCCGGAACGGCGGCCTGTGCCGGCTTCGGAGCGGTCACAACCGGTTTCGGCACTGGGGTGGGCTCGACGTGCTTCGGTGGCGCGGCGGGCGCGACGGGCATCGGTGCGGGGGCAGGGTGGTTCGGCGTGACGACCACCGCATATTCAGGCGCGGTGGAGTCGGCGCCGGGCACAACCGTGGATTGAGCCGGATCGGTGAAGTCGAACACGGCCAGACCGAAAGCGGCACCCGCGCCGATGCCGCAGGCGAGGGCCGCTACAAGTGCGGCGTGCCGGGCAAGCGACGTCGGCTTGGCCGCGGGCGGCGCCTCGGCGTGCTCGACGGTTTCCCAAACTTCGGTGGGCCCGGATACGGGGTCACCCAGCGGGCTGGACGCCCAGGCAGCCGCGATGGTGCTGGCGTCGGTTTCGTAGGTGGTGCTCATGGTGTGTTCCTTGGTTGTGGCACGACCCCCGATGGGCCGCTGCTACAGGTAGGAGCGCCCAGCCATCACGACTCGCACACTTTTTCCGAATCAATTGGTGATTGGCGTGGGCTCGACCCTGCCCAGGCCGCCGATTTCAACGTCGACCGTGGTGACGTCGGCCGGTGGCGCCGCGTAGAACCCCCAGAGCTGCACCGATTCGCCGGGCGCCAGCGAGTATTTACCTGTCGGCGCGTAGTCGGTGGACGGCGGGCCGGTGAGGGACCTGAAGCCGGCGAGCCGCTGAGTGCCGGTGGTGCAGACCTGCGCGCGGCGCTGGTTGGTCCGATCGGCCAGGGTGACGCCGATCGGCCGGTCGCTCTTGTCGGTGAGGCCGCTGCCCGGCTCCACCTCGATCATCGTCGACGTCGGATTGGTCAGGGTCACCGTGGTGAGCAGGTGGCCACCGATCCGCTTGACGCTGTCGACATTTGCCTGTGCACCCTTGGCGGCTAGGTCGTTGGTAGCTTCTCGGGCTTCGAGCTGGGCCGGCGCCACCTCGGTCACGTCGCCGGTGCGGATCTCCACCCGCCGGTTCTGCGCGCGCCCGTCAGGGTTGTCGGTGCCGTCCGGGTTGGTGTTCGGCGCCACCGGACGAGACTCGCCGAATCCGACGGCGTTGAAGGTGAATCCGTTGCCCAGCTTCTCCTGCAGTGCCGCCTGAACCGAGGCCGCACGCGCCTCCGACAGCTGCTGGTTGGACGCGTCGTCACCGATTGTGTCGGTGTGTCCCTCGATCGTGATCGTGCCCGAGGTGGCCTCGATCTGGGAGTCGACCTCGTCGAGCGCCGCCTGCGCCGCCGGCGTGAGGTCCGATTTGGCGAACTCGAACAGCACGTCGCCAGGCAGTTTGATCTCCACCGAAGTCTCCGCGCCGCCGCCCTCGGGGCCCTCGCTCGTGCACACCATGGCTGCGACGTACGGATCGGGCCCGCGCGGCCCGGTCAGCACCGGGTCGTCCGTCAGGGCGGTCGAGCCGGCGGGCTGGATCGGCACCTCGACGGGCAGCAGCACGTCGGTCAGAAACCACAGCTTGGTGGCGTCCTGCGGCGGTGCGGTGAAGACGGCGGTAATTGTGGCCGCTGAACCCGGCGCGATGTCGTCGTACTCGATGTCGCTCACCCGGCCCTCGAGCCCGTCGGACTCCTGCACGGCGTAGGTCGTCGCCCGTGGCAGGTCGACGAGCTTCATCCTGCGTTCCAGCAAGCCGAGCCCCACGTCATACGGTTCGATCGGCTGTTGCGTCCCGTTGAACAGGTCGAACTGCGCGCCGATGTCCTGCTGGCCCAGCCGCACCAGCCGAATGTTTCGAGCCTCCATCGGAAACGCCGTCGACGCGGGTTTGGCGACAATGCCGCTGCCGCCGGCCGCCGCGGGGCCGGACGTCGCCGGCGCGCCAGGCTGGGATGCGACCGGAGGGCCGGTCTCCTCGCCGCTGGCGCAGCCGGCGACAACGGCTATCGTCACCGCCGCCGCGGCCCATGCGCGCATTGATGCTCGCTCGACTCGCGGAATTCTGAAATCCACCCCGACGCCGTTGGGGGCCGAAGAAATAGTGTGAGGATCAGCGTCTTCGTACATATCGAACTTCTTCCATTTCAGCCCGTCCGGCTCCTCGGCCGGCCGGGTCCTAATTTTCTCAGTACATGCCGATGAGCAGGGGATTAGTTGGGATCGGGGAATCCCGGCGGATCTGGCTGCGGGTCGAATCCCCTGCATTTGGCACAATCGCGCGGGGTCCGAAGATCGTCGATGATCGCAATCGCGCCGCGCTCACTGACGTCCGGTGTGGCCTGGGCGGTTCCCGCACCGAGAATCAGCAGTGACGGCGCTGTCGCGCCGGCGATTGCTGCGCTGATCACGGCGGTGATGAGCTTCGTGCGCGGGTAGATGGTGGTCATGGCGTGCTCCTGTGCGGTGATCGCGGCCCCGGTGGAACCGCTGTCACAGGTAGGAGCGGGCAGGCCATGCCCGTCGCACACTTTTTGCCAAGTTAGTTCATCCGGCCCGCGCGATGACCGCCCAGCCGTACGGATTGCTCCGCACGTCCACGTCGACGAATCCCGCGGTGGCCAGTCTGGCGGGCAGCGACGACGGGTCGACCGGGTTGTACGTGTCTCCCTCGTGGTGGGCCTCGAGTTCGTCGCTGGCCAGGCTGTCGCTGGCCACCAGCGGAGCGCCCGGCCGCAGCACGCGCGCGATCTCGGCGAACAGCCGGTCCTGCCGCTCGTCCGTGGCGACGTGGTGCAGCATCGTGAAGCACGCGGCACCGGAGAACCGGCCGTCGGCGTAGGCCAGGGAGGTGGCGTCGCCGTGCAGGATCTCGACCGTCGGCAGGTCCGCGAACCGATCGGCCAGCATGGCGGCGAGCTCGTCGTCGATCTCCACCGAGGTCAGCCGCGGCACCGCCCGGCTGAGGACGTCGGTGGTGGCACCGTATCCGGGCCCGACCTCAAGCACGTCGTCACCGAGGTCCGTTCCGTTCAGTGCCCAGGGCAGGATGACCTCCCGGATCATCTCCCGCCACTCGTCGCTGCCGCAGTGCTCGTGCGCCTTGTTCACGACACGCAGCCTACGAATCGTCAGCGCACCTGTGCGCGCCCCCTCTGCAGCACCGCCTCGCGATTGGCGGCGATGTCGTCACCGCTGGCGGTGCGCATCCACTGAGCGGCCGATTTCGCCTCGATCGCCAGGCCGTTGGCGGTCTCCGCATCATCGATGCGGTGATAGGACGCCAGCAGGGCACGCACCGCGTTCTGGTTGTTTCCGACGATCGAGGCCGCCACCTGGCGAGCGGCCGGCAATAGCTGCTCGTGGGGCACCACCTCGGTGACCAGGCCGGCCCGCAGCGCGTCGGCGGCCGAAAGGTAGTCGCCGGTCAGGCTCATCCGGCGGGCCGTGCCTACACCGACCTTCTGCGGCAGCCGCACGGACAGCCCCCAGGTGGGCAGCAGGCCGACACGGGCGTGCGTGTCGGCGAACCGGGCCTGCTCGGAGGCGATCAGGACGTCGCAGTACAGCGCCAGTTCGAGCCCCCCGGTGACTGCCGCGCCGTTGATGGCACCGATCACGGGTTTGGTCATCGGGGGCCAGTGCGGGGAGATGTCGGGCAGATCGGAGGTGGTACTCAGCTCCTTGAGGTCCAGCCCGGCGCAGAACACCGGGTCGGCACCGGTCACGATCACCACGTCGACGGCGTCGTCGGCCTCGGCGTCGCGCAGCGCGGCGAAGAACTGGTTGCGCAGCGCCGAGGACAGCGCGTTACGCGATTGCGGGCGGTTCAGCGTCAGGGTGCGCACCCGGTCTTCGGTGTCGATGAGCAGAACGGCTTCGTTGTTCGTGTCGGCCATGATGATCACGCTAGACGCCCGGCCTATGGTGGCGGTATGTGCCGAAACATCACCGAGCTTCGTGGCCTGGAACCGGCGGCGACCGCCGAGGAGATCGAGGCCGCCGCGCGCCAGTACGTCCGGAAGGTCAGCGGCGTGACCAGGCCGTCGGCGGCCAACGCGGATGCGTTCGAGACCGCGGTCGCCGAGGTCACCGAGACGACCACGCGGCTGCTCGCTGCGCTGCCACCGCGGCGGCAGCCACCCAAGACCGTTCCGCCGTTGCGGCGCCCGGAGGTACGGGCCCGCATAGATGCCCGAGCCGCCCGGGCGGGGTGACCGCGCAAAGGCTGACCCAGCCCGCGCTCAAGGAGTGGAGCGCGGCGGTGCATGCGATGCTCGACGGCCGTCAAACTGTGCTGCTGCGCAAGGGCGGAATTCATGAGAAGCGGTTCGCACTCAACGCTTCTCACTTCCTGCTCTTCCCGACCGTCGCCCATAGCCACGCCGAGCGGGTACGGCCCGAACATCGTGACTTGCTGGCGCCCGCGGCGGCGGACAGCACCGAATCCGAGATCGTTCTGCGTGCTGGTGCCAAAGTCGTTGCTGCGGTGGAGGTGATTCGGCCCGAAGGTCTGGAAACGATTGCGCCGCTGCATATCTGGACCGCGGAATCGGTTCGCGCCGACCGGCTGGACTTTCGTCCCAAACACCGGCTCACCGTGCTGGTGGTGCAGGCCAGTCCGCTTGCCGAGCCGGTGCGGCTGCCCCGGTTGCCGGAGTACGCGGGCTGCACCAGCTGGGTGCCGTTGGCGGCGAACCCGATGTGGGGCGCGCCGGTGCACGACGACGAGAAGTTGGCCGACATCGCCGAACGAGTGCGTCGCTCAGTGGGCTGACTTCGGCCGGAAAAGTCTTGGAAAAAGTGTCAGACGCGGGACTGGTGGCTCCTCCTACCCGTAAGCGCAGCCCATCCGGGGGCGCGATTCCGCGAAGGAGAGCACATCATGAACACCACCCCCATCTGCAAGAGGTTTGTCACCGGCGCCGTCGGCGCTGCGATCGCCGGCGTGGCGACACCCGCACTGCTGTTTCTCGGCGCGGGAACCGCTCAGGCAGCGCAGGACGTCACGACAATTCAACGGCCCGGGCACGTTTCGATCAAAGCCGAACCTCCTCGAGTTTCGCCTCCGCGCGTTTGGGGTCCTTTCACTTCTCCCCTTCCCATCTTGGGCGATTAGGGAAAGCGCTGAGGACCTTGTTCATCAGCCATTCGATCGCGCGGGTTGCTTCGGCACCCTCGAGCCCCCACCCGCCGACCAGCCGCTCGTAGGACGCCGGACTCCACAGCACATCGAGCAGGCCCGCCATGATCCGTCGTTCCGCTTCCGGCCGGCCCTTGTCCGCGTCCGAAACGGCGCGCATCAGCGCGTCGCGCCGACGCTGATCGGAGCTGACGAACGCCGGGTCGTGCGGCGTGTGAACCGAGTCGCGAACCGAAAACCGTTGCAGCGAGGCGAACACCCGGGCGGTGACCTCGGCGAGGTTGGCGAGGTCGACGTCCTCATACGAGATGCCCGCCTCGGACTCCAGCCGCTGCATGACCGCGTCGTGGAGATGACGTTCGGTCGGGAAGTGCCGGTACACGGTCCGCTCGCCGACGCCCGCGCGTTCGGCGACCGCCCGGAACGTCAGCTCGCGCCAGTTCCAGGTCTCAAATTCATGCACCAGATCGCTGCCGGCGGCGATGATGCGCTCGCGGGTCTGCGCCGCCTTCTCCCGGCGCGCGCTGTTGTCGTATCGGCGCCTGTTTCCTATTGACGGTTCGCCCACAATAGTGACAGTGTACTGTCACGAATTGTGGTGGAGGTGCACAGTGGCATCACCCGGCGAGTTGATGGCTGCCGCCGTCGAGCGAACTGGGCTGGACGACTTCGGCGACGAATCCTTCCGCGAGGGGCTGGACATCCTCGTGACCGCTCTGCGCGACGAGGCCCGGCTCAACGAACGTGGCGGGGGATTCATCTACGCCCGGATCGGCACTCATCTTCGACAGCGGCTTCAGGTCGAGGACTGGTACCGCCGCCACCCCGAGATCGACGACGTCACGATAGACGCACCACTGTTCGGGCTCGGCCTGCCCCGCACGGGTTCCACCGCGCTGTCGTTCCTGCTCGCCCAGGATCCGCATGTCCGATATCTACGCAGTTGGGAGTCTGCGGAGCCGTGCCCGCCCCCGTCGACGGTGCAGGGCGACGACCCGCGAATCCCGCCGGAGCAGCGAGCCGTGATGGTCGGCAGCCGACACCACGTTCCCACCGACATCCACGGCCCGATGGAGTGCCTGGACCTGATGGCGCTGGACTTCAAATCGCAGATCTTCCAGGCGTTCGCCCAGATCCCGTCCTATTCTGAATGGCTCGTCGGCAGGGCCGATTTCACGTCCACCTACGCTTATCAGCGTCGCGTTCTCAAACTGCTGCAATGGGGCGAGCGGACCAGGCCGTGGCGTCTCAAGTCGCCCGCGCATGTGCTGTCGCTCGACCACCTGGACCGGGTGTTCCCCGATGCCCGCTTCGTGATGACCCACCGCGACCCCACCGATGTGCTCCTCTCGGTCGCCGACGTCTACGCCGACATCGCCGGCGGGTTCACCGACCACCTCGACCGGCGCTACCTCGGCGAGCTCAATGTCCGTCACTGGTCGGTCGGCGTGGACCGGGCGGTGAAGTTCCGTGACGGCGGAGCCGATCACCGGTTCTTCGACATCGATTTCCGCGCGATGCAGGCCGATCCGATCGGCGAGGTGCGCCGCCTGTACGCGTGGCTGGACGAACCGGTGACCGACGAGTTCGAGGTGGGGATGCGGACGTGGTGGACTGAGAACGCCGAGAAACGCGAGCCGCACACGCACGCCGACCCCGAAACGTTCGGGCTTGATCTGAACTCCGTCCGGCCTCTGTTCGCCTCCTACGTCGAACATTCGCAACGCTGGACCGCCATGAAAGGTGAGCGCTCACATGGCAATTGACTTGACTGGCGGCATCGACCCGGCTCGGGAGTACATGTTCGCCGACCGGCCGGCCGACCCCGAGGTGCGGGATTCGGTCAGCTTCTGGGTTTTCGACGACCGGGGGCGGGTCGGCCTGCCGCGCATCGGTGTGGAGGCGGTCGCCGCGAATTGGCAGGAGCACAGCGTTCAGGTCAACGTTGCGTTCCCGGACGGCCGCGCGTATCGACTCCGCGACGAGGGGAGAAGCTGGCCGGTGGAAGGTCCGGAGGGCAAGCCCACCGTGCTCGGCGGCGGCCCGCTGCGCTTCACATGCGTGAAGCCCTTCGACGTCTGGACGATGACGTTCGACGGCAAGGCGGTGCAGACGTCGTCGGCCGATCTCGCCGCGGGCCGCAAGGAAGGGCCGCTGGTCGACCTGCGGTTCGAGGCGGAGGCGAAGCTCGCCGTGCCGCCGTGGGTGCAGGGCGCATTGCAGGCCGATGCCGCGTCGGCGTTGGAGACGTCCGTGGAGGGCGACCTGATGGGTGGCGACCGCTACGAGCAGCTGTTTCGGGCGACGGGCTCGGTGCGGGTGGCCGGTGAGGAGCATGCCTTCACCGGCAGCGGGCTGCGGATCCGGCGCCAGGGCGTGCGCAGGCTCGAGGGCTTCTGGGGGCACTGCTGGCAGTCGGCGCTCTTTCCGAGTGGCCGGGCGTTCGGCTACATCGCGTATCCGCCCCGTCCCGACGGCCGGCCCACGTTCAACGAGGGCTACGTCTTCGACGGCGGCGGCGACCTCATCCCGGCGCGGGTGGTCGCAGCGCCGTGGCTGAGCCGGCTGCAGCCGCTGGGCGAGGACGTCTCGGTCGTGCTGGAGACCGCCAACGGCATGGAACGGATCGAGGGCGAGACGGTGCTGTCGACGCACGACATCACCGACCCCAGCGAGGTCCCCGCCGAACTGCTGGCCAAGATGGCCAACTGGACTTTCCCCGCGCTTCAGCAAGCCGGCGTGGCCTATCGCTGGAACGGCGAGGAGACCTACGGCATGCTCGAGCGCTCCAGCCCGATGGACAAGATCGAGCGCTAGTAGATGTAGTGGGGCGCCAGCTCGTTTGCCCGCTGCAGATTGGTCTGCATGCAGTCGACATCGTCGGCGGCGTAGATCGGCGAGTAGAACAGCGACTGCTGAATCAGGCCGTAGCTGGTCTTGAACGCCACCATGCAGGTGATCCACCACCGGTTGTTCCAGTCGGTCGGCTTCATCACCCAGTACTGGGCCGCGCGGTGGCCGGCGATGTCGAGTTCGACGGCGTCGGCGGGCAGGGTCTCCTCGTAGGTGCGCCAGACGAACGCCTCCACCGCCATCTGGTAATGGCCGGCGTCGTAGTGGCAGCGCAGGCCGTCCTCGGGCTGCGGCGGGGTGAATCCCAGGCCGATGCCCTGGACGACGTCGAGCGGTATGTCCCGACACGGGTCGAACGGGTCGGGGTCGACGGTCTCGACCACCGGCCACTTGATGGTGGTGGTTGCCTGCGGCCAGGGTGCTGCCGTCGAGCGCAGTTCGACCGGACCGCCTCCCGTCGTGGTCGCCGGACCGCTCTGCACGACCAGAGTCACGGCCGTCAGCAGCGCACCGAACGCCGCGAACAGACGGATCTTGCCGGCCATTACACCCCCTCGCGCTCGGCAGTCACTGCGGGGAGTGTACAAGTCCCGCCCCACTGGCCGGACCGGAAACGAGAACACGTTCTAATTGCCTAGCGGGTCGCCCGCCGGTGCGCAAGTAGGCTGGTCGGCTGTGGCGACACTCTGGGCGATCAGCGACCTGCATGCGGGTCACACCGGCAACAAGCCGGTCACCGAGTCGCTACATCCGTCCTCGCCCGACGACTGGCTGATCGTCGCCGGCGACGTCGCCGAACGCACCGACGACATCCGGTGGTCGCTGGACCTGCTGCGCAAGAGGTTCGCCAAGGTGATCTGGGTGCCGGGCAACCATGAGCTGTGGACCACCAACAAGGATCCGATGCAGGTCTTCGGCCGGGCCCGCTACGACTACCTGGTCAACATGTGCGACGAGATGGGCGTGATCACCCCGGAACACCCGTTCCCGGTCTGGAACGAGGCGGGCGGCCCGGCCACCATCGTGCCGTTGTTTCTGCTGTACGACTACACGTTCCTGCCCGACGGCGCGGAGACCAAGGCGGAGGGCATCGCCATTGCCCGGGAGCGCAACGTGGTGGCCACCGACGAGTTCGTGCTGTCCCACGAGCCATACGGAACCAAGGAGGCCTGGTGCCACGACCGGGTGCTGGACACCCGAAAGCGGCTGGAGGATCTGGACTGGGTGACCCCGACCGTGCTGGTCAACCATTTCCCGATGGTCCGCGAACCGTGCGAGGCGCTGTTCTATCCGGAGTTCTCGCTGTGGTGCGGCACCACCGCGACGGCGGATTGGCACACCCGCTACAACGCGGTCTGCTCGGTCTACGGCCACCTGCACATCCCACGCACCACGTGGTACGACGGCGTGCGCTTCGAAGAGGTGTCGGTCGGCTATCCGCGGGAATGGCGGCGCCGCAAGCCCTATCGATGGCTGCGACAGGTGCTGCCCGACCCGAAGTATCCGGACGGCTACCTCAACGAATTCGGCGGACACTTCGTCATCACCGCCGAGATGCGGGCGAACGCGCAGCGCGTGCAGGAGCGCATCAAGAACCGGCAGGCGACGCGGGCGAGATGAAGGTCGCAACGCTGCTCTCCGACGTGCTGCCGGGAACCTCCCAAGATCTGGCCGCCGCCGAAATGTACACAGATCCACCGGAATTGACGCCGCTGCCGGAGGAGGAGCCGCTGATCGCGCGGTCGGTTGCCAAGCGCCGCAACGAGTTCGTCACCGTCCGCTACTGTGCCCGGCTGGCGCTCGATGACCTGGGCGTGCCGCCGGTGCCGATCCTCAAGGGGGAGAAGGGCGAACCGTGCTGGCCCGAGGGCGTAGTGGGCAGCCTCACCCACTGCGACGGCTACCGCGGCGCGGCCGTCGGCCTTCACGACACGGTGCGCTCGGTCGGCATCGACGCCGAACCCCACGAGGTGCTGCCCAAAGGCGTGCTCGACGCGATCAGCCTGCCCGCCGAGCGGTCTGAGATCGCAGCACTTCCGGCGGGCCTGCATTGGGACCGAATCCTGTTCTGCGCCAAGGAGGCAACGTACAAGGCGTGGTTCCCGGTGACCCGGCGCTGGTTGGGCTTCGAGGACGCGCACATCGTCTTCGACGTCGACGGCGGTGGAACCGCGGGCAGTTTCGAATCCCGCGTCTTGATCGACGGCGCCGCATCGGCCGGGCCGCCGTTGTCCACGCTACTGGGCCGCTGGTCGGTGCGCGACGGACTGGTGCTGACGGCGATCGTGCTGTGAACGATGCCGGTCTCGTGGTGGTTGACAAACCGGGAGGCATGACCAGTCACGACGTCGTGTCCCGGTGCCGGCGCATCTTCGCCACCCGCAAGGTCGGTCATGCCGGCACGCTGGACCCGATGGCCACCGGCGTTCTGGTGGTCGGCGTCGAGCGAGCCACCAAGATCCTCGGCCTGCTGGCCGCCACCGACAAGTCGTACGCGGCGACCATCCGGCTCGGCCAGACAACGACCACCGAGGACGCCGACGGCGAAGTGCTGCAGACGGTTTCGGCGCAGCGGGTCACCGACGCCGACATCGCCGATGCGGTGGCCGCGCTGCGCGGCGAGATCTCCCAGACTCCGTCGGCGGTCAGTGCGGTCAAGGTCGGCGGCAAGCGGGCCTACCGGCTGGCTCGGGAGGGCCAGGCCGTCGAACTGGCCCCGCGAAGCGTCCGCGTCGATCGTTTCGACATCGTGACGATCCGGCGGCTGGGTGACCTAGTGGAGGTGGACGTCGAGGTGGACTGCTCGAGTGGCACCTACATCCGCGCGCTGGCCCGTGATGTCGGCGCCGCGCTGGGCGTCGGCGGCCACCTCACCGCGCTGCGGCGCACCCGCGTCGGACAATTCGGACTCGACGAGGCCCGCACGCTCGACGACCTCGCCGAGCAACCGCGACTGTCCTACACCCTCGACGAGGCCTGTCTGCTGGCCTTTCCGCGCCGCGACCTAACCGACGAGGAGGCCGAAGCGGCCCGGCACGGCCGCGCGCTCACGCCCGCCGGCATTGACGGCACCTACGCGGCGACAGCACCCGGCGGGCAGGTGATTGCGCTGCTGCGCGACGATGCCACCCGCACGAAATCGATCGTGGTACTCCGTCCCGCAACGTTGTAAGGACCTGCGGCGCATACTGAGTCCGCCTTCAAAGGATTGGAGCGTGCAGTGACGACCCCGTACAAACTTCTCCAACTGGCATTGGCCTTGTTCGGCTTCATCTTCCTGCTGGTCTATCCGCTCGCCGTGGTCTGGCCGTCGGGGTGGGCGTGGCATCCGGGCGCACCCCATGAGTCCGAGTACTTCGTGATGATCGTCGGCCTCTACGCAACGCTGGGCCTCTTCCTGCTGAATGCGGCGCGCAACCCGCAGGCGAGCCTGAGCCTGATCTGGTTCACCGTGTGGTCCAGCGTCGTGCACGCCGCCATCATGGCGGTGCAGTCCTTCGCCAGCCACCACCAGTTGGGGCATTTGTGGGGAGACGTCCCGGCGCTGCTTCTGGTGGCAATCGTGCTGTCGCTACTCGTCCGGGCAGCCGGCCTCAAGCAACCTTCTCTCGCCGGCGGGTCAGCCGGACGCCCATCTGGGTGAGCCCGCGAAGGTTGGGGTTGGTCGTCCAGGTTGGCGTTCCGGTCACTTCAATCCGGTCGACGTTGTCGACAATCTCGCGCAGGATGGCCTGGCCCTCCATGCGCGCGAGCTGCGCCCCGAGACACAAATGGACTCCGGAACCGAACGCGACGTGGCACGTCGGGTTGCGCTCGGCGCGGAAGGTGTCCGGATCCTCGAATTGTCGTGGGTCACGGTTGGCCGCGCCCCAGGCGAGTAGAACTCGTGATCCGGCAGGAATGGTCGCCGATCCGACGTCGTAGTCGGACCGCGCTGTGCGATAGAAGCTTTGGACCGGCGAGCTGAACCGCAGTTGCTCCTCGATGGCCGACCCGATGAGCTCCGGCCGCTGCTGCAGCAGACGCAGTTGGTCTGGGTTGTCGGCGAGCGTCAGGAACAAGGTGCTGAGCATGTTGGTGGTGGTCTCATTGCCTGCGAGCAGGAGCAGCACGGCGATGAAGAACATCTCCTCGTAGCTGAGCTGCCCGTCGTCGGTGTGCCTGGCCAGTCGGCCCAGCACGTTGTCTTCGCCGAGCAGCTCGCCCCGGCTCAGTTTCTCGGTGAAGAAGGCGTGCATATGCCGAAAACCGTTGATTGTCGGTGCAATTTGTCGTAACCCCGATTTCGAGATGTTGATGTCGGCGACTCGGACGGTGTCGTTGGACCATTTCCGGAACGCGGCTTGGTCTTCTTCGGCGATGCCCAGGATGTGGGCGATCATCCCCATCGGCATCGGCACGGCGACCGTGGACACGACATCGGCAGGCGATTGCGCCAGAAGCTCGGCGACCAGCTCGCGGGCCAGACGATCGACCATCGGCTGCCACGATTCGAGGGCGCCTCGAGTGAAGCCCGGCATGGCCTGCTTGCGCATCCGGGTATGTGCAGGCGCATCCGTGGTCAGCAATATCGGTAACCGCACGCGGCCGTAGGTGACGCCGTCGGCGCTTGACAACGCGTGGTCGGCGCGCGCCGCCTCGCGGACGTCGGCGTAGCGCGTCAGGATGAATATGCCGCGCCTCGGGTTGTAGTGCACCGGGCCGCCGGCGAGCAGCTCGCGATAGTGCGGGTACGGGTCGGCCGCCGTCGCGCCGTCGAACGGATCGAAGTCGGTGATCTCGATGCCCCGGGGGACGGGCCGGTGTTGCGATCGGTGCCGCGCTTCGCGCGCCATGTTGGCCGTCAGCGTCTTGGCTGTTATCGGCCCGTACTTTCTTGCAAACCGGACATCGCTCTTGATCGTCATGGTGTTCTCAAGGTAGGCCGCGGTAAGCCCACGCAGAATGCTGCGTTGGGACAAATGGTTGATAGTTTCGGACACGATGACCGTCTGGTCCGCGGACGTCCGACGTCCCGTCGTCACCGCGCGACAACTCTGCGCGGTTGCGACGGAGATGGACGTGGTCGTCACCGATGTGCTGGCCGGCACGTCGGTGACTTCAGCCGATCTGGAGGATCCGGAGGGTGACGTCTCCAGCGACGACGAGATCACCATGGCGCGCAACCTGCTGCGGCTCGTGCCCGCCCCGGCCGGGATCGGGGTCGCGATCGGGAGCCGCATCAACCTGACCAGCCTCGGCATGTTCGGTTTTGCGGCGATGGCGTCGGGGACCCTCCGAGAACTGATTTCGGTCGGGCTGCGCTTCTTCTCGCTGACCACGCTGCACGCGTCGATCCTGTTGTCGGAGCGGGCTGCCGAATCTGAGATTGCCATCGACGCGGGCCATCTGCCCGACGATGTCCGACGTTTCTTTCTCGAGCGTGACATCGCGGCCATCATCGCCACCGTGCCCCCGTTCGTCCATCCCGTCCTGGCCCGCTATGCCGATCAGATCCGCGTCGAGCTGGCGGCCGACGAGGAGTACCTGCGGCCACTACTCGACACCGTCGCGATCCAGCAGGTCGTGTTCGACTGCGAGCGGAGCATCATTCGCCTGCCCCGAGCGATGCTCGACGAGCCGTTGCCGCAAGCCGACGAACACACGCTGGCCGTCTGTGTCGAGCAGTGCGAACAGATTCTGGAACGACGGCGGCGCCGCCACGGGTTGTCAGCCCTGGTGCGCTCCCAACTGCTGTCTGCGCCAGGGGAGATGCCGGGTCTGGACGCGGTCGCCGCCGCACTGCAACTGCACCCGCGGACCCTCCGCCGCCGGCTGGCCGAAGAGGGTACGTCGTTTCGCGCGCTCACCAATGACGTGCGGGCAACCTTGGCCACGGAACTGTTGTCACAGGTCGGATTGACGGTCGAGCAGGTCGCCCGGCGGCTGGGCTACGCCGAGACGGCGGCGTTCACCCATGCCTTTTCCCGGTGGTTCGGCGTCGCTCCCAACGAATACCGGCGTCGTCAAGGCGCCGGTTAACCGACGACCCAGATCGCCTCGGCCGCCGGGCTGCCCAGGTCGACGGTGGTGTGAGGGGCATCGGAGCCGTCGGGGCCTTCGACGGCCACCGAGATCATTCCGGCGAAGTCGCGGCGGGCCAACACCCGCAGCCGGGAGTCCAGGCTGATGCCGACGGTGTCGAAATACCGCAACATCTCCGGGTCGGCATCCGAGATGCGGGCCACCGTTCCGGCATCGCCGTCGTGGCACGCCGACAGCTGGCGCGCCGGCGGGGTCGGCACCTGGCCGTCGGCGGCCGGAATCGGATCGCCGTGCGGGTCGCGTTTCGGGTAGCCCAGCTTGGCGTCGATGCGGTCCAGCATCCGATCGGAGACCGCGTGTTCGAGCACCTCGGCCTCGTCGTGCACCTCGTCCCAGCTGTAGCCGAGCATGTTGACCAGAAAGGTCTCCATCAGCCGGTGCCTGCGCACCATGGCCAGCGCGGCCTTTCTGCCCGCCTCGGTCAGCGTCACCGCGCCGTACTTCTCGTGGTCGACCAGGCCCTGGTCGGCGAGCTTGCGGATGGACTCCGACGCGGTGCTGGCCGACACCCCGATCCGCTCGGCGAGCATCTTGGTGCTGACCTTGTCCAGCGACCACTCCTGGGCGGTCCAGATGACCTTCAGGTAATCCTGGGCAACCGTGGTCAGGTCGCGAGGGTCACCGTTTGGACTCACAGATACAAAGTTTAGGCAATCATCACCTGATCTGGGGATGTAGCGCAGCCCGGCCTCCCGGCGCGCCGTAGGCTTGCGCTGTGCAGCGCTGGCGGGGACAGGACGAGATCCCCACGGACTGGGGCAGATGCGTCGTCACAATCGGGGTGTTCGACGGGGTTCATCGCGGCCACCAGGAGCTGATCAATCACGCGGTCAAGGCCGGCCGGTCCCGAGGCGTGCCGACGGTTTTGATGACGTTCGACCCGCATCCGATGGAAGTCGTCTTCCCGGGTAGCCATCCCGCCCAGCTCACCACGTTGACCCGGCGCGCCGAGCTGGTCGAGGAACTGGGCATCGACGTTTTCCTGGTGATGCCGTTCACCTCGGACTTCATGAAGCTGACGCCCGAGCGCTACATCCACGAGCTGCTGGTGGAGAACCTGCACGTCGTCGAGGTGGTGGTCGGGGAGAACTTCACCTTCGGCAAGAAGGCGGCGGGAAACGTCGAGCTGCTGCGCCGGGCGGGGGACCGGTTCGGCTTCGCGGGGGAGGGCATGTCGCTGGTGGCCGAGCACCACCAGGACGAAACCGTCACGTTCTCGTCGACCTATATCCGGTCCTGCGTGGACGCCGGCGACGTCGTCGCGGCGGCCGAGGCTCTGGGCCGGCCGCACCGGGTCGAGGGCGTGGTGGTGCGTGGCGACGGCCGCGGCAAGGCGCTGGGTTACCCGACCGCGAACGTCGCCCCGCCGATGTATTCGGCCATCCCGGCCGACGGCGTGTATGCCGCCTGGTTCACCGTGCTGGGCCGCGGCCCGGTGATGGGCACCGTCGTGCCCGGCGAGCGGTACCGGGCGGCGGTGTCCGTCGGCACCAACCCGACGTTCTCCGGGCGCACCCGCACGGTCGAGGCGTTCGTCCTGGACACCGACGCCGACCTGTACGGACAGCACGTCGCGGTGGACTTCGTCGCCCGCATCCGCGGCCAGGAGAAATTCGCGTCGGTGGACGACCTGGTGGCGGCGATGGGCGGCGACACCGAGCGCGCCCGCACCATCCTGGCCAATTAGCGATTCTGCCCGGGCTACCCGGCGCTGCTAGACTTCACGCCGACCCAGCGTGTGCTGCAGTTCGCGGCGGCCGCGCCTCAGATACCCCTCGCGGACCGATTGATGGAGATTGTTTCGTGGCGCTCACTGCCGAACAGAAGAAAGACATCCTGGGCTCCTACGGCCTGCACGACACCGATACCGGTTCGCCGGAAGCCCAGGTGGCGCTGCTGACCAAGCGGATCGCCGATCTGACCGAACACCTGAAGGTGCACAAGCACGACCACCACTCGCGGCGCGGACTGCTGCTGCTGGTGGGCCGGCGCCGTCGTCTGCTCAAGTATGTCGCGCAGGTCGACGTGGAGCGGTACCGCTCCTTGATCGACCGGCTTGGCCTGCGTCGCTGACCCGCGAGTCCACTGCGCCGAAAGTTCGGTTGTTGTACGTAACCGCCGAGTGGACCCGTCAACAACCGTGCTCTCGGCGTGAATAGGGCTTGTGAACTGGGCCGGTGTAGAGTATTGGCGTTCCGAGCCTTTCGGCTCGAACAAAGGGTGTGGTTCTCGCAGCTCCGCGTGCACCGCTCCTGCGTGTCCCCCAGGACCCGCCTGATCGGGCGGTCTTCGGTAGTGGCTGCCGGGGCAAGTCTCCGGCCGCTTCGATCGACGGCCGTAGCCGCATCGAGGCCAGTGGTCTGGCAGGCTGCTCAGCGTTCTGGGCGTGACGACGCGAAACAGCTGAACAGTGACCCAGAGAGGCCTCACGGACAACAATGTCTGTCGCAGAAATTGAGGACGGCGTGTACGAGTCGACCGCCGTCATCGACAACGGGAGCTTCGGCACCCGCACCATCCGCTTTGAAGCCGGCCGCCTCGCCCAGCAGGCCGCAGGCTCCGCCGTCGCCTACCTTGACGACGAAACCATGCTGCTGTCGGCGACCACCGCCAGCAAGAACCCCAAGGACCACTTCGACTTCTTCCCGCTGACGATCGACGTGGAGGAACGGATGTACGCCGCCGGGCGGATCCCCGGCTCGTTCTTCCGCCGGGAGGGCCGCCCGTCCACGGACGCGATCCTCACCTGCCGGCTGATCGACCGGCCACTGCGTCCGTCCTTCGTGGACGGTCTGCGCAACGAGGTC
>NZ_JBOGDB010000189.1:0-1522 GCF_050701515.1 Mycobacterium sp. | reverse complement strand
CTGCTCCACGGTCGGGAAGCGATGCAGGACGAACACGTCCTGCTTGTCAGCGGGGTGGACAAGGACCTCGTCCGCGGTGCAGCCATGCTGCTGGCGGAGCTCGTCGACGCTGTCGTACACCGAGCGCCAGGCGCTGTAGTCGTTCACTCGGTGCCGGACGATCAGGCTTGCGGTTGCCACTGGGTTCCCCCTGTCAGATGCAGCATATCTTGCTGCCAGTCATCTTGAGATCAAGATATCTGATCCAGGGAGAATGTCAAGTGACCTTCTGCCCGTAGCGGCCCGAGCCGGCAGCTCGGCGGGCACGATGTGACATGGAAGCTGACGGATCGTGGTCCGATAGCGCCGACCGACCGCGAGCGACCAACGCACAGCTTGGGCCGGGAAGGACTTCTGGGACGAGCGGTGGTCCGGGGGGCTTGGTGAGCACGCGGAACAGGTCGCACAGCGGCCTCCGAACACCTACCGGACGGCAACGGTCCGCAGCCTCGTCCCGGGCCGCGCTCTCGACGCAGGCTGCGGCCACGGATCCGAGGCCTCTGGATTGTCTGCGCACGGATGGCAGGTCACCGCCGTCGACTTCTCTGCGAAGGTCCGGGCCCACGGCCGGTCGACAGCCGCGACCCTCGGGCCGGACATCGCCGAGTGCACCGATTGGATCGAGGGCGACCTCCCGATGTGGACGCCGGAGGACGTCCACGTGGCGGTTCGGTGGAGGAAACGGTCTCGCGACTGGCGACTGGGGTCGCGCCGGGCGGGACGCTGCTGCTGGTCGGCCACCTCCCGATCGACCCCGTGACGGGCGCCGAAACACCCGCAGCCGGCCAGGTCCAGGTGACGGTCGAGGCGGCGGCCGCAGTCGTCGACCCTCCCCGCTGGTAGATGCCGATCGCTGAGGAGCGACCGAGAGCCGCCGCTGGCGCGGGCTTCGACGCCGTGATCTGCGCACGACGCCGGACTTGATGGTGCCAGCAGCGTCACGAGCCAGCGCGATCTGGCGCGCCTGAACCGCGAGCCGCACCGTCGTTCGGTACGCCTTATCGGCTGTGCGTGACCGGCGTTCTTCAGGCCCCGCGCGAGCCTCGATCACGACAGTCGCTTGATCGCCGCGAGGGCGAGATCGGTGGGATAGCAGCGCAGGGCGTCGTCGCGCTTCATTGTCCAGATGCCCACGCCACCATCAGCGGGAACTCTTCTCGCCACATCGCGTCGTCGTGTGACGCGCGACCCGCTCGGCATGACGACGTTCGCACCTGCATCGCGCATTGCGGTCGCCCACCGGGTCGCGTTGTCGTGGCAGAACGTCGTAGGCCATAGTGCCTGTCGCACTTCAGCCGCGCGAGTTCGCGCGCTTATGTCGCGTCTCGGTAGCGACCAGTGCCGTCGATCTGTCGGGTCGACCGCCATCCACGGCCGACTGGCCCGGTCCGCCCGAGAATTCCCGTTCTGGTGCGGTTGGCAGCGATGTCGGCGCGGATCGCGATCGGCCACTGTGCGACCGCGCCGCGCTCCATACCGGGCA
>NZ_JBOGDB010000188.1:0-1906 GCF_050701515.1 Mycobacterium sp. | reverse complement strand
CTGCGTCAGCTGCCCGGCGGAATCAACTACGACGCCGCCAGCGGGCGGGTCACAGCGACGCCGGCGACCAGCCTGTATGAACTGCACCAGGCGCTGGCCGCGGCCGGCCGGGGCATCCCGACGGGTACCTGCCCGTCCGTCGGTGCCGCGGGGCACGCCCTCGGCGGCGGGCTGGGCGCCCAGTCCCGGCACGCGGGCCTGCTCAGCGACGCGCTGACGTCGGCGACGGTGGTGTTGCCCGGCGGCCAGGCGGTCACCGCGTCCGCCGCCAGCCACCCCGATTTGCTCTGGGCGTTGCGTGGCGGCGGTGGCGGCAACTTCGGTGTGACAACCTCGCTGACCTTTGCCACGTTCCCCACCTCAGACGTCGACGTCGTGAACCTCAATTACCCGCGGCAGTCGTTCGCGCAGGTCCTCGTGGGTTGGCAGAACTGGCTGCGCACCGCCGACCGAAGCAGCTGGGCACTGGCGGACAGCACTACCGACGCCATGGGTACGCACTGCCGCATCATGGCGACCTGCCCGGCCGGGTCGGGTAACAGCGTGGCGAGCGCCATCACCTCAGCCGTCGGAATGGAACCGACCAGGACCGACAACCACACGTTCAACTATTTGGACCTGGTGAAGTATCTGGCCGTCAACAATCTGAACCCGACGCCGCTCGGATACGTCGGCGGATCCGATGTTTTTCCGACCATCAACGCAGGCGCAGCGCAGGGCATCGCCGCAGCGGTCAACGCCTTTCCTCGTGGGGCGGGCCGCATGATTGCGATCATGCACGCCCTCGACGGCGCCCTCGCCACTGTGGCGCCGGGGGCCACCGCATTTCCGTGGCGCAGGCATTCCGCGCTGGTGCAGTGGTACGTCGAAACGGATTCCCCGTCGGCAGCGACCAGCTGGCTCAACACGGCACACCAAGCGGTGCAACCGTATTCGGTCGGCGGCTATGTGAACTATCTCGAGGCAAACCAGCCGCCGTCGCGCTACTTCGGCCCGAATCTATCCCAGCTGAGCGCCGTACGGCAGAAATATGATCCCGGCCGGGTCATGTTCTCCGGGCTGAATTTCTAGCCGCCGAGTGTGCCTGGGCCCACGCACTGTCCGGGCGCATCATCGCCGTTTTAGTTGTTAAGCTGCATCTTTCCTGGCATCCCGGCGAAGCGGGGCACAATTGTGCGCGAAGAGCGCTCGCTCGCAGAACTCGATTCGTGGGTAGTAGGCCAAACGACGGCAGTGGAAAATGGAGGCGGCGATGAATACGACGGCGTTCGACGTTTACCGCAAGGAATGGCCCCGCGTGGGCGCGCTGCTGGCGATGGTGCTCGCAGGGGCGAGTGTGTTGGGCGGGCGGAAGAAGCTGACTAATCTGCGTGCTCTGTCGGTGATGAACATGCTCGCGTTGGCCGTCCATCAATACGAGGAGTACGTCGACCCCGGCTTCTTTCCCGGTCATACCAACGCTCGCGTAATGAGGAGCGACCAACCGCTCAACTATCCGCTCAATAGGCAATCGTCACTGTGCATCAACACTGCTCTCGCCTATCCGTTCTACGTCGCGCCGATCGTCTTTCCCGGAGTCAAGTGGTTGGGGCTGCCGCCGATGTTGTTCGGCATCGCTCAAGCGGTCGACCACGGGATTGTCCTTCCCGCCCTCGCCCGCAGTAAGTACAGCCCCGGTTTCCTCGCCGCAATCCTGCTGCACGTTCCGATCGGCTTCACCTACATCCGGGCGTTGCGTACTGAAGGGCCGATCGGCCGCGATACATGGAACAAGAGCCTTGGCGTCACCCTGCTCTTCTTGGCCGCCCTACTGGTCCCTTTCTTCGGCTACCTCGACAGGAACAGCCCCTATGCCTTCAGCGCCAAGCAGATGGGCCCCTTCGGCAGCGAAGCGCCGGAGCCGGCC
>NZ_JBOGDB010000187.1:0-28280 GCF_050701515.1 Mycobacterium sp. | reverse complement strand
CCCTCCGGGCCGTTCTCGCGGCCGATGCCGGAGTTCTTGTAGCCGCCGAACGGTGAGCCGGGATCGAACGCATACATGTTGACCGCGTAGGTGCCGGCGCGGATCTGCGACGCGATCTTCATCGCCTTGTCGTTGTCGGTGGTCCACACGCTGCCCGCGAGCCCGTACACCGAGTCGTTGGCGATGCGCACCGCGTCGTCCTCGGTGTCGTAGGGAATGATCGCCAGCACCGGTCCGAAAATCTCCTCCTGGGCGATGGTCATCGAGTTGTCCACGTCGGCGAACACCGTCGGCTGCACGAACCAGCCGCTGTCCAAGCCTTCGGGACGGCCGCCGCCGGTGACCAGCCTGGCGCCCTCCTCGACGCCCTTGCGGATGTAGCCCTCGACACGTTCGCGTTGCTTCTCACTGATCAGCGGGCCGACCGCGGCGGCGGGATCGTCGGGCAGGCCGACCGGCATGGCGGCCACGCCGGCGGCCACCTTCTCCACGATCTCGTCGTAGCGTGACCGCGGCGCCAGGATGCGCGTCTGCCCGACGCAGGCCTGTCCGCAGTTCATCAGCCCGGAGAACAACAGCATCGGCAGCGTGGAATCCAGGTCGACGTCCTCGAGGATGATCGCCGCGGACTTGCCGCCCAACTCGAGCGTGCATGGCTTGAGCTTCTCGGCCGCGATCTTGCCGATCTCCTTGCCGACCGCCGAGGACCCGGTGAACGTGAACTTGTCCAGCGCGGGGTTGGCGGTCAGCGCGCGGCCGGTCTCGGGCCCGCCCGGAACGATGGACAGCACCCCCTCGGGCAGGCCGGCCTCGGCGAACATCTCCGCCATCGCGAAGACGGACAGCGGAGTCTCGGCGGCGGGCTTGAGCACCACGGTGCAGCCCGCGAGCAGCGCCGGGCCGAGCTTGTTGGCGGCCAGGAAGAACGGCACGTTCCACGCCGTGACCGCGCCGACCACGCCGATCGGCTCACGCACCACCATGGTCTGGCCATAGACGCCGTCGCGGAAGTCACGCCAGGTGAACTTGTCGGCCGCGCCGGCATAGAACTGGAATGCCGACATCGCGGCGCCGTACTGCATCATGTCGACGATGGTCGGCGGCTGACCGGTCTCGGCGGCCAGCAGGAACTTGAGCTCGTCGGCACGCTCCTCCATGAGCTTGACGGCGGCGCCCAGCACGGCGGCCCGCTCCTGCGGCGACATGTGCGGCCACGGGCCCTCGTCGAAGGCCTTGCGCGCGGCCGCGCAGGCGGCGTCGACGTCGGCCTGCGACGCCAGCGGAACCTTGCCGACCAGCTCGCCGGTGGCCGGCGAGAGCACCTCGATGACATCTGCGGTTGCGGGCTGGGCCCACTTGCCGCCGATGAAGAGCTTGTCCCACTCGGTCTTGACGGAAGTTGTTTTCTTGGCAGTGCTCTGCGTCATGGCGCCACCCTACCCACGATCGGGCAAAACGAGAACCTGTTTCAGTCGAGGGACGCCGGCGGGCGAAGGACCAGCACCAGGTTGCTCACCAGAAACTCTCTGAGCAGCGGGATCCCGGTCATCCACCACGCCCATCTGGGGTGGTAGCGGGGAAATGCGGCGACCAGCTCGCCGCTGCTGGCGGCCCATTGCAGTCCGTCGGCCGCCGACACCGCGAAGAGTGACGATCCGTAGTTGTTCTTGGCCGGATGGCCGTGCTTTCGGGCGTATCGCGCCGCCGCCCGCTCGCCGCCGAGATAGTGCGTCAGACCCAACTCGTGCCCGCCGAACGGGCCCAGCCACACCGTGTAGGACAGCACGGCCAACCCACCGGGTTTGGTGACCCGAAGCATCTCGCTGCCGAGCCGCCACGGGTGCGGCACATGCTCGGCGACGTTGGAGGACAGGCAGATGTCGACGCTAGCGTCGGCGAAAGGCAACGCCATCCCCGACGCTCGGACATAGGTGGCCGCCCCGTCGGCCATCGGGCCCGCGTGCATTTCGGCGGGGTCGGGCTCAACACCGACGTAGCGCATGCCCGCGGCCTCGAAGGCTTCGGCGAAATAGCCGGGTCCCCCGCCGACGTCGAGCACGGTCCGGCCGGTCGGCGGCTGGCCGTGCGTGGCCTGCCACAGGTCGCTCACCATGGCCGCGGTGTCCTTCGCGAGTGCCCCGTAGAACCGCGCCGGGTCGCGTTGCTCGAAGCGGAACTCGGAGAGCAGCCGGACCGACCGGGACAGCGTTGCCCGCCGCGCGAACAGATCGGTGGCGGACATAGCCCGACCTTATGCAGCGGTTACGCTGGCACGGATGTCTGCCCGATGTGTCCGCTCCGTGCTGTTGCTGTGCTGGCGGGATACCGGCCATCCCCAGGGCGGCGGCAGCGAGACGTATCTGCAGCGCATCGGGGCGCAGCTGGCCGAATCCGGAATCTCCGTAACGTTGCGGACCGCGGGTTATGCCGGTGCCCCACGCCGCGAGGTCGTCGACGGCGTACACGTCAACCGCGCCGGCGGCCGCCATTCGGTCTACATCTGGGCCGGTTTGGCGATGGTGCTGGCCCGCATCGGACTCGGCCCGCTACGCAACGCGCGGCCCGACGTGGTGATCGACACCCAGAACGGCATCCCGTTCCTGGCGCGCCTCGCCTACGGTCGCCGTGTCGCTGTTCTGGTGCATCATTGCCACCGCGAACTTTGGCCGGTTGCGGGTCGGCGGACCGCACGCTTCGGTTGGTTCGTCGAGTCCCGGCTGTCGGTATGGCTGCACCGGCGCAATCAGTACGTCACGGTGTCGCTGCCGTCGGCGCGGGACCTCACCGACCTCGGGGTCACCGCGCAGCACATCGCGGTGGTGCGTAACGGGCTCGACGAAGCACCGGCGGAGACGCTGCACCGGCCGCGCTCGGACAAGCCGCGGTTGGCGCTGTTGTCTCGGCTGGTGCCGCACAAGCAGATCGAAGACGCGCTGGACGCGGTGGCCAGGCTGCGGTCGCGGATCCCCGGCCTGCACCTGGACGTCGTCGGCGGCGGCTGGTGGCACCAGCGCCTCGTCGACCACGCGCAGCTGCTCGGCATCTCCGATGCGGTGACCTTCCACGGCCACGTCGGCGATGTCGCCAAACACCAAGTGCTGCAACGGGCTTGGGTGCATGTGCTGCCGTCTCGCAAGGAGGGCTGGGGGCTGGCCGTCACCGAGGCCGCGCAGCACGGGGTGCCCACGGTGGGGTACCGGTCCTCGGGCGGGCTGACCGATTCCATCGTCGACGGGGTGACCGGCCTGCTGGTCGACGATCACGACGAACTGGTGGTGCGGCTCGAGCAGCTGCTTACCGACCCGGTGTTGCGCGATCAGCTCGGCGGCAAGGCGCAGGCCCGCAGCGGCGAGTTCTCCTGGCAGCAGAGCGCCGAGGCCATGGGCACCGTGCTGGAGTCGATGCTCGCCGGGAAGCGGGTCAGCGGGCTGATCTGATTCGCCGCAGCCGCGGGACCGTCATGCCCGCCAGTCCGGCGGCCAGTAGCGTCAGCCACCCGATGTGGGCGGCCATCATCAGGCCACGACCGGACGCCGCGGGACGATCACCGCCGATGCGGTACACCCGTATATCTTCGTCGCTATAGGCAACGGGCAGCCTCAGTGTTGTTGTGTGGTCGGGGGATTCGACGACCACCCAGCCCACACCGGCCCAGGCGAGCGTGTCGCGGTCGGCCCCCGCCATCACAAACTGCTGCACGGCCCGCGCGCGGTCGCCCTCGCCCGGTATGGTGCGCCCGGAGATCGTCAGGTCACCGGTGGTCAGCACGTCGGCGCGCACCCAGCGCGGCAGCGGGTCCAGCACCGGCGCGTCCCCGGCCCAGGAGAACTGACGCATGCTGTCGACGGGCAGCACCGCCACCGGCCCTGGGTCGGCGTTGATCATCGCCGCGGCCGTCGCCCAGCCCGCCGGGTAGTGCACCGCGACGACCTTGCCGCCCGCCCCCCACGCCAGGTCGGGCAGCGTTGCCACCAACGCCAAACAGCACACCGTCGCGGTGACAAAGCCGGGCAACCACCGCCGCAGTGTGACGACCGCCGCGGCGGCTGCGAGGGTGTAGCCCGGCACGGCCAGCGCCACCCACTTCTGTGCGTCTCGGATCACCCCGAGTCCGGGCAGCGCCCGGATCGCCGCCTCGGCGAGGGCCAGCCCTGGGCCGGTCGCCATGGCGGCGGGCACCACCACCGCGACGGCCGCCAGCACGAGCAGCGGAACCGCGGCCGGCCGGCGCGCCGCGACCGGTAAGCCGACCGCCACCACACCGAGCAGCACGACGGCGGCGACCACCGCGAAAAGCGTTGTCCGGGAGGCCGGTACGGCCTCGGCGTTCCAGATGCCGCCGAGACTGGCCAGGCTGCCCAGCGTGCCGAGGCCCGGCTCGGCCCGTGCGGCGAAGGCCGTCACCCCCTCGGCCTGCGACGACGACAGCGACCCGGACACCACCGCGGCGATCAGCCACGGCAGCGCCGCGGTGACCGCGACGCCTAGTGCCACCGCCGCGCACTGCCAGCGCGGCCGGCCGGACCCCGGCGCCAACGAGCATGCCAGCGCCACCACGGCGGCCAGCATCAGGCCGGTCGGCGTCAAGCCGGCCAGCGCCGTCCAGAACACCAGCGGCCAGCAACTGCCGTCGCCTCCGCGCAGCCGCAGCATCGTCGTCGCCACCCACGGCAGGCAGCCATAACCCACCAGCAGACTCCAATGACCCTGCAGCAGACGTTCGGCCACATAGGGATTCCAGATCGCCAGCGTGGCGGCGACGAGCTGGCCGGGCACACCGGCGTCGGGCAGCACCCTCGCGGCCAGTCGCGCGCAGCCCCAGCCCGCCAGCCACAAACCGCCGACCAGCAGCACCTTGACCACCACGCCGCCGTCGATGAGATGGGAGGCCAGCGCCACCGCGAAGTCCTGCGGCAGTGCCCGCGGCGCCGCATCCGAAAGGCCAAGCGCCGCATCGGATATGTGCGATCGGGGCGTGGACACCGCGTCGCGCAGCAACAGGTAGCCCGGCGCCAACAGTGGCGCCGTCACCAGCAGAGCGAGCGCCAGCGGGTACGCCGGCACGGCGAACCGGGTGATCAGACCGGTCGGTCCGGCGGCCGGCGGGTCGGCCGCTGCGCCGGCAGCTTCTCGGTCTCGGCCTCCGCGCCCGGCACCGGCTCGCCTGCCGGTCCGCGGGCGAAGAATCCATGGTCCGCTTCGTCGAGCCCGGGGTCGATCAGCGCGGACTCGGCGCGCAGGCTGAACGAACCCAGCAGCGCCGCGCCGACCAGGGCAACCAGGCCCATCGCGGTGAAGGTGATCGGCAGGATCCGTCCCCACAGCGCCACCCGGTCGCGCTCGTCGCGCGCCTGGGCGACCTGGTTCTCCACGGTCTCCTCGTTGGAGGTGACGGTGTAGTCGACGAACGTCGCTTCCGGCCTGAGGGCTTCGCGCGCGTAGTAGTGGTGCTCACGCTCCTTGGTCTTCACGATGGTGCCCGACACCGGATCCACCCACATCGTGCGCTGCGCGGCGTAGTAGCGGCTCATGGTGATCGGCGCGTTCGGGTCGCCCGGCACACCCCACTGTGATGCGGGCGCGGTGACCTGGCTGTCATCGTCGTTCTCGTAGAGCGAGGCGTACTTGACCGGTTCGACCAGCTTGCCGTCGGCGTCGTAGCCGATGTTCTGGGTGAACCGGTAGGTGGTCAGGCCGTTGACGTCTTCCTCGCCGTCGTAGTTCGCGTCGAACGCCTTCTGCGCGACCGGATCGAAGTAGGGGTAGGTCCTCTTCTCGGTGTCGAACGGGAACCGGTACGCCAGCCCGTCGTGCGGCAGCGCGATGTTGGTGGGTGGCTGGTCGTCCTCGATGATCCTCGGCTTCTGCACCGCGCCGCCCGGGTTGCTTTCGCTGGAGACGGCCATCGCGGTCTTGCGGTCCAGGGTGACGGTGTCGACGATGGCCAGCAGCAACCCCCTGTCCTGCTGCTGGTCGGTGCGGCGCAGGGTGGTGCCGACCTGAAGGGTGACCACCTCGGCGTTCGACGGCGCCTCCACGCTCATCTGTTGCTGCTGCGTCAGCGGCACGTTCTTGTTGATGACGAACCGCTCGCCGGCCAGCGACGCTGGGTCCAGGGCGGTTCCGGTTCCGTCGCTGACGAGTGTGGCGTCCAGGTCCAGCGGAATCTTCTGGATCTTGCCCTTGGTGTAGGTGGACAACAACAGGGCGGCGACCAACAGGGCCGCCCCCAATCCCATGATCCCGCACGCCGCGATACGCAACGCCACTGCGCGGTTCAAACCATGCCTCCTTCGGTCTGGCCGATCCAGGCAAAACCCGTACGACCCTAACAGCACAATTTAAGGCGGTGCTTACCGCACGGCATCCTCCGACGGCTGCCTGACTACCCGTTTTCGGCCGATCGGCATCCGCCCGGCACACTGGTCGTCGTGACGGAATCCACCGGTGTGGGCGGGACGCGTTCCTTCCTCCCCGCCGTCGAGGGGATGCGTGCCTGCGCGGCCGTCGGTGTGGTCGTCACCCACGTCGCCTTCCAGACCGGTCATACCGGCGGGATAGCGGGTCGGCTGTTCGGCCGGTTCGACCTCGCGGTCGCGGTGTTCTTCGCGCTGTCGGGCTTCCTGTTGTGGCGCGGCCACGCGGCGGCGGCGCGAGGCCTGCGACCCATCCCGCCGACCGGGCACTACCTGCGCTCCCGCGTCGTCCGCATCATGCCGGCCTACCTGGTGGCGGTGGTGGTGATCCTGGCGCTGCTGCCCGACAGCAAGGCGGACTTCACGGTCTGGCTGGCCAACCTGTCGCTGACCCAGATCTACGTGCCGTTCACGCTCACCGCCGGGCTGACCCAGATGTGGAGCCTGGCCGTGGAGGTGAGTTTTTACCTGGCCCTGCCACTGTTCGCACTGCTGGTGCGGCGGGTGCCGGTGACGGCGCGGATTCCGGTGCTAGCCGCCGCCGGTGTCATCAGCCTGGGCTGGGCCCTCATTCCGTTCGACACCGCCGTTGGGGTCAGCTCGCTGAACTGGCCGCCGGCCTTCTTGTCGTGGTTCGTCGCGGGCATGCTGCTGGCCGAGTTGACGGTGAGCCCGATCGGGTGGCCGCACCGATTGGCCCGGCGCCGGGTCCTGATGGCGGTGATCGCGGTGGCCGCGTTCCTGGTGGCGGCGTCGCCGGTGGCCGGCCCGGAAGGCCTGACGCCCGGCACCGCGAACCAGTTCATCGTGAAGATCGCGATGGGTGCGGTGGTGGCCGCCGCGTTGCTCGCGCCGCTGGTGCTGGACAGGCCGGACACTTCGCACCGCGTGCTGGGCAACGCGACGATGGTGACCCTGGGCCGGTGGTCCTACGGGTTGTTCATCTGGCATCTGGCGGCTTTGGCGATGGTGTTCCCGGTCATCGGCGAGTTCGCGTTCAACGGCCACATGCCGGTTGTGCTGGTGCTGACGGTGGTCTTCGGTTTCGCGATCGCCGCGGTGAGCTACGGGCTGGTCGAGTCGCCGTGCCGGGTTGCGTTGCGGCGCTGGGAATTCCGCCGCAGCCGTCCTGACGAGCCCGCTCCGCCGTTGGATAGTGCGGTCACGAGTGTGCCCGAGCCCGTCGCGCGATGACGTCGTCGCGCACCGCCGTGCGGCGTGCCTTGCCGGCCTCATCGCGCAGCGGTGTGTCGACGAACTCGACGGTTCGCGGCACCTTGTATCCGGCGATTCGTTCGGCCAGGAAATCGATGACGTCGGATTCGTCAAGGCCCTCGGCCTGCACCAACGCGTAGGGCACCTGACCCAGATCCTCGTCGGGAACGCCAACAACCAAGCAGGACAGCACATCCGGATGGGCAGACAGGGCGCCTTCGATCTCGGCGGGGTAGACGTTTCGTCCGCCGACGGTGAACATGTCCACCCGCCGGTCGTTGAGATACAGGTAGCCCTCTTCGTCGAAATAGCCGAGGTCGCCGATCGAGTCGAAGCCGTCGCGGGATTTGGCCGTCGCCCCGATGTAGCGGTAGGTGGGCGCGCTACCCGGCGCCGGCCGCATAAAGACCTCGCCGACCACACCGGGCGGGCACTCGCGGCCCTCGTCGTCGAGAACCTCTATCTCACCGCTGACCACTTTGCCGACCGAGCCGGGGTGGTCCAGCCATTCGCCGCCGCTGATGACCGTGAATGCCTGAAGTTCGGTGCCGCCGTAGAACTCCCACAGTCGGTCCGGTCCGAGCAACTCGATCCAGGCCTCTTTGACGGTGAGCGGGCACGGCGCTCCGACGTGCCAGAACCGCTGGATCGATGACAGGTCGTAGGCGTCGGGGTTGGCCCGGTACACGGGCAGCAATCGATGCATGATCGTCGGCACCGTGGCCAGGAAGTTGACCCGATGCTCGGTGACCAGCCGCAGGAACTCGTCTGGTTCGAATCGCGGCATGACGACCAGGTGGCCCAGTAGTAGCCCGACCGTGGCCCCGATCATGCCGGTGTTGTGGGACATCGGCACCGAAACCAAGGTGGTATCGCCCTCATGCACACCGAGTCCCAGCCCGAAAGCGGCTGCGTTATAACGACTGTCACCGCCGGCTTCGATCAGTTTGGGACGTCCGGTGCTGCCTCCGGACGCCATTGCCTTCCATGACGGCGACACCGCCTCGGGTAGCGCAGCATCCGGCAGTCCGGCATCAGGTGTGAATTCCGCCGGGACGCTGGGGATTTCGCCTCGTGGGTCTGTCCGCCCGACCAGCAGCGCTCGTGGGCGTAGCCTGAGGATCCCCTCGAATTCGGCGTCGGGCAGCCGCGTCGGTAGTGGCTGGGGTATCGCCCCGAGCTTCCAGGCGGCGATCGCGGCCAGTAGGAACTCGATCGAATTGGGCAGCACGATGGTCAGGTAGTCGCCTTGACCCACACCAAGTTCGGCGTATGCGCGGGCCAGCCGGTTGGTAGAAGCATCGAGTTCGCCACGGGTGATGGTACGGCCCGCGCAAGTGATCGCCGGGTCGTCGGGTGCCACTGCGGCCAGCCGGGAAACCTGGACGCCGATCGGAGCGATTTCTGCCATTTCAGTAGCCGCCTTGGTTCTCGAAGATCCTGCGGGGGTTGTCGACGAGCATGGTGGCGATCTGCTCATCGGTGACTCCTCGCGCCTTCAGCGCCGGAAGCACGTCGTTGTGGATGTGCAGGTAATGCCAGTTCGGCATGGCCACCGGCACCAGCTCTTCGGGCAACCAATCGATGAAGCAGGACGCATCGTGCGACAACACCATCTTGTCGGCGTGCCCGCGTTCACACATGGTGGCCACGGTGTTCACCCGTTCCTCGAACGACAGGAAGGTGTCGAGGCCGAAGCGATCCATGCCGATGTAGGAACCGTTGCCGATCAGCTCGCCGAGGTATCCGATGTCGGTTGTGTCGCCGGAGTGCCCGATCACCACCCGGGACAGGTCGACGCCCTCCTCGGCGAAGATCCGCTGCTGTTCCAGCCCACGCCGGGTGCCGGCATGGGTGTGCGTCGAGATGGGCACACCGGTCTGCCGGTGCGCCTGCGCGACGGCCCGAAGCACCCGCTCGACACCGGGGGTCACGCCGGGTTCGTCGGTGGCGCACTTGAGGATTGCCGCCTTCACACCGGTATCGGCGATGCCCTGCTCGATGTCGCCCACGAACATCTCCACCATCGGCTCGCCGAGTGGCGTTCCCGGGCCGCTGAAGTGGAAGTACATCGGCACGTCGTTGTAGGTGTACACGCCGGTCGCGACGACGATGTTGATGTCGGTGGCCGCCGCGATGCGGGCGATGCGCGGGATGTAGCGGCCCAGCCCGACGACGGTGAGGTCGACGATGCTGTCCACACCGCGGGCCTCGAGCTCGTTGAGCCGAGCGATGGCGTCGGCCTCCCGTTTCGCCTCGTCGCCCCACACCTCGGGGTAGTTGTCGGTGATCTCCGGGGATAACACGAAGACGTGCTCGTGCATCAGCGTCACCCCGAGATCGGCGGTGTCGATGGCTCCTCGCGCGGTATTCAGTTGCGGCACTCCGCCGATGCTAAGGCGCGACGACCGCAGCCGCCAGGGCGCCCACCGAGATCAGCGCCAGCAACTGGACCCCCGCCGAGTGCCCGGCGTAGCCGTCCACCGATCGCCACGGATTCTGTGACAACACCGCGCCGGCCAGGATCAGGGCGCCCGCGCTGGTGCCGACGGTGACGGCGTCGCACAGATCCGGGCGAGTGCGAAGCAGGTAGCGCACGCCGAGCGCCGCGCCGACCACGACGACACCGGTCACCCCCGCAATCACCGCGCCCGCCGCCAGCACAGTCAGCCCCGCCGCGACCGGGCCGGCCTGCCAGGGCCGTGCGGGGTTACCGGGCGGACGCGGCCTCCGCACCGGCACAAACGCCAGCAGCAGAAGCACGGGCAGCAGCGCCAGCCCGCCGGCGAGTCCGGCGCGGTAGGCCGCATTGGAGCCGAACGACGACGTGACGGTGCCCGCCGTGCCGGCCGGGATGACCCAACCCTGCTGCCAGCCGTTGACGGTGATCGGGGTAAGCCGGGTGCCGTCGGGCGTGCGCGCGGTCCAGCCCGGGTTGATGCTCTCGGGTACCACCAGCACGCGCGACGCCTCCGACGCCGGGATCTCCACTACGCGATGGTCGGAGCTCCATGCGCCGGTATTGACGGGAACCGTTGCGGCGGTGCGTAACTGACTCGCCAGCGGGCCGGCCAGTTGCACGCCGTCGACCACGAACGCCGCACCGGGGCTGATCAGCAGTTCCTGCTGGCCGGCGGGCAGGGCGATTGGTGCGGCCTGGCACGGTCGGGCCGGAATCGGGTTGCCGTCCAGCAGCGCGCCGACCGTGGTGGTGACCGAGGTCTGCACGAACTGGCCCGCCACGGCGATGATCGGCCCGCGACCGCATGGCAGCGTGACCGGTCGCTCCCGGTTGCGTGCGGCGTCGGCGGCGCCGATCGGCTCACCCTGCGGGCCCAGCACCGCGATCTCGGCCAGGCCGGGTGGCTTGAGTTGGTCGAAACCCAGTGCGGTGCGGTCGATGACGTCGTCCCAGTCCAGGATCGACACCTTGACGGTGTCGGTGACCCTGGGGCGCAGTGGCAGCGTCTGCGGGCCGGCGTCGCCGGACAGCGCGCGCACCTGCGGGCCGTCGCCCAGGTCGACCGCGACCATCCTCGGCTGGGTCGGCAGCGCTGACGAGCTCGGTGTCACCCGCAGCGCCGTCACCTCACTGCGTGCCGGCAGCGCGAGCGTCAGGTTGGGCGGCGTCCGGTGTTGCACCACGCGCTGGGGCGCGGTCCACGCGGTGCGCGGATCGCCGTCGGTGGCGGCGTAGACGGAGCCGAGCACATCGATCGGATCGGCGTCGCCGCTGGCGCGGGTGGTTCCCGGCTGATGGATCAGGTCGGCCAGGTTGGGGCCCTGACGCGGGCGCACCCACACCGTCGGGGTTACCGATATCGGCTCGGCGACGGTCAGTGTGCGGCTCAGATTCACCGGCTCCTCCGGCGACAACGCCATCGCCGCCGCGCAGTGCACCCCGTCGGGTCCCTCCGCGCAGCCCGAACGCCCCAGCAGCTCGGACCCCAGATCCCACTGTACGACAGCGGAATTCGGGGGAGGGCCGGGTACCAGGACGGTATGGCGCAACTCGACGGGATGGGCGAAGCCGGACGCGTCGTATTGAGTGACGGTGAAGTCGGTGAGGCCGAACTGAACACCGGGCGACCCGTCGTCGGTTCCGACCGCGGTGATCCGGACCCACGGCGTTTCCCCGTAGGGCAGTGCCGCGGTGAGCGGCTTGCCGGCCTCATCGAAACGTAGCGTGCTGGTGCCGTTGACGGTCGAGATCTCGATGCGCCGAATCTGTGCGCCGACCGCTGTGGCGCTGGGCGTGACGGTGATGGTGGCGTTGGTGACGGGGTGGTCGAAATCGACCTGCAGCCACTGTCCGACGGCGGACTGCAGCGAATTGGACACCCAGCTCGTCGACGAGTCGCCGTCGATCGCAGCGGTCGGCCCGGTCGCCGGCACGACATGGGGCAGCGCGGTGGAATCCGCCGCCGAACTCGACACGGTGAGTCGGCCGCCGGTCCAGTGGCCGTACACCATTCGGTCGTCGCCGGTGGGGTAGTCCGGCACCCGGTTGAAGGTGTGCCGGGTATCGCCGTCGGCGCGGATCGCCGACGCGTGGTCGTCGACGCGGCCGTAGTCGATCTCGCGGGCCAGCGGGGTGTCGGTGATCGTAACGACGGGCGTCGACAGCCCGGCGCGCTGCGCGTCGGCCGTCAGCAGCATCGGACCCAAGGGTGGTTGGTTGCGCAGCCGCCGCCGCTCGTCGAGCCGCAGCAGCGCCTCGGGGCCGCCGTCGATGCGGGCCATGGCGTCGGTGCCGGTGAGGTACGGCCGGCCCGGATCGGATAGCGCGGTGTCGACGCGATAGATCTCGACGGCCGGGTACTTCGGCCGCAGTCCGCTGTCGGAGATGAAGCCCTTCAGCGTGCCGGGTCCGACCGGGTCGCCGAATTGTGCCATCTTCGACAGTCCCGGTGACCCGTCGATCGCCCGGTGAACCAGAATCGGCCGCGCCGACCGGGACGTCTCGGGATCCAAGTCGTTACGGACGACGACGTATGAGATACCTTGCCGGGCAAGGGTATCCGCGAGCCCTGCGGACGGCCGACCGGCCGCCAGTAGCCGCTGTACCGAGTCGAGCGCGCGGATGGTCTCCGGCGGAGTCAGCGGGATCGAGTCGCGCACCCCCCATGGGCTGCTGACGAGCACCTGCAGTGGCTCGTCGTGGCTGTTGCCCCACACCTGGGTTGCGAACGGCGCGCCGGGCACCACCAGCACCCGACCGGCGGTGGGTGAGCCCCCATTGTGCTCGTCCAGCCAGTCGGCGGTCTGGTGCCAGTACGGCGGTATCGCGTCGAACGCGCCGGGCGGGGTGAGTCGACCCGTCCAGGCCAGCGAGGTGCCGGCCGCCAGCGCCACCAGCACCACGATGCCGACGGCGACCCGCTTGTCGCGTTCGGGGTGGGCGAAGGCGGTCATCCATTCCCGCCGCGGTGCGCTTCCCGGCAGCGGGATGCGGCCAAGCAGGTGGGCGAGGCCCAACACCAGCGGCAGCCGGATCACCGGCTCCAGCTTGTGCACGTTGCGCACCGGGGTTCCGGCCGCATCGAGAAAAGCCTGAACCTCATGTGCCAGTGGCGATCCCAGAGCACCGGAGTATCCGGCCGCCAGCAGCACGATGCCGATCAGCAGCATCGTCACCAGCCGACCGCGCGCGGGCATGGAGCGCATCGCCAACCCGGCCACCCCGGCCGCCGCGACCAACGTCGTCGCCAGCACGGCCACCGATCCCGTCACCAGCGAGGCACCGGCGGTGGCGTTGGGTGCGACGAACGGTGTCCAGCTGTCGGTGCCACGCAGCATCTCGGTGAGCGACGTCCACTGGGTGGTGACGCCGGATGACTCGATGAAGTCCAGGAACGGTGGGCTGATCCGGCCCAGCAACACCAGCGCAATGACCCACCAGGTGATGGCCAGCGCCGAGCACACCGCCCACCACGCGGTGAACCGCCACCACAACCGGTTCGGCCGGTGACAGGCCCACCAGATCAGCGCGGCCAGGCAGCCGGTCAGTGTCGCGACCGCGTTCACCGCGCCCATCAACGCCAGCGCCAGCGCCGAGCGCGCGGCCAGCACCCGCACCGAACCGGCTCCGCGCAGGGCCAGGATGACCGGCAGCAACACCCACGGCGCCAACATCATCGGCAGCGTCTCCGAGGAGATCGCGCCGATCGTGGTCAGCACCCGCGGCGACAATGCGAACGCCGCGGCGGCGATCACCCGGGAGCCCGGTGAGCCGATGCCCAACGCCTCGGCCACCCGCAGCAGTCCCCAGAATCCGACCGTGATCAGCAGCGCCCACCACAGCCGCTGGGTCACCCAGCCCGGCAGCCCGAGAAAATCGCCGATCAGGAAGAACGTGCCGTGCGGGAACAGGTAGCCGTAGGCCTGGTTCTGCGCCTGGCCGAACGGCAGCTCGCTGTTCCACAGATCCGTCGCACGCGCCAGGAACCGCAGTGGGTTGGCGGTCAGGTCGAGTTTGGTGTCCGGCGAGATCTTCCCGGGCGACTGGGCGAACGTCAGGACTAGCGATGCCGCGGCGACCAGCCACAGCCAACGACGAGAGAGCGGCGCCGGGGACGCCGGTGAATCGGCGGTCAGGTTAGCTTCGGTCGCCGTACTCGACCCGGTTCAGGACGGACGATGCCGGATCGCCGGCCTGCACTGCCGGCTTGCTGTCCTGCTGCACCATCAGCGTTATCCCGAAGATGGCGGCCGCACCCAGCAACAGGCCGACCACGATGCTGGCCGCGGCGGGCACCAGAAACCGGTCCATGCGGCCAAAAGTAGCATGCGGCCGGGAGCACGGAATGGAGCACCGTCTCGCCGTCCGGTAGCGGCATGACAGCATGGGGGCCATGCCTCTGCCCCGTGCACTTGGTGCGCTCGCGGCGCTGTCCGGCTTGTTGCTGGCCTGCTCGCCGGCCGCCGAAGAACCTTCCGCTTCGCCCGCGCCCCCGGGCAGTTCGGCGACCGCGCTGGACCGGCCGATGCCGGCCGCGCCACCGCTGGCCTGCGGTGACGGCTCGGCCCTGCTGGCCGCCATGTCGACCCGGGACAAGCTGGCCCAGCTGCTGATGGTCGGGGTCACCGGTGCCGCCGATGCTCGTGCCGTCGTCGGCACCCACCACGTCGGCGGCATCTTCATCGGCGGCTGGACCGACCTGTCGATGCTTTCCGACGGCTCGGTCCGCGACATCGCCGGTTCCGCGGGCCCGCTGCCGTTGGCGGTCAGCGTGGACGAGGAGGGAGGCCGGGTGTCGCGGTTGGCCGGGCTGATCGGCAGTCAGCCGTCGCCGCGGGTGCTGGCTCAGAGCAACACGCCCGAAGAGGTGTACGGCATCGCGCTCGAGCGCGGCCGGGCGATGCGCGGGCTCGGCATCACCATCGACTTCGCCCCGGTCGTCGACGTCACCGACGCTGCGGACGACACCGTGATCGGCGACCGGTCGTTCGGCGCGGACCCCACCGCGGTAACCGACTACGCCGGCGCGTACGCCCGCGGGCTGCGCGACGCCGGCCTGCTGCCCGTCCTCAAACACTTCCCCGGCCACGGGAACGGCTCGGGCGACTCGCACGTCGGCAGCGTCGTCACCCCGCCGGTGGACGAGTTGCAGAACAACGATCTGATCCCGTACCGGGCGCTGGCTGGGCAGCCGCCGGTCGGCGTCATGGTGGGCCACATGCAGGTGCCCGGTCTGACCGGCAGCGACCCGGCGAGCCTGAGCCCCGCCGCCTATGCGCTGCTGCGCTCGGGCGGCTATGGCGGGCCGCCGTTCAACGGGCCGGTGTTCACCGACGACCTGTCCAGCATGCGGGCCATCACCGATCGGCACGGCGTTGCCGAGGCCGCGCTGCGCGGACTGCAGGCCGGTGCCGACACCGCGTTGTGGGTGACCACCGACGAGGTGCCCGCCGTGCTGGACCGGCTGGAGAAGGCAGTGGCGGCCGGGGAATTGTCGCCGTCCCAAGTGGACGGGTCGGTGCTGCGGATGGCCGCGGTCAAGGGCCAGAATCCGCGGTGCTGACGCCGTTTCGTCACGCATTGCTTACTCTGAAGTAAGGAAGACGTCTTCGAAAGGCACGAGCATGGCAGGTGGAACCAAGCGGTTGCCGCGTGCCGTTCGCGAGCAGCAGATGCTCGACGCCGCGGTGCAGATGTTCTCCGTCAACGGCTACCACGAGACCTCGATGGACGCCATCGCCGCGCAGGCCGAGATCTCCAAGCCGATGCTGTATCTGTATTACGGCTCCAAGGAGGAGTTGTTCGGCGCCTGCCTGAACCGCGAACTGACCCGGTTCGTCGACGTTGTTCGGGCCGACATCGACTTCAAGCAGAGCCCGAAAGACTTGCTGCGCAACGCGGTTCTGTCGTTCCTGCAATACATCGACACCAACCGGGCGTCGTGGATCGTGCTCTACACCCAGGCCACCAGCTCCCAGGCGTTCGCGCACACCGTGCGCGAGGGACGTCAGCGGATCATCGACCTGGTGGCGCGGCTGCTGCAGTCGGGCACCCGTAACCCCGAGCCGGACACCGATTTCGACATGATGGCGGTCGCGCTGGTGGGCGCCGGTGAGGCAGTGGCCAACCGGGTCAGCACCGGCGACGCCGACGTGAACGAGGCGGCCGAACTGATGATCAACCTGTTCTGGCGCGGCCTGAAGGGTAAGCCGAGCGACGCGGGCGGTCAGGACCGGAGCGAGGCCACCGCGACTGCTGGCTAGAGCGCGCTGACCGTGCCCTTGAGGTGGGGGTCACCTTTCGTCAGGTGGCGCAGCGTGAGTTCCCAGCCGTCGGCGTTGCGGTCGACGTAGAGACCGGCGCGGGCCGGCAGCACCACCGGCTTGGCGAACCGCACCGAGTACTTCACCGCGTCCGGCAGCTGACCCTCGATATTCGCCAGAACCGCGGCCGCGGTGAACATCCCGTGTGCGATGACGGTCGGGAAACCGAACAGCTTCGCCGCGATCGGATTGGTGTGGATCGGGTTGTGGTCCCCACCGACCGATGCGTAGTGGCGGATCTGGCCCGGCGCGATGCGCAGCACCGCGTTCGGTGGGCCCAACTTGGGCTCCTTCTGCGGCGGCGGCTTGGGCTCGTCGGACAGGCTGGTCCGCTGCTGATGCAGGAACGTCGTCACCTGATGCCAGGCGGTGTCGTTGCCGACCTTGACGTCGGTGATGATGTCCACGAGCAGACCGCGGCGATGCTCCCGCAGGTTCTCGGCGTGAACCGAAATCCCGACGGTGTCGGTGACCGCGATCGGTCGATGCTGGGTGATGTGATTTCCGATGTGCACCGAACCCATTGCGGCGAACGGAAAATCGAAGCCGGTGACCAACGACATCACGGTCGGGAACGTCAACGCGAACGGATAGGTCAGCGGCACCGTATCGCCGAACATTAACCCGGTGACGTTTGCGTACGCGGCGACGTTGGCCCGGTCGATCGCCAGCTCGTCGACGGTCAGCGTGCGGTCGGGCAGTTGGTCGCCGCGCCGAATGAAAGGCAGCGCCCCGGCCGCCGCCCGGAGCACGTTTCGCACGCCGCTGGGCTGAGTCACGTGGCCTACCCTAGGCGCCCGGCATGGCCTGGCCGCATACCCGGATCGTATTGCCGGTGACGGCATTGGACGCCGGGCTGGCGAAGTAGGCGATGGTTTCCGCGACGTCCACCGGCTGGCCACCCTGGTACAGCGAGTTCAGCCGGCGAGCCACTTCTCGGGTAGCCACCGGCATGGCCCCGGTCATCTTCGTCTCGATGAAGCCCGGGGCGACGGCATTGATGGTGATGCCCTTCTCACCCAGCTTCGGGGCCAGCGCCTCGGTCAGGCCGATCATGCCGGCCTTGGTGGCCGCGTAGTTGGTCTGCCCGCGGTTGCCCGCGATGCCCGCCATCGAGGAGAGGCCGATGATGCGGCCACCCTCGCCAAGCGTTCCGTTGTCCACTAGGCCCTCGCTAAGCCGAAGCGGTGCAAGCAGATTGACGGCGACGACGGAGTCCCAGCGGGCCTCGTCCATATTGGCCAGCAGCTTGTCGCGGGTGATGCCCGCGTTGTTGACCAGGATGTCCAGCGGGGTGCCGTGGTAGTGCTCGCGCAGGTGCTCGGAGATCCGGGCGACGGCGTCATCGGCTGTCACGTCGAGCGTCAGCGCAGTCGCGCTGACATGCGCCGCGGTCTTCCCGAGTTCCTCGTTGGACCCCTCCACGTCGACCGCCACCACGCTGGCGCCGTCACGGTGGAACACCTCGGCGATGGTCGCGCCGATACCACGCGCCGCGCCGGTCACCAGTGCGATCTTGCCGTCCAGCGGCCGGTCCCAGTCCGCCGGCGGCGCGGAGTCGGCGGCGCCGACGCGGAACACCTGCCCGTCGACGTAGGCGGACTTGCCCGACAGGATGAACCGCAATGTCGACTCCAGACCGGTCGCGGCGGGTTTGGCGTCGGCCGACAGGTACACCAGGTTCACGGTGGCGCCGCGGCGCATTTCCTTGGCCAGCGATCGGGTGAAGCCTTCAAGCGCCCGCTGGGCGGTCCGCTCGTGCACACCGCCGGCTTCCTCCGGCGTGGTGCCGACGACGACGATGCGCCCGGAGGGGCCAAGATTCCGCAGCAGCGGGGTGAAGAACTCGTAGAGACCCTTCAAGCCTGCCGGTTCGGTGATGCCGGTGGCGTCGAATACCAGCCCGCCGAACGAGTCCGCCCAGCGCCCGCCGAGATTGTTCGACACCACGTCGTAGTCCTCGGCCAGCGCACTGCGCAGCGGTTCGACGACGCGGCCCGCACCGCCGATGAGCAGGGAACCCGCCAGCGGCCGATCGCCGGGCCGGTAGCGGCGTAGCGTCTCGGGCTGTGGGATGCCGAGCTGCTTGGCGAGGAAGTTCCCCGGCGCCGAATGAACGATTTGGGAGTACAAGTCGGTAGCCACGACACCGAACTTACTCCAGAGTAAGAAGGGTGGGTAGTATGACCCCCATGGCCAACAGCACAACCCGACGAGTCGCCATCCTCGGCGGCAACCGACTTCCGTTCGCGCGCTCGGACGGCGCCTACGCCAACGCCTCCAACCAGGACATGTTCACCGCCGCGCTGGACGGGCTGATCGATCGATTCGACCTCGCCGGGGAACGGCTCGGCGCCGTGATCGGCGGCGCGGTGCTCAAGCACAGCCGCGACTTCAACCTGATGCGCGAATGCGTGCTGGGCGGCGCGCTGTCGTCCTACACCCCGGCGTTCGACATCCAGCAGGCGTGCGGTACCGGCCTGCAGGCCACCATCGCCGCTGCGGACGGCATCGCCGCCGGGCGCTACGAGGTGGCCGCCGCGGGCGGGGTGGATACCGCCTCCGACGCGCCGATCGCGTTCGGCGACGACCTGCGCCGGGTGCTGTTGGGACTGCGCCGGTCGAAGTCCAACCTCGATCGGCTCAAGCTGGTCGGCAAGCTGCCCGCGTCGCTGGGCGTCGAAATTCCGGTGAACAGTGAGCCGCGCACCGGCCTGTCGATGGGCGAGCACCAGGCGATCACTGCCAAGCAGATGGGCATCAAGCGCGTCGACCAGGACGAGCTGGCCGCGGCCAGCCACAACAACATGGCGGCCGCCTACGATCGTGGCTTCTTCGACGACCTGGTGACACCGTTTCTGGGCGTGTACCGCGACAACAACCTGCGGGCCGACTCGTCAGCCGAGAAGCTCGCCAAGCTGAAGCCCGTGTTCGGGGTGAAGGACGGCGACGCGACGATGACGGCGGGCAACTCCACTCCGCTCACCGACGGCGCGTCGGTGTCGCTGCTGGCGACCGAAGAGTGGGCAAAGGCGCACTCGCTGCCGGTGCTCGCGTACTACGTCGACGCCGAAACGGCGGCGGTGGATTATGTGAACGGCGACGACGGCCTGCTGATGGCGCCCACCTACGCGGTTCCGCGGCTGCTGGCCCGAAATGGCCTGAGCCTGCAGGACTTTGACTTCTACGAGGTCCACGAGGCATTCGCGTCGGTGGTGCTGGCGCACCTGCAGGCCTGGGAGTCCGAGGAGTACTGCAAGGAACGACTTGGCCTGGACGCTGCGCTCGGTTCGATCGACCGGTCGAAGCTGAACGTCAACGGCTCGTCGCTGGCAGCCGGTCACCCGTTCGCCGCGACCGGCGGGCGGATCGTCGTGCAGCTGGCCAAACAGCTCGCCGAGAAGAAGATCGAAACCGGCCAGCCGGTGCGCGGACTGATCTCCATCTGCGCCGCCGGCGGGCAGGGCGTGGCCGCGATCCTGGAGGCCTGACCCCAGCGGCCTGTAACGGCCGCACCCAGGCATTCGATAAACGGGTAGCTCCGTGTTGTCGTCTGACCCCCCGACCCGACGGCAACACGGGGCATCTACTTGAGCGCGCCTGGCATGCTGAGTGCCATGCAGATGAGCCTGAGCCTCGTTGGAATGCTCCCGGACACCGACGGACGCCTGTCGGTCGACCCCACCGTGGACGCCCTCGCCAGCCTGCGCGACGAGGGCTTCAAAAGAGTGTGGATGACCCAGCTCCCCTACGATCCCGACTTGTTGACCATCCTCGCGGTGGCACTGCGCGAAGTCGACACCATCGAGGTGGGGTCCGGTGTGCTGCCGATCCAGTATCAGCACCCGATGCTGCTGGCGCAGCGCGCGCTCACGCTGAACGCGATCGCCGGCGGTCGGTTCATCCTCGGTCTGGGTATGTCGCATCAAGCCGTCAGCGAAGGGATGTGGGGAATCCCGTGGGACAAACCCGTCCGCCGGATGCGTGAGTACCTCGACGGCCTGCAGCCACTGCTGGCGGGCCAAGGCGTCGAGGCGGTCGGTGAAACCGTGACGGCGCGCGGGGCACTCCAGATTCCCGGCGCGCCAACGCCCGAGGTACACATCGCCGCGTTGGGTCCGCAGATGCTTCGACTGGCGGGGCGGCGGACGGCGGGCACACTCACGTGGATGACCGGACCCAAGACGCTGGCCGAACACATCAGTCCGACGTTGCGCGCGGCGGCGGCCGAGGCAGGCCGACCGGAGAGCGCGGTGCGGGTGGCGGCCTCGTTGCCGGTGAGCGTCACCGACGATGTCGCCGGCGCGCGGGCGCAGGCCGCCGAACAGTTCGCGATGTACGGCTACCTGCCGTCGTACCGTGCGATGCTCGACCGTGAGGGATACGCCAATCCCGAGGACGCCGCCATCATCGGCGACGAGAAAACGGTGTCCGATCGACTCGACGAGCTGAGCGCGGCAGGCGTCGACGAGTTCACCGCCGTCGCTTTCGACGCCTCTGCCGAGGCACGCGCGCGCACCCGCGCGCTGCTGCGGAGCAAGGACGGCTGACGGCCCAAATTCCCTCCCTATTGCCTCGTGTCAAGATGCCCGCGAACTCTGATTCGTTGACTCATTCAAGGATGCCCGCGTGGGGCGTGGCTTCGAAGGAGGTCCGGCCTTGCTGGTGGTGAGGGTGAGCAGCTCGGTGGTCAGCGCCTGGATCTGACGTTGGACGGCGGCGGGGTTGATCGACGTGTAGGTGTCGGCGAGGATGGCCTTGTCCTGGTCGGCGACGATGCCGTGGGCCTCGGCGCGTCGGTACGGGGTAGTGGCGGTGTCGTATTTCTTCGACACTTTCGCCCCGGTGCGCACCTTGGAGACGAGTTTCTGTTGGGGGCAGAAGTAGTTGGCCAGTGTGGACTGCAGCACCCAGATCCTGTTGAGCAGCACCAGTTCTGCGGCGGTGTCGTAGCGGTGGTAGCCGACGATGGTGCGCACGGTCGCCCAGTTCTTCTGCTCCACATGCGCGCCGTCGTTGCTGTTGCCCGGCCGTGACCGGGTGAAGGTGATCTCGCGGTGCTCGCACCAGGTGAGCAGGTGGTGATTGATGAACTCGGTGCCGTTGTCGCTGTCGATGCCCAGGATCGGGAACGGCATGACGGCGGCGATCTCGTCGAGGGCGGCGAGCACCCATTTACGGGCCTTGTTGGGCACGCTGCGATTCTCGGTCCAGCCGGTGGCGATGTCGGTGACGGTCAGCGTGTAGGCGTGCTCACCGGCGGCGTTACCGCCCTCGTGGCCGACCAGGTCGATCTCGACGAACCCGGGCACCGCGTCGTCCCAGTCCGCCCAGGTCCGGATCGGGATCTGGCCTTTGAGCAGCGATCCCGGCTTGGTGTGGCTGCGGCCCTTGAGTTCGTGCTTCTTGCGTTCGGGGGCCAGCCGGCGGTCGATGGTGGCCGCCGACATGCCGGCCAGCAGCCGCGCGGTGTCGTCGTCGATCTCCAGCTCGCCGAAACGCCGCAGGATCGCCACCAACTCGCCCAGCAACGGCGCCAGCCGCTTGCCCGCGGGCATGCCCAGCACCGCCCAGCAGAAGACCAGCGCCGCAATGACTTTCGGCCCGTACTTCGGCGGCCGCGGAGTCCGGGGCCGCACCACCTTCGGGGTCAGGGCCGTTCGCAGCGCCTTGCGGGCATGGTCTCGGTGCCACGCGTTGACCGCGCACAACTCATCGAGAATCCGGCCCTTGCCGACCTTATCGGCCCGCCGATACCGGGTCGTGATCGCCCTCGTCACCGCCTTGCGCTCGGCCATTGTCAATCCCATCGTGCGGGCCTAACCCCAACCCGCGATCCGACCAGGCCGACACGCCGCTAGCGGGCATTATCGAATGAGGCAACGAAGACGGCTACGCGGGCATTTTCGATGAGTCAACGCGCCCTCTGGCGTGGGCCGTGCACCCGGCGTACGATCGCTTCCACGACGGGTTCGGGAGTGACTGAACTCAAAGAGTCGGTAAGAGGTGAAAGACCGACCGCGCGAGACTAATGAGACGCACCTCAAATGTCCTCCCGAACCCGCCCTTTATGCGCAAAAGGCCCCCCGGGCAACCGGGGGCCCTTGCGTATGCAGCGGTTGAGAAGCCTTAGAAGGCCGCCTCGTCCAGCTCCATGATCTCGTTGTCCAGGTTCTCGACGACCTGACGGGTGCCGGTCAGCAGCGGCAGGAAGTTCTTTGCGAAGAACGCCGCCACCGCGACCTTGCCCTCGTAGAAGGCGCGGTCGTCGCCGCCTGGCCCTGTGCTGGATGTCGCCGGCGCTCCGGCTCCGGTGTCGAGCGCGTCGATCGCCACCGCCGCCTGCCGTGCCAGCAGCCAGCCGATGATCAGGTCGCCGACGCTCATCAGGAAGCGCACCGAGCCCAGACCCACCTTGTAGAGCTCGGTCGGATTCTGCTGGGCCGACATCAGGTAGCCGGTCAGCGTCGCCGCCATCGCCTGCACGTCGGCCAGCGCGGTGGCGAGCAGCTCGCGCTCGGCCTTCAGCCGGCCGTTGCCGGACTCGTTCTTGACGAACTGTTCGATCTGACCGGCCACGTGCGCCAGCGCCGCACCCTTGTCGCGGACGATCTTGCGGAAGAAGAAGTCCTGCGCCTGGATGGCCGTGGTGCCCTCGTAGAGCGAGTCGATCTTGGCGTCGCGGATGTACTGCTCGATCGGGTAGTCCTGCAGGAAGCCGGAGCCACCGTAGGTCTGCAGGCTCTCCGTCAGCTTGGCGTAGGCCTGTTCCGAGCCGACACCCTTGACCACCGGCAGCAGCAGGTCGTTGACCTGGACCGCCAGCTCGGCGTCGACACCCTGCACCGCCTCGGCCACCGCGGGGTCCTGGTAGGTGCTGGTGTAGACGTACAGCGCTCGCAGACCCTCGGCGTAGGCCTTCTGGGTCATCAGGCTGCGACGCACGTCGGGGTGGTGCGTGATGGACACCCGCGGCGCGGTCTTGTCGGTCATCTGGGTCATGTCGGCGCCCTGCACGCGGTTCTTCGCGTAGTCCAGCGCGTTCAGGTAACCCGTCGACAGGGTCGCGATGGCCTTGGTGCCGACCATCATGCGGGCCTGCTCAATGACATCGAACATCTGCGCAATGCCTTCGTGGGTCTCGCCGACCAGCCAGCCCTTGGCGGGCTTGTCGTGCTGGCCGAACGACAGCTCACAGGTGGCGGAGACCTTCAGGCCCATCTTGTGCTCGACGTTGGTCACGTACACGCCGTTGCGCTCGCCGATCTCGCCGGTCTCGAAGTCGAAGAGGAACTTCGGCACGAAGAACAGCGACAGACCCTTGGTGCCCGGGGCCGCGCCCTCGGGGCGGGCCAGCACCAGGTGAAAGATGTTCTCGAACATATCGCCGGAGTCGCCGGAGGTGATGAAGCGCTTGACACCGTCGATGTGCCAGGAGCCGTCGTCCTGCTTGATGGCCTTGGTACGGCCGGCGCCGACGTCCGACCCGGCATCGGGTTCGGTCAGCACCATGGTGGAACCCCACTCGCGCTCGGCGGCGATCTTGGCCCACTTCTTCTGCTCTTCGGTGCCCAGGCTGTACAGAATGTTGGCGAACCCGGCGCCGCCGGCGTACATCCACACCGCGGGGTTGGCGCCGAGGATGTGCTCGTGCAGTGCCCACATCAGTGCCTTCGGCATCGGCACGCCGCCGAGGTCCTCGTGCAGACCGACCTTGTCCCAGCCGGCATCCAGCACGGCGCGGATGGACTTCTTGAACGACTCGGGTAGCGTCACCGAATACGTCTTGGGATCGAAGGGCGGCGGATTGCGGTCGCCTTCGACGAACGATTCGGCGATCGGGCCCTCGGCCAGCCGAGCCATCTCGTCCAGCATCTCGCGGACGGTGTCGACGTCTAGGTCGGTGTACTCGCCTTCGCCAAGTGCCTTGTCAACGCCGAATACCTCGAACAGGTTGAACACCTGATCACGGACGTTGCTCTTGTAGTGGCTCACGTTTCCTCCTCGTCGAGAATGCCACTCACGGTTGGGTACTTTAGTTAAGTTACCCACCAGTAACTGATCCCAACTATACCGTTCGGTAACTTCAACACAAAGCTGCTGTGAGCAATTTCAAAGGGCTAAGTAACCGAGCGGTTGATCGGGCCGCGAATGACCGGGCAAAACGGTCGTCGACCTGGCCTTTTGCCAGCTTGTGATACCTGCCACAGGCTCGTCACACGCACCACTATGGTGTAGGAATGCAACAGCGTGTCGCGGTGTGGGGAACGGGCAATATGGGGTCGACGTCGATCCGATCGGCGGTCGCTTTTCCCGGGTTACGGCTCACCGCGGTGATCACATCCTCCGAGTCCAAAGCCGGCATGGATGCCGCCGATTTCGCCGGCCTGGATTCGCCGACCGGTGTCGCGGCGACGACCGACGTCGATGCGGCCCTGGCCGACTGTGACGCCGTCGCCTACATGGCGTCCGGGGACCTCCGTCCCGACGAAGCCGTCAACGACATCGAACGGTGCCTGCGCGCCGGCGCGCACGTCGTGACGCCATCGCTGTACTCGCTCTACGACCCCCGCTCCGCACCGCCGGAGTGGGTGGAGCGCCTCACCCAGGCCGCCGAAGAAGGCGGCGCGACGTTGCTTGTCAGCGGGGTGGACCCGGGCTGGGGCAACGACGCTCTCGCGGTGATCGCCGCCGGACTGTGCACCCGCATCCGGACCATCCACTGCCAGGAGATCTTCGATTACTCGACGTATGACCAACCGCACGCGGTGAAGGTGTTGTCCGGGTTCGGAGGACCCATGGGCCCCGACGACCCGGTGCCGATGCTGCTGCTGCCGTCCATCCCGACGATGGTGTGGGGCGGCAATATTCGGCTCCTCGGGCGCGGTCTCGGTCTCGACATCGAGGAGATCACCGAGGAGGTGGACCGACGGCCACTCGACGAGTCGGTAGACACCATCATGGGACGGTTCGAGAAGGGCACCCAGGGCGCGTTCTGGCTGAAGGTGATCGGCAAGGCGGCCGGGCGCGAACGAATCGTCATCGACCACATCACCCGCATCCATCCCTCCTGCGCACCCGACTGGCCCCAGCCCGACGAAGGTTCCGGCGACCACCGGGTGATCGTCGACGGGGATCCCCGGCTCACACTGGTCAGTCGCGCCGACGTCCCCGGCGGCACCAGGGCCGACGGCGGTAACGCCACCGCCGCGAATCGGCTGCTCGGCGCCATCGGCTGGTTGGCGACACAGAAACCGGGCATCTATGACGGTCTCGACGTGCCCCTTCAGCGCCCGATGCCGCCCGAACTCGAAGCTCAGCGGTGGTCTGTCGAGTAGTGCGAAGATGGACCGGAGATGACCGGCTCGGCCAACCTGAACCCATCGACGCTGCGGGCAGCGTTCGGGCATTTCCCGTGCGGTGTCATCGCGATCGCCGCGGAGGTGGACGGTACCCGGGTCGGGCTGGCGGCGAGCACTTTCGTGCCGGTCTCGCTGGATCCACCGCTGGTGTCGTTCTGCGTCCAGAACACGTCGACCACCTGGCCACAACTCAAGGATCTGCCCCGGCTCGGCATCAGTGTCCTCGGCGAATCGCACGACGATGTGGCCCGCACGCTGGCCGCCAAGACCGGTGACCGGTTCGCCGGCCTGACCACGGTGTCAACCGACAGCGGTGCGGTATTCGTGGAGGGCACCAGCGTGTGGCTGGAGAGCGCGATCGAACAGTTGATCCCGGCCGGGGATCACACCATCGTCATTCTGCGGGTCAGCGACATCACCGTGCACCCCGATGTGCCGCCGATCGTGTTTCACCGCAGCACGTTCCGGCGACTGGGGGCTTAACGGCGAAAGAGCTTGTTTCCCAGCCACACCACCGGGTCGTACTTGTGGTCGACCACCCGTTCCTTCATCGGGATCAGCGCGTTGTCGGTGATCTTGATGTTCTCGGGGCAGACCTCCGTGCAGCATTTGGTGATGTTGCACATTCCCAGGCCATGCTCCTCTTGTGCCGACACCGGACGGTCCAGGGTGTCCAGCGGATGCATGTCCAGCTCGGCGACCCGCATCAGATAACGGGGCCCGGAGAACGCCTGCTTGTTCTCGTCGTGATCACGAACAACGTGGCAGGTGTTCTGACACAGGAAGCACTCGATGCATTTGCGGAATTCCTGCGAACGTTCCACGTCGACCTGACTCATCCGGTACTCGCCGGGCTGTAGATCCTTAGGCGGGGTGAATGACGGGACTTCCCTGGCCTTTTCGTAGTTGTATGACACGTCGCTGACGAGATCGCGGATGATTGGGAATGCTCGCAGCGGCGTCACGGTGATGGTCTCGTCCTCGGCGAACGTCGACATCCGGGTCATGCACATCAGCTTGGGCCGACCGTTGATCTCCGCCGAACACGACCCGCACTTGCCCGCCTTGCAGTTCCACCGAACCGCCAGATCGGGTGTCTGTGTCTGCTGCAGGCGATGGATGATGTCGAGCACCACTTCGCCCTCGTTCACCTCGACGGAGAAGTCCTGCAGCGCACCGCCGTCGATGTCGCCGCGCCATACCCGCAGGCTTGCCTGGTAGGTCATCTAGCCTCTCCTCGCTGGGTGGTCGGCCAGCTCCTCGTCGGTGAAGTACTTCTCCAGTTCGCTGATGTCGAAGACTTCCATCAGCTCGGGCGGCATCGGCTTCTGCGATTCCTTTTCGACCGTCACATCGGGCACCACAGAATCGCCACCCGCGGCACGGCATACCAGCAGCGTCTTGCGCCAGTTGGAGTCCATCGACGGGTGGTCGTCTCGGGTGTGGCCGCCGCGACTCTCGGTGCGCGTCAGCGCGGCCTTGGCCACGCATTCGCTGACCAGCAGCATGTTGCGCAGATCGATGGCCAGGTGCCAGCCGGGGTTGAACTGCCGGTGACCTTCGACCTGGAGGTTCTTGAACCGCTCTCGCAGCTTGTCCAGCTTCGCCAGCGCGTCGGTGATCTCTTCGTCTCGACGGATGATGCCGACCAGCTCATTCATCGTGTCCTGCAGATCGAGCTGCAGCGTGTATGGGTTCTCCGGCTGGGCCCCGTTCGTCGGGCCCTCGAACGGCGCCACGGCGAGTTTGGCGGCGGCCTCGACGGCAGCCTCGGACACCGCGGGCCGATCATTGAGCGCCCGCACGTAGTCGGACGCACCCAGACCCGCCCGCCGGCCGAACACCAGCAGGTCGGACAGCGAGTTGCCACCTAGCCGGTTGGAGCCGTGCATGCCGCCGGAACACTCGCCCGCCGCGAACAGCCCCGGCGTGGTGGCCGCACCACTGTCCGGGTCGACCTCGACACCGCCCATCACGTAGTGACACGTCGGTCCGACTTCCATCGCCTCCTTGGTGATGTCGACCTCGGCCAACTCCATGAACTGGTGATACATCGACGGGAGCCGGCGCTTGATTTCCTCGGCAGGCAGCCGCGACGCGATATCGAGGAAGACCCCGCCGTGCGGCGAATTGCGGCCGGACTTGACCTCGGAGTTGATGGCGCGGGCCACCTCGTCGCGCGGCAGCAGGTCAGGGGTGCGGCGAGCCGAGTCGTTGTCGTTCAGCCACTGATCGGCCTCTTCGACCGTCTCGGCGTACTGGCCCTTGAACACCGGCGGGATGTAATCGAACATGAACCTGGTGCCCTCGGAGTTTTTCAGCACCCCACCGTCGCCGCGCACGCCCTCGGTGACGAGGATGCCCTTGACGCTCGGTGGCCAGACCATGCCGGTCGGGTGGAACTGGACGAACTCCATGTTGATCAGGGTGGCGCCGGCCCGCAGCGCGAGCGCGTGACCGTCCCCGGTGTACTCCCAGGAGTTCGAGGTGACCTTGAACGACT
>NZ_JBOGDB010000186.1:0-21241 GCF_050701515.1 Mycobacterium sp. | reverse complement strand
CTCATTTCCGGTCAGCCTCCGGGTTTCTGCTGTCCCATCCTTCCCCTGATTTGAGTTTCTGGGCCGCCTGCTCGATACCGGCGTTCATCTCCTCCATCGCCAACGACACCTCATTGGCGGTGTAATTTTCGCGGCCCTTGGGCAGACCCCCGAACGCGTAGCTTTCGTCGAATCCGGGGGCCTTCGACTCCGGCCCGCGGGCCTCGGCCTTCTCGATGATCGGCGCCAGCCGCTTTGCCTTCTCGGTGACCGCCTTCTCGTCGCGTTCGATGAACTCGGGCAGAACCTCCTTGCCCATCAACTCGATGGATTCCATCGTCGCTTCGTGGCTGCGCGGGGTGAGCAGCAGGATCAGTTCGTCGACGCCGCTTTCCTCGTAGCCGCGCAAGAACTCACGCACCGTGGCCGGGCTGCCGATCGGCCCTCGCCCGGGGCCGTACACCACCGTCGGATCTTTCTCGATCTCTTCGAGATGCCGCTTCCAGACACCGGTCCGTCCCGGCGTGTGCATCCCGGTCATGTAGTAGTGCATAATGCCGAACGCGAAGAATCCACCGCCCATTCCGAGCCGTTCGACGGCCTGCTCGTCGGTGGGGGCCACCATCATCGAAAGGTCGCCGCCGATGGCGAGGATGTTGGGGTTCATCTGTGGTGTGACCGGTGCGCCGTTCTCCTCGAACTCCTTGTAATAGCCGTTGACTCGTTCCGTGAGCGGGCCGGGTCCGGTGTAGGCGAAACTCAAGGCGCCGAGGCCTCGTTGCGCGGCCATCTGCACCGATGCCGGCCGGGTACACGCGACCCACACCGGCGGGTGCGGCTTCTGCAGCGGCTTGGGAATCACGTTGCGCGGCGGCATTTCGATGTGCTGGCCCTTGAAGCCGGTGAACGGCTCCTCGATCATGCAGCGAATCGAGACTTCCAGCGCTTCTTCCCACATGGTGCGCTTGTCCGCGGGGTCGATGCCGAATCCACCGAGCTCACCCACCGATGACGACTCCCCGGTGCCGAACTCCACCCGGCCGTTGGAGATGAGATCCAGCGTCGAAATGCGTTCGGCAACACGGGCCGGATGGTTCACGGGTGGGGGAAGGTGCATGATCCCGAACCCGAGCCGAATGTTCTTGGTGCGCTGGCTCGCCGCGGCGAGGAAGATCTCCGGCGCCGTCGAGTGACAGTACTCCTCGAGGAAGTGGTGCTCGGTCAGCCAGACGGTGGAGAAGCCCGCCTTGTCAGCCGCCTCCACTTCGTCGAGGCCGTCTTGGAAAAGTATGTGCTCGTCGTCGTCACTCCACGGCCGCGGCAGCGGAAATTCGTAGAACAGCGAGATCTTCATTTCGTTACCTTTCGATGTGAATCGAGTGTCGAATCGGTCAGGATGCCGCCATTGGCCGGCAGCTGGTTTGCGATGTGCTTGGCGGCGACGTAGCCGAATGTCATGGCCGGCCCGATGGTGGCCCCCGCGCCGGCGTAGCTTCGGCCCATCACCGCGGCCGAGGTGTTTCCCACCGCGTACAGCCCTTTCACGACGCTGTCATCCGTGCGCAGCACACGGGCGTGCTCGTCGGTGCGCAGACCGCCCGACGTGCCGAGGTCGCCGAGGATGATCTGGAACGCGTAGTACGGCGGTTTGCCGAGCGGCGCCAGGTTCGGATTGGGCAGCGTGGGGTCGCCGTAGTAGTTGTCGTACGCACTGTGGCCGCGGTTGAAGTCGTCGTCGTGACCCTTGCGCGCCAGCTCGTTGAAGCGCGCAGCGGTCTCACGCAAGTTCTCTGCCGGCGCCTTGATGGCGCGGGCGAGTTCGTCCCAGCTGCCAGCCTCCTGCACGACACCCGACTCCAGCCAGGCCGCCGGCACCTTGCGCCCGGTGGGCACCGGCGCGAACGGCACCTTCGGTATCGGCAAGTGCCCGGCCACCACGTACCGGTGGAACGAGCGGATATCCGTGATAAGCCAGCACGGGATGTGGGTGACGCCAGACGTCTGTCCCGCGATCATCGCGTGCGCGAAGTCCATGTAGGGCGCCGCCTCGTTGATGAATCGCTTCCCCTCGCCGTTGACCACGAACTGTGACGGCATCATGCGTTCGTTGAGCATGAATTGCAGTCGGCCGTCCGGCCAACAGATGGCCGGGAACCACCAGGCCTCGTCGAGCAGATCGGTGGAACCACCGGCCTTTTCGCCCGCCCGGATTCCATCACCCATTGCGGCGGGATTGCCGAAGCTCCAGTCTTTCTCGAGCACCGGAAGATGCTGCCTGCGCCAAGCCGTGTCGTGGTCGAAGCCGCCGGCGGCCAGGATCACACCGCGGCGCGCGCCGATGCGCTGTGACCGCCCGTCCTTCTCGACCACCGCACCCGTCACCGTCCCGTCGACGTCGGTGATCAGGTCTGTCATCGGCGTGCTGAGCCACAGCGGAATGTTCTGCTGCTTCAAAGCCAGTCGTAGCCGGGCGGCGAGCGACTGACCGATCGCGGCCATTCGGTCGCCGAACACCCGCGCGCGAAACATCCGCCAGATCAGCTTGACCAGCACGGCCTTGCCGCGCCAGTTCTGACGGACCTGATAGAACAGCCGAAGATCCTTGGGGGCGAACCAGATTCCCTTCGGCACCAATGCCAGTGGCCGCAACAGGTTCTGTTCCTCGTCGCCAAGTTTGCGCAAGTCGATCGCGGGCACGTTGATCGTGCTGCCGAGCTTGGAACCGCCGGGCAGCTCCGGGTAGTAGTCGGCGTAGCCGGGCTTCCATACGAACTCGAACCACCGGCTGCGCTTCTCCAGGAACTCCATCATCTCCGGCGCGGTCTCAACGTACCGCCGCAGTCGCGCGTCGCTGACGAGTCCCCCGGTGATGTGCCGTAGGTATTCGAAAACACCATCGGGGTCGGGCAGGTACCCCTCCTTACGTTGCGACGGCGCACCCGGAACCCAGATGCCGCCGCCAGACAGCGCGGTCGAACCACCGAACTGAGCAGACTTTTCGACGACGAGGGTGTCGAGCCCGAAAGCATCCGCGGCAAGCGCCGCGGTCATGCCGCCGCCACCCGAACCGACGACCAGCACGTCCACCGTCTGTTCGAACGTGCCGGATGCACTGGAGGTCATGACGTCGGCACCGCCGTCCGCACGGCGAATCCTGCGATCAATTCGGGAGCCGACCGGTAGAAGCGGTGCTCGGTCCGGTACCGGCCCTGTGCTGCCAGCGCGGCGAAAGCCGCTACCCAGGTGCGGACTTCGTGCGCGGAGTTACCCGCCTCGTGCGCCATCCACGAGGTGGACCAGCCATCGACGTCGGAGAGATGGCCGCTGTCAACGACGTCCAGGAAGCGGCTATCCCATTCCGGGTTGAGCGGCCGCAGTTCGCTTTGTCCGTGCGCGAAGTTCTGCGCCGCCTCCATCACCGCCACCTGACGGGCTTGCCGCTGCTCGGGGGACATCGGTTCGCCGAGCACGATCCGGCCCAAGGCGGCCGGCGGCGCGGTCGCGAGTGTCGGAACCGGCGGATCATGAGAAAGACCGCCCGAACCAACAACAAGAACCCTCTTGTCCAGGGTGGACAGGTAGTTCCCGACCGCGGTGCCCAGCGCCCTCGAACGACGCAGCGGCCCAAGCGGTGTGGCAACCGAGTTGATGAAGATCGGAATCACGGGACGGGACGTGGCGTCGCCGAACAAGATTTGCAGCGGTTGCACCGTGCCGTGGTCCACGTCCATGCTCGCCGAGATCGCAACGTCGACGTCCGCAGCGAGCACCGCCTCCGCCAAGTCGTTGGCGATGTCTTCGGGAACGTTGAGCGGGCCTGCCTGGGTGCCGAAGTCACCGACTCCGATCGCCTTCGTGCTGATGCAGAATGGCGGCATCATCCGGTAGAAGACCCCGTTGTAGTGGTCCGGGGAGAAGATGACAACGAGCTCCGGGTCGTACGCGCGCACGAACTCCCGGGCGTCGGCCAGCGCCGAGTTGATCTCGTCAAGGAGACCCTGCGACGGTCCCGGAAGATTCAGTAGCGGGCTGTGGGACATACAGCACAGGGCTAGTGTCGCCATGAGAGCCGGAGCCTCCTCCCTGGGTCAGATAGAGAACCTTGAACAGCGATGCGCTCATTTCGGGCGCGCGCTGGGCGATGCAGGCGCCGGCAACACACCGATCGGGGCGCAGGAAGAGCACGGAGTCGGTGTGGGTGTCGAACCAGGCCTTGAGGGCACCGCTGCGATCACCGACGATGACGACGTCGGCGTCGTCGTGTTCAGGCCACTGCAGTTGCGTCATCGGCCGAGCAGTAACGAACTTGGTTCCCAACGCCTTCCATCGATCGAACGCTTCATCGCCGAGCACTGCGCGGAGATTATTGCTCCAGCAGAGTACGGCGAAGCCGGCTCCGAGGACGTCGTCGAGAAGCACGTTCTGCTGGTCCCGGGTGTCGACGCGGGGCTGGATGAACAATGTGCCCGTCGGCGAGGTTTGGGAGCGAGGCTCCGCGTGAAAGACCGCCCCGTGTTCATATCGAGGCATTGGTTTGAACCGCATCTCGAGCACGTACCGTTTGAGCGCGGGCACCACCGACGCGGCATGAATGACTTTGTCGCGCAGCGCCGCTACCCGCCGGTTCGTGGGCGAGATGACCCGCCCAACCATCGTGGACAGGTCGATCATCGCCCTGGCGTGTTTGCGTCGTTCCACGTCGTACGTGTCGAGCAGTGCATCGTCGGCATGGCCGTTCACCACCGCCGCCAGCTTCCAGCCGAGATTGGCGGCGTCCCGGATGCCGCTGTTGTAGCCCTGCCCCTGCCACACCGGCATCAGGTGGGCCGCGTCACCCGCGATCATCAGCCGTCCCTGCCGGAATGTGCCCGCGATGCGCGAGTGGTGGGTGTAGACCCGGTGTCGGATGATGTCCACACGCTCTGGAGCGGGAACCATTTTGGCGAGCATGCGTCTGACGAACGCCGGATCGTCCGCCTCTTCGTCGGACTCGTCGCCGTGAATCATGAACTCGAATCGCCGTATTCCGTGTGCAATCGAGATCGACACGTAGGGACGCACGGGATCCGCCCCGACTTCGCTGTTGGGATGGCCGAGGGGATCATTCGCGCAATCGACGACAAGCCAGCGGGTCGGGGATGTGGTTCCGTCGAACGACACTCCCATGAGTCGCCGCGTTGCGCTGCGCCCGCCGTCACAGCCGACCACATAGCGTGCACCGACAGCTTTTTGACCATCCGCGAACTCGACCGTGACACCGTCCACGGTTTCAGCGCAGGACTCCATGCGATGGCCCCAACGCACCTCGACGTGATCGAATCGCTCCACACCGACCAGCAATTCGGCGTCGACCATCGGTTGCACGAAACCGTTTCGCTTGGGCCAGCCGAACCGCGCGTCAGGCGGCGCCATTTCGGCGAGTAGCCGACGCTTGGCGTCGAAGAACCGCAAGATCTGGTTGGGCACCGTATGCGGCAGGATCTGGTCAACCAAACCGATGCTCTGGAACGTGCGCAGCGCCTCATCGTCCAGTCCGACCCCGCGAGGGTAGTCGATAAGGCTGTCTCTCTCGTCGACCACCAACGTGCGGACACCTTGCAGGCCAAGGATGTTGGCCAAGGTGAGCCCGACCGGGCCGGCCCCGACGATGACGACGTCCGCCTTCTTGGCCACGATCAGCGCCCCAGCAGGAAGTCAAGGTGCAGGCGGTTGAAGGTTTTCGGGTCCTCGTATTGCGGCCAGTGGCCACAGCCCGGGATCACCTCGAACCGCGCGCCGGGAATCATCGACGCGATGCGGCGGCCTTCGGTAACGTCGGCGGTGGGATCATCGCTGGTCCACACCACCAATGTCGGCGCGATGATAGCCCCGTACTCCGTCGGGCCGAGAAGATTGCGCGACCGGATCTCCGGATCCTGCAGCGCCATGATGTCTCGCATGGCGGCGACGAAGCCCGGCTGGCGGTAAATCCGCTGCCGGCTCGCCACGATGTCGTCGTAGTCCTTGGACTTGTCGGCCATCAACCACTTGATGCGGGCCTGAACGGTTTCCCACGTGGGGGCTTCGACCGCGGCCATCGACAACGTGATGATCCGCTTCATCACCTCTGGATCGGCTTGCGAGCCGCCCGCCGTGTTGAGCACCAGCCGGTCGATCCGGTCCGGGTGGTCGACGGCGGCGCGGGCGGCGACCCACCCCCCGAGCGATTCACCGGACAGGTGCGCCCGCTCGGCGCCAATGGCATCGAAGAACGCCATCAAATGCGCTACGTAGTGAGCGACCTCCAACGGATGGCCGGGTTTGTCGGTATAGCCGTGGCCGAGCATGTCGATGGCCCACGTGGAGAAGTGCTCGGCGTGTGCCTCCAGGTTGCGGACGTAGGCCTCGGCGTGCCCGCCCGACCCGTGCAGCAGCACCAGCGCCGGCTTGCCCGGATCGCCCGCATGCAAGTACCGGGTGCGCACCCCGCCGGCGTCGAGGTAGCCCTGCGAGAACGCGACGCCCTGGAGATCGCTCCAGACGCTTTCGTGCTCCGCCACCTCGTCACCTCTCTTGACGGCGAGAATTCAATTCTCGTAACTTGTAAGCACTCTGCTCATTTATCGCACAGTTACGTGCACTATAGTAAGAGCATCACGCTCGGGATTCCGTCTGTCAAGGAGGGGCGCCATGCCGAAGGCCAGCGCCGGCAAGGCGGCCAACGGCGCGCCTGGTTCGCAGACCCTGGCCAGGGGTCTTGCTGCGCTGCAACTGGTCGCCTCCTCGCCAAGCGGCCTGAGTGCGCAGCAGGTCGCAGACGACATCGGAGTACACCGCACCATCGCGTATCGCCTGCTCACCACGCTCGCGCAGTATCGGTTCGTCGCCAAAGGCGAGGACGGCCGTTACCGGTCGGCGGCAGCGCTCGCAGTCCTCGGCGCGTCGTTCGACAACAACGTTCGTGGGCTCAGTCTGCCCACCCTGCGCGCGCTGGCAGACGAACTCGGCACCACGGTGTCTTTGCTCATCGCCGAGGGCGACCAACAGGTCGCTATCGCGGTGATCGTGCCGACAAATGTCTTCTACCAACTGTCCTTCCACGAGGGGAGCCGTTACCCGCTGGACCGCGGGGCGGCCGGAATTGCGCTCCTGGCCAGCATGCCCCCGCGCCCCGGCGAGCGAGACCTCGTTCCTCAAACCCGCAAACAATGCTGGGTGATCACCCATGGCGAGGTCGAGCCGAACACCTATGGGCTCGCCGTGCCGGTGCGCAGGCGGCCGCCGTCGCCGCCGACGTGCATCAACCTGATCTCTCACCGCGAGGACGTCGTCATGGGCGGCAAGGACGCGGTCATCAAGGCGGCCAACGAATTGTCCGCGATCCTCAGCTGAGGACCCACGCCGAAAGGAGGACACGATGACCGGTTGGGACCACGAGTTCGACGTCGTCGTGCTGGGCAGCGGCGGCGCCGGGCTGACGGCCGCATTAGCCGCGGCGGCCAACGGCGCATCGGTGGCGGTTTACGAAAAGGCCTCCACGGTGGGCGGAACCACCGCGGTTTCCGGTGGCATCGTGTGGATCCCGGCACACCGGCGCTCGCCCGACGGTGAGCTGACGGAGGCCGATGCGCTGCGCTACCTCGAGGCACAGTCGTTGGGCGTGATGGACCGCGAACTGGTCGAGACGTTCGTCCGTACCGGTCCGAAGATGCTCGACTTCGTGGAGAAGCACAGCGACCTGCGGTTCGAAATCGCCGAGGGATTTCCGGACTACAAGCCGGAACTGCCCGGGGGACGGCCGACGGGCGGGCGGTCGCTCAACGCCAAACCGTTCGATCTGGCGCGGCTGGGCGAGTGGCGTGACCGGATCACGTCGTTTCCCGCCGACTTCAGCAATGTCGGCATCGACGCCGAGACCCGCGCCCGCATCCATGCGTCGGTCGATGACGAATCCGGTGACTACTGCGTGGCCGGCACGGCGTTGATCGCCGGGCTGTTGAAAGGACTGCTCGACGCCGGCGTGGCTCCGCGGACGGACGCGCGTGCGGTGGAGCTCATCGCGGATCCGTCCGGTATCACCGGGGTCCGGATCGCACACGAGGGCAAGGACTTACGTGTCCGGGCGCGCGGTGGCGTGGTGCTGGGCACGGGCGGGTTCGAGTGGGACGCGAAGCTGGTCGAGGCATACCTGCGCGGCCCGATGCGAGGCGCGGTGTCGCCTCCGAACAACACCGGCGACGGTCTGCGCATGGCCATGGCGCATGGCGCCGATCTGGCCAACATGGGTGAAGCGTGGTGGGTGCCGATCGTGCAGATTCCCGGAGACACCTTCGGCGGGCATCCGCGAAGCCGCAGCGTGCGACTCGAACGCACCCGGCCGAGAAGCATCATCGTCAACCGGGCCGGCAAGCGATTCCTGAACGAGGCCGGCGAGTACAACTCGATGGCGGGCCCTTTCCACTTCCTCGATCCGCGAGACGGGTACGCGAACGACCCGGCGTGGATCGTCTTCGACTCGATTCATCTCAAGCACTACGGTTTTCTCGGCGTGGAACCCGACGGCCCGGTCCCGCACTGGTTCTGTCAGTCGCGGGATCTCGCCGAGCTGGGCGAGAAGACCGGAATCGACGCGGCGGGTCTGGCCCGCACGCTGGCGGCGTGGAACGACCACGTCGCCGATGAGGACGATCCCGATTTCGGGCGCGGCTCGAGCGCTTATGACGGATATTGGGGCGATGACAAGGCGGCGACCACGGCGGGCAAGACACTCGGTCCCGTCGATACGGCGCCGTACTACGCAGTGCCGGTGTCAATCGGCGCGATGGGTACCAAGGGCGGACCGCGCACCGATCGCGACGGCCGCGTCCTGCACGTCAGCGGTCGTCCGATCCCGGGACTGTATGCCGCGGGTAACGCGATGGCGGGTGCGACCGGGAAGGCCTACGGCGGTGCCGGCGGAACGATCGGCCCCGCAATGGTTTTCGGGTTCCGCGCCGGACACGCCGCGGCGACAGAAAAGTCGGTCGAGTGAGCGAACGTCATACGCTGTCCGTTCCCAGCGACTGGGATGAACTCACCCCCGAATGGATGACGGCGGCAATCCGCCTGCACCATCCAGACGCTGTGGTCGGCGACGTCTCGGTCCGGTTGCGCGACGATGGGACCAACCGCCGTGCGCGGCTGGCGTTGAGATACACGGTGGGATCGGGCCCGGCCACCGTCTTCGTGAAGGCGGTGGATCCGGCTCATCGAGATCTGATTCGGCTGACCAGCGGGCTGTTCCACGAACCCCGGTTGTTCAACTCGGGAGTCGTTCTGCCGCTTGAGCATCCGAAGGTGTACGCAGCGGTGATCGATGAGCCGGCGGAAGACTTCATCCTGGTGATGGAGGATCTGACGGTGCGCGGAGCCGATCCGCGAGATGCCACCCGTCCAATGACGGTCGAGCAGGCCGCCAACGGAGTGCGGGGGCTGGCCCGTATGCACGGCGAGTTCTGGGGTCGCCGCAGCGCGGAGCACCCGGGGCTGGGCTGGTTGGAGGCGTTCCAGCCGTGGGCGGGCATGGAAGCTGCGCCGCTGCACATGGCCTACCAGGCGATCGGGGAGGCCGCCACTCCCGCGATCACCGCGCTGACCGGCGAAACGCTGTTCAACGGTCTGTGGGCGCGATACATCCGCACGCTGACGAAATCGCCGCAGACCTTGCTGCACGGCGATCCGCACATCGGCAACACCTACGTGCTACCGGACAACGAAGTCGGCTTCCTCGACTGGCAGGTCGCGCGCCGCGGCAACTGGTCGCTCGACCTCGGCTATTTCCTGCAGGGCGCCCTGACCACCGAAGACCGGCGCAGCCACGAGCGAGACCTGCTGGAGGAGTACCGCGGCGCGCTCGCCATGCCGGCTGCGGAAAGGCCTACGGCAGAAGAGGTTTGGTTACGCTACCGCGCCTCGGTCGCGCATGGCCTCGCACTCTGGTTGGCGACCGCCAGTGCGGGCGACGCTTGGCAGCGGCCCGATATCGCGGCCGCGCTCGCGAAACGTTACTCGATCGCCTTTGTCGACCTGGACACACCGGCCGCGCTGGATGCCATCGATCGGTGAGCGCCCTCAGTTGGCGGCGCGGACCGGAACATTGGCCCAACCGGCGACATTGGTCATGCGCACTCTCTGCAGGCCGGTACGGTCGATCTCGTAGCGCGGAATGAAGTCGAGCAATACCTCCAGTGCGATCCGGCCTTCCATCCGCGCCAGTGCGGCGCCCAGGCAGCTGTGGATGCCGTAGCCGAAATTCAGGTTGTAGCCGACCTTTCGCTCGCGATCGATGTCGAAGCGGTCGGGGTCCGGAAAGAACCTCTCGTCGCGGCTGGCCGCGCCGTTGATGAGCAGGACCGCGCTGTCCGCCGGGATCGTGGTGTCGTGCACCTTTACATCGCGGGTGGTGGTTCGGACTTGGTACTGCGAGGGGCCTTCATATCGCAGTAACTCCTCGAAGGCCGCGGGTATCTTGCCGCGATCGTCCTGCAGCTTCTGCCACTGGTCGGGGTTGTCCGCGAACACCACGACGGCGTTGCCGACGAGTTTGGTGACAGTCTCGGCGCCCGCACCGCCAAGCATGGTGCAGAACCCGGTGATCTCGATGTCGTCGAGCCGCCTGGCCTCGCCGTCCTCGACGACCTCCGTCTCGATGAGCCGGCTGATCATGTCGTCCTGCGGCTCGGCGCGACGTTGTTGGATCAGGTTGTAGTAGTACGCACCGGACCGCATGTTGGCGTCGAGGCCCTCGGCCGACGGACCCATTTTGCCCGGCTCGCGTTCGAGTCCCTTGTCGATCCAATGTCGCAATTGCTGCCTGTCCTCGGCGGGGACGCCGAGCATCGCGGTGATGATCTCGACCGGGAAGGGCGCTGAGAAGTCGGCCACCGCGTCGAACGAGGATGGATCCAGTTGGTTCACATAGCGATTGATGGCTTCTCGCACCATCGATTCCAGCGACACGATCGCGCGTGGGGTGAAGACGCGGTTCACCAGCTTGCGCATCCGCTCGTGCTCGGGCGGATCCATCGTGATGATGAGCTTCCCGAGGGTGGCGGCGTTGTCGGCCTTGACCATGTCGAGCGTGATGCCCTTGGCCGATGAGTAGCACTCGTAGTCCTTGATCGCCGCCGTGACATCGTCATAACGGGTCAGCGCCCAGAAGTCGTACTTTTCGCTGTAGTACACCGGCGCCTCGTTACGCATGCGGCGGTATGTCTCGTACGGCGAAGAGAAGAAATCATCTGAGTATGGATCGAATTCGACGGGCGCACCCGCAACGGTTGGACTCGGCACACTCACTTCATAGCTCCCGTTCCGTTGTAGCGACTTTGTATCAGCATCAGGGCTCGACCGGTACCGCGAACAGCCGCTCGGCGGCAGTGTACGGGTCGCTGCCACCGTCGGCGACCAGTTCCGCAAGCCGATCCAGGTCGGGATGGCTGCGAAGCCGCGTCTGGGCCAGCGACAGAATCTGTGCACGTGCGCGCGCCGTGCGCCGTTCACGAGTATCCGAACGATGGTGGGTGTCGATCGCGTCGACCAACTCGGCGATGCCATCGTCTTGGGCCGCAATCAGTTTGAGTATCGGCACCTTGACCTCGGCCCGAATGTCGCGCACCGTCTCGTCCGCACCCTCCCGGTCGGCCTTGTTGACCACCACGATGTCGGCAACCTCGAGAAGGCCTGCCTTGGCGGCCTGAACGGCGTCTCCCGCACCGGGATTGAGAATTACGACGGTGGGGTCGGCCAGCGCGGCAATCTCGATTTCGGACTGACCGACGCCGACCGTCTCCAGCACGATCGGGTCGTACGACAGCGCGGCGAGCAGCCGGATCGCCGCGGGTACCGCCGCGGCCAACCCCCCGACGTGACCGCGGGTGGCCACCGAGCGGATGAGTACATCGGGGTCGTTGATGTGCGCGGCCATCCGGATCCGGTCGCCGAGCAGCGCGCCGCCGCTGTAGGGCGACGATGGATCCACCGCGAGCACCGCAACCCGCATGCCTTGCCCGCGGTACGCGCCGACCAGTGCCGCGATCGTCGTTGACTTGCCGGCCCCCGGCGGACCGGTTATCCCGATCACCCGAGCCGTCGACGCGTCCAGGACAGCCAGCACTTCGTCCCGGCGCGCGCTTTCCACCAGGCTCAGCAACCGACCGGCCGCTCGGGTCGATCCGGTGCGGGCCGCGGTGATGAGCTCGTCGATGGTCATCCCAATCCCGAGCTTAGGGCGCTGGAACCTCGACGACGGTCGGGCATGAGATCTCTCCGTTTCGAGCGGCATGAGAATGCTATTCTCTCTGATCGAGAGTGTCAGTTGCAAGAAGGGGAATCATATGCAAATCGCCGGTAGCTCCGCGATCGTGGTCGGCGGCGCAGGCGGCCTGGGTGAGGCGACCGTCCGCAGGCTGCACGGCGCGGGAGCCAAGGTCGTCGTCGCCGACCTTGCCGACGACAAGGGCAAGGACCTGGAGAACGAGCTCGGCGTGCGCTATGTGCCGACCGACGCCACCTCGGAGGAGTCCGTCAACGCGGCGATCGCCGAGGCGCAGTCCCTGGCCCCGTTGCGGATCTCGGTGGACACCCACGGCGGTCCGGCCAGCGGCGGCCGGCTGGTCGGCAAGGACGGGTCTCCGCTGGACCTCGACGGCTTCAAGAAGACGATCGAGTTCTACCTGACGGCGGTGTTCAACGTGATGCGGCTGTCCGCCGCCGCGATCGCCGCGTCCGAACCCCTCGAGGAGGGCGGCCGCGGTGTCATCGTCAACACCGCGTCGATCGCCGGCTACGAGGGCCAGATCGGGCAGCTCCCCTACTCGGCGGCCAAGGGCGGCGTGCTGGGCATGACGCTGGTGGCCGCGCGCGACCTGTCGCCGCTGGGCATCCGCGTCAACACCATCGCCCCCGGCACCATCAATACCCCCGCCTACGGCAAGGCGGCCGACCAGCTCGAGCAGTACTGGGGTCCGCAGGTGCCGTTCCCGAAACGGATGGGCCGATCGACCGAGTACGCCCAACTCGCCCAGAGCGTCATCGAAAACGACTACCTCAACGGCGAGATCATTCGCCTCGACGGGGCGTTGCGCTTCCCGCCGAAGTGACCCTGGACGGGAAGGTGGCCTTCGTGGCCGGTGCCAGTCGGGGCATCGGCGCGACGGTCGCCACGGCCCTCGCCGGTGAGGGTGCGGCGGTCGCGGTCGCCGCTCGCTCCGAGCAGACGGGCAAGCTGCCCGGCACAATTCGTTCGGTCGCAGACGGGATTACGGCATCCGGCGGCCGCGCTTTGGCCGTGCCGTGCGACGTCACGAGTGAGGAGTCCGTGGAAGCGGCTGTGGCCGCGACGGTTTCGGAATTCGGCGGCATCGACATCCTGATCGCCAACGCGGGCGTGCTGTGGCTGGGCCCGATCGAATCCACTCCGCTCAAGCGCTGGCAATTGTCCTTGAACGTGAACCTGACCGGGGTCTTCCTGGTGACGAAGGCGGTGATTCCGCATGTGCGGGCCTCCGGCGGCGGCTCGCTGATCGCCGTCACCACCACCGGCGTCGGCATGATCGACAAGGGCGCCAACGCCTATTGGGTGTCGAAGGCCGCCGTCGAGCGCCTCTACCTCGGGCTGGCGGCCGACCTGAAGTCGGACAACGTCGCGGTCAACTGCCTCAGCCCGTCGCGGGTGGTGCTGACCCAGGGCTGGCAGGCCGGCGGGGCGGGTATGGAGATTCCGCCCGAGATGGTCGAGCCACCAGAGGCGATGGCCAACGCCGCCGTCCTTCTGGCACAACAGGATGCGAGCGGCATCACCGGAACCATCCAGCGCTCCGAAGAACTCACCCTCTAACCGCGAGCGTGCGTGTCTGCGGCGGACACGCCGCAAAATACGTACAGAAAGCGCACCGTCGCCGCACCGCGAGCGTGCGTGAAATGCTGCTTGGCGACGGCGTGTCGGCCTGCAGACACGCACGCTCGCGGGTACGGGTAACTACTTTTTGGCGTTGAGGCGGGTGACGATCTCGCGGAAGTCGTCGGTCTTGAACGACTGTTCCTCGGCGGTGTTGGCATAGTCGAGCACGGCCAGCACCGCGCGCTCGAGGTGGATGTTCAGCAGCCGCTTGGTGCTTTCGACGGCCTGCCGCGGCAGTTCCATGATCTTCTTCGCGCATGCGATCGCCTCCGTCAACGGGTCGTCGACGACGTGGTTGGCCAACCCGAGCTCCGCAGCACGCTGAGCGGAGATGCGTGTACCGGTGAGCGCGTACTCCTTGGCATGCAGCAGGCTCATCTGCAGCGGCCACACGAGCGGCCCGCCGTCGGCCGCGACCAAACCGACCTGCACATGCGGGTCGGCGAGGTAAGCGTCCTCTTTCATGTAGACGATGTCGGACAAAGCCACCAGACTGCAGCCCAATCCGACGGCGGGCCCATTCACGGCCGCCACCACGGGAATGCGGCAGCGGGCCATGCCCAGCACGATCTCACGGCCGTGCAGTATCGTCTTCGCGCGCAGATCCGCGTCCTGACGCAGCTCCTCCAGATACCCGAAGTCGCCGCCGGCGGAGAACGCGCGGCCGCGTCCGGTTATCACCGCTGCGCGTGCCTCCCGATCCTCGGCCAGATGGGCCCACACATGCGCCAGGCCGACGTGCAGGTCGTCGTTGACGGAGTTCAGCGAATCGGGCCGGTTCAAGGTGATAATCCGCAGCGCACCGTCCGCCTGTACGTCGATTTCCGGTGGCAGGTCGTACATTTCACACTCCTAAGCCTAGAATCCGCGAAGCGATGATGTTCTTCTGAATCTGCGAGGTGCCGCCCATCACGCTCTGCGCGCGGCTGTACATGTAGGCGCCGAACAATTCAGCGTCCCCGGTGCCGACGGTGGCCAGCGCGGCATGCCCGACCGACTGCTCGACCCACGTCATCAAGAGTTTGTCGAGCGATCCCTGCGGGCCGTGGGTGATTCCGTCGAGTTGCTCGGACAACCGCCTGCGGACGTGCAACCGCAGCATCTCGGTCTGCACCCACGCCCACGACAGTTCCTCAGGTACAGCTCCGTCTACCCGGGAGGCCAACTGGCGCACCAGCTTTCCGTAGCGCGCGGAGAACCCCAGCGTCGACGGTTCGCGCTCGTGGCTGACCACCGTCATCGCGAGTTTCCATCCCTCACCCGGTTCGCCCACCATCTGGTCGACCGGTACCCGGGCCCCGTCGAAGGCCACCTGGCCGAACTCCTTGGTGACGCCGCTGATCATCTTCAGCGGACGCTGCTCGATTCCGGCCTGGTGCATGGAGACGATGAACGCCGAGATGCCCTTGTGCTTGGGCACGTCCCTGTCGGTACGGGCCAGCAGCAGGCACCAGTCGGCGACGTCGGAGTAGCTCGTCCAGATCTTGTGGCCACCGATGACGTATTCGTCACCGTCGCGGGTCGCGGTCGTGGTCAGCGACGCAAGGTCGGACCCGGCGCCGGGTTCGGAGAACCCTTGGCACCACCGCTCGGTGCCGTTGATCATCCCCGGCAGAAACCGTTGCCGCAGTTGCTCGTTGCCGTGGTGTGACAGTCCGACCACCAGGTAGCCCAGGCTGGGTCGGGCCGGGGCACCGGCCTTGGCGATCTCCTCGTCGACGATGACGTCGTACACCGGGGGCAGATCCTGACCGCCGTACTCCTCGGGCCACGACGTGCCAAAAAAGCCCGCCGCATAAAGCGCCTGATGCCAGTCACCTTGGGAGGCCCAGTATTCGTCACCCGAGGTGGGGAACTTCCCCTTCTGTTCGGTCAGCCAGCCGCGCAACCGCTCCCGAAAGGCGGCTTCCTCCGGCGAATCACGAAAATCCAATGGACACCTCCCCCAGCTTCACGGGCCACGTCTCGGCGGCGGCCAGCACCCTGCGCAGGTACACGTGCGCGAGGCACTCCCAGGTATTGCCGATGCCGCCATGCACCTGGATCGACGTCTCACAGACCGTCATGGCCGCACGCGCGCCGTAGATCTTGGCCACCCGCCCGGCCTCGATGGCCTCGGCCGCGGGTAGCTCATCGACGGCCCACGCGGCATGCCGCAGCACGCTGATCGAGCCCTCGATCAGGGCCAGGCTCTCGGCCAACAGGTGAGCGATCGCTTGGTACGAGCCAATCGTGGCGCCGTACTGTTCGCGGACCTTGGCGTACTCGCAGGCGAGCGCGTGCGCACCGCGGGCCGCACCGACGAGGTCGGCGCAGGTCACCGTCAACGCAAGCGCCCGCCACCGGCCGGCGTCCTCCTCGCTGAGGTCATCGAGCTCGGGTGGCGACTCGACCACTCCGGCAACGCTTCTCGTGAGATCGACCGACTCGGGCTCGGCGGTACCGACCGACGGCGTACGACCGAGACGGCACCCGAGGTCGTCGTAGAGCACCGGCCCGAGGAATGGGACGTCGACCAGGCCCCTGGCGAACTCCTCGGCGACGATCGCCACCTCCACGCCGGAGGCTCCGTCGCTGCGCAGGGTCCGAAACCCGGTGCCGTCGATGGCCTTCTCCAGTCGTGCGACGCGGTTGTCGTCGTCCAGGTCGGCCACCGACCCCGGCCCGAGGTCGTCGGCGAGCTCGGCCGCGGCATCCCGCAGCTGCCGCTGTTCAGTCGTCAGACGGACGTCCAAGCTGCTCCTTCAGCACTCGGCGCAATACCTTTCCAGAAGGCAACCGGGGAATCTCGGGAACGACCACCACTCGGCTCGGTCGTTTGTACGACGCCAGCCGGTCTCCGACCAGGGCGATGAGCTCGTCGGGCTGCACCGCGCCCCGGGTTGCGACCGCGGCGACGATGCCTTCGCCGTCGGCTCGATCCGGCACCCCGAAAACCGCGCAGTCCTCGACCCGCGGATGCCCATGCAGGATTGCCTCGATCTCGGCCGGCGCGACCTGAAACCCGCGCACCTTGATCATCTCCTTCGCCCGGTCGGTGATGCGCAGGCAGCCGTCGGCATCGAGGTGGCCGACGTCTCCGGTCCGATACCAACCGTCCGAGAACGCCTGTGCCGTCGCCTCATCGGGCAGGTACCCGGCCATCACCGAATCCGACCGTGCCTGGATCTCACCGACTCCACCCGGCCCCAGCGACGTGCCGTCCTCCAGCGAAACCACCCGCACGGTCACGCCGGGCACCGGGCGTCCGACGGTGTCCAGCCGCGCCCCTTCGATCGAATTGCAGGCGATCACCGGCAATTCACTGGTGCCGTATGCGGTCACCCAGTCCACATCCACCCTGCGGGTGACGGCCTCGGCGACGCTCTGTGTCACTGGCGTCGCGCACCACATGATGTACCGCAGCGACGACAGGTCGTACGAGTCGAGCTTGGGGTGGGCGGCCAGCGCCAGAGCGATCGGCGCGACGGCCATTTCGATGGTGATCCGGTCGGCTTCGATGTGGTGCAGCATCTGGTCGATGTCGAAGCGGCGGTGCAACCGGATCCATGCTCCCGTCTCGAGCGCCATCACGATGTTGAGCAGGCCGAGGATATGCGACGGCGGCGTAACGATCTGCATGCGATCGGCCGACGACAATCCCAAGGCATCACGCCAATGCCGCACGGCCACCGCGAACGAGCCGTGGGTGTGCCGGACCGCCTTGGGCATGCCGGTGGTGCCGGAACTGAACACGAACAGCGCGTCCGATTCCGGATCGGGCTCGTCGAACTCGCCCCGGCCCGGGTTGATGGGCGCGTCCAGGTGCAGCATCGGCATCGATTCGGCGAGCAGCGGATGGTCTCCGACGGCGTGCGCCGGGTTTGTCAGCGCAAGGGCGTGCTCGACCTCGGTTTGCCGCCAGGCCGGGCTGATCAGTACCGCCGCGGCACCCAGCCGCCAGATGGCTCGCAGCGCGACGACGAACTCCGGGCGGTTCGACGACATCAGTGCGACCCGGTCCCCGGCCCGCACCCCGCGATGCTCGAGCGTTGTCGCCATGCCGTTGGCCAGGGCGTCCAGCTCCGCAAGGCTGTACTGGCGCTCGTCGAAGGCAAGGGCGGTCGGCTCGCTCATGTCAGCTCACCGCCCCCTTCCATGGCGTTGCGACCCTACCGAGAACACACTATCCTATAGTGAGAATACTATTCTCCGAGAAGTAGAATCTCAATGGCACAAGGAGACGTCAGATGACCGTCGAGGGGACCGTGACGATCCTGCTCGACCGCAAGAAGGCCTCGGTTCCCCGCGCCGAGAATGAGACCCTGCTGGACAGCGCCCGGCGCGCGGGCCTGTCTCCGCCGTTCAGTTGCGAGGCCGGCAACTGCGGCACCTGCATGGCCCGGCTAACCGAGGGCAAGGCAACCATGCGGGTCAACGACGCTCTGGACGACGACGAGGTGGCCGAGGGATACATCCTCACCTGTCAGGGTGTGCCGGACACGCCGTCGGTGACGGTCGAGTACGAGTGACCGCGGTGTGTTCGTCGAGCCTCGGCGGCGGCCGGTAGTCGGGCGCATACCCGGAGACCCGGATCGGGCTGCCCACCAACCGGAAGTCCCCGGCCGTCACGATGACCTCCGGCGTGGCCTCCAGCGCCTCGGGCAGCGTCCGGACCGCGGCCGCCGGTATCCCGAGCGGACGCAGCCGGTCCTCCCAACCCTTGGCGCTGTCGGTGGCCAGCGCCGCCGCGACAACGGCGAGCACCTCCTCGCGCCGGGCCGCACGCTCGGCCATGGTCGGAAAGCCATCGATGCCGGCTTCGGTGGCGAAGGCACTCCAGAACGCGTCATGGGTGATGAACAGGGCCAGATACCCGTCGGCCGTCGAAAAAAGCTGCGCCGGAACGTAGTACGAGTGTGCACCGAACGGATGCCGGCGCGGCTCGGTTCCGTCGTTGAGGTAGGCCGATGCTCGGTAGTTCAATTGCGATAACACCACGTCGCGGAGTGAAACATCGATCTGCCCACCGCGACCGGACACGATCTGGGCCAGCAGCCCCAGCGCCGCGGCCAGCCCGGTGGAGTTGTCGGCCGCCGAATATCCGGGCAGCGTGGGCGGGTTGTCCGGATCACCGGTCATCGCCGCCACGCCGGTCGCCGCCTGGATGACATAGTCGAAGGCCGGGTCGTCGCCGCCGTCCAGCCCCCAACCCGTCATGGCCACACAGACGATCCGCTCGTTGAACCGCCGTAGCGCCTCATAGGTGAGTCCGAGCCGGCGAATCGCCGATGGCTTCATATTGACCAGCAGCGCATGGGATTCCGAGACCAGCTCGCCGAGCTCGGTTCGCCCGGCGTCCGACCTCAGGTCCAGGCAGATGCTCTGCTTGTTGCGGTTCAGGCTCGCGAAGTAGCTGTCGCTGACCTGCCGAGAGATCTCGCCGTCCGGCGGCTCGATCTTGATGACTTCGGCACCGAGGTCGGCCAGCAGCATCGTGGCGTACGGGCCGGCGAGCATGACGCCAACCTCGAGAATGCGGATGCCCGCGAGCGGTGCCGCGCTCATCGCACCTCGACAGCGAGCTGCGAAATCACCTCGCGGGTGCGGTATTTGGATGCGACCAACTCGTCTCGGTTCTCTCCGATCGGCAACAGCCGCACCGATAGGTCGGTGACGCCGGCATCGGCGAACCGGCGGAACCGCGCCAGGATGGCCTCTTCGTCACCGGCCGCGCAGAGGTCGCCGACGTCACGGGCGTCGCCGCGATCCAGCAGCTTCTGATAATTCGGCGACGTCTCGGCCTCGGCCAGGATGCGGTTGGCCCGCTCCTTGGCGGCATCGATCTCCGAGTTGGCGCACAGGCAGACCGGAATGCCCGCGATGATGCGGGGCGACGGCCGGCCTGCGTTGTCGGCGGCCTTGGTGATCCGCGGCGCGATGTGATCGCCGATCGCCCGCTCGTCGGCCATCCACAGCACGGTGCCGTCGGCGAGCTCACCGGCGATCTGCAACATCACCGGGCCCAGCGCGGCGACCAGCACCGGCAGCGGCGACTCGGCGGCGAGCACGGTCGGGTTGTGCACGGTGAACGTGTCGTTCTCCACGTCGACCGGGCCCGGGCCGCGCAGTGCCGCGTTGAGCACCTGGAGGTAGTCGCGGGTGTACGCAGCGGGCTTGTGGTACGGGATGCCGAGCATGTCGCGCACGATCCAGTGATGCGATGGCCCGACGCCGAGCGCCAGCCGTCCTCCCGCGCCGGCGTGCACCGAAAGCGCCTGGCGTGCCAGTGCGATCGGATGCTGGGCCTGCAGCGGCACCACGGCCGTGCCGAGTTCGATCTTGGAGGTGCGGCTCGCCATCAGCGCCACCATGGTGAGCGCGTCGAAGTCGTTGGGCACCTGGGGCATCCAGGCGGTGTCCATGCCGGCCGACTCCGCCCACTCGATGTCGGACACCAGCTTGGTGACCTTGCGCGCCATATCGCCGCGCTCCGCCCCGATCATCACGCCAAGGCGCATATCAGTCGCCCACCTTCTCTGAAGTCAATGCGCGCACCTCGCGGACCAGGACGTCCAGCGGTGTGCCGGTCGGAAACACCGCCGCAGCACCGGCGGACAACAACTTCGGCACGTCGGCCTCGGGGATGGTGCCACCGACCACGACGGCGATGTCGCCGGCCTCGGCGGCGCGCAGCGCCTCCACGGTACGGGTGGTCAGCGCGACGTGCGCACCCGACAGGATGGAGAGGCCGACCAGCGCGACATCCTCCTGCAGGGCGATCGACACGATGTCCTCGATGCGCTGCCGGATGCCGGTGTAGATGACCTCGAAGCCGGCGTCGCGAAGGGTGCGGGCGACGATCTTGGCGCCGCGGTCGTGGCCGTCCAGGCCCGGTTTGGTGACGAGTACCCGAGTAGCCATCAGAACACCACCGGCTGCTGGAACTCGCCCCAAACCGCTTTCAGGGCACTGACCATCTCCCCGACCGTGCAGTAGGCGTTGGCGCAATCGATCAGGAACCCCATCAGGTTGTCGGTGCCCTCCGCGGCCTGCGACAGCGCGGCCAGGCTGGCCGCCACGGCGGCCGAATCCCGGTCGGCCTTCACCTTCGAGAGCCGCTTCAGCTGAACGTCGCGGCCCTCGGCGTCGAGCTCGTACATCGCGACGTCCGGTGCGGGTTCGTCGGAGACGAATTTGTTCACGCCGACGACGGGGCGCGCCCCGGACTCGATGTCCTGGTGAACCTTGAACGCCTCGTCGGCGATCAGACCCTGCAGGTAGCCGTCCTCGATCGCACGCACCATGCCGCCGTGGGATTCGAGATCGTGCATGATCTCGATGATCTTCTCCTCGGTCGCATCG
>NZ_JBOGDB010000185.1:0-20636 GCF_050701515.1 Mycobacterium sp. | reverse complement strand
TCTCCTCGACAGCCTCGTCAAGCTTGGTGTGCGGGTTCTCCGCGCCGTCTTCCACATAGTTGTGAATGTCGTTGCGGAAGGCGTTCTTTGCGTCGTTGAGCGCGATGCGGTCCTGCGGACGCTTGGGTCCGGCGATCGAGGGCACCACATCGGACAGGTCCAGCTCGATGTACTCGGAGTACTTCGGCTCGCGCTTGGGGTTGTGCCACATGCCCTGTTCCTTGGCGTAGGCCTCGACCAGTGCGAGCTGCTCCTCGCTGCGGCCGGTCATCTTCATGTAGTCGATGGTGACCTCGTCGATCGGGAAAATCGCTGCGGTGGAACCGAACTCGGGGCTCATATTGCCCAGTGTGGCGCGGTTGGCCAGTGGCACCTCTGCCACGCCGTCGCCGTAGAACTCGACGAACTTGCCCACCACGCCGTGCTTGCGCAGCATCTCGGTGACGGTGAGCACCACGTCGGTGGCGGTGACCCCGGGCTGACGCTCGCCGGTCAGCCTGAAGCCGACGACCCGGGGGATCAGCATCGACACCGGCTGGCCGAGCATGGCCGCCTCGGCTTCGATGCCGCCGACGCCCCAGCCCAGCACGCCCAGGCCGTTCTCCATGGTGGTGTGTGAGTCGGTGCCCACGCAGGTGTCCGGGTAGGCCACGCGGATTTCTTCGCCCGCCCGGCCGCGTTCCCACACGACGCGGGCCAGGTATTCGATGTTGACCTGGTGCACGATGCCGGTTCCCGGCGGCACCACCTTGAAGTCGTTGAACGCGCCCTGACCCCAGCGCAGGAACTGGTAGCGCTCCCGGTTGCGCTGGTACTCCAGCTCGACGTTGCGCTCGAAGGCGTCCTCGCGGCCGAACAGGTCGGCGATCACCGAGTGGTCGATCACCAGGTCGGCCGGCGCCAGGGGATTGACCTTGTCGGGATCGCCACCGAGCTCGCCGACGGCCTCCCGCATGGTGGCCAGGTCGACGATGCACGGCACACCGGTGAAGTCCTGCATGATCACCCGCGCCGGGGTGAATTGGATCTCCACGCTCGGTTCGGCTTCGGGGTCCCAGTTGGCGATGGCCTCGATGTGTTCCTTGGTGGTGTTGGAGCCGTCCTCGGTGCGCAGCAGGTTCTCGGCGAGCACCTTGAGGCTGTAGGGGAGTTTCTCGGTACCGGGCACCGCATCGAGTCGGTAGATCTGGTAGCTGTTGTCCCCGACCTCGAGCGTGTCGCGGGCGTCAAACGAATTCACCGAATCTTTGCTGCTCACATCAACTCCCGGCTGATCATCGCCGCGACGGGCCGTGTCGGCGGCGCATCCAATCCTAACAGTACGCTTGTCCTGCAAAGCAACCCGCTCGGGTGTTCAGTCTTGGCTTCTCGGGTGCGTGCTGCCACCCACTTCGACCGCGATCGCGTACGGTGCCCCTGTGACCGGACCGCACGTGATCCCGTTTCTCCCCTCGTATATCCCGCCAGAGGTGTGTGGGCCGGTCGGGCAGCCGGAGACCACACCCGTCGACACGTGCATGAACCTGGTGATCGCCGATGTCAAGGATGACGGGGTAAGTGCGGTGGGGGTCCCCGAGAACGCCGGCCTGGCCGACGTGGTCGCCGAGGCCAAACAGCAGGGCATCGACCTGAAGATCGTCGCAATCGACAAGGACACACCGATCGATACGCCGCTGCGCGACATTGCCACCGAGGTCGGCGAGGCCTACCCGGGATCAACAGTGCTGGTGCTCAGCCCCTCGGAGTCGGGCAGCTTCAGCACGACATACGACCGGGTCACCGTCGAGGCCGGCCAGGATGTCGCCGAAGGGCAAGGTCCCGTGCAGGGCGCGAAGAACTTCGTCAGTGAGTTGACCACGCCCCACTTTCCGTGGACGGCGTTCACCATCGTGGTCGTTGTCGCGGTATTCGCGGCCGTCGTCGCCACCCGCTGGCTGCAGCTGCGCGCCAAGCCCGACGAGAAGTAAAAGCCGCCGTCCGGCAAATTCAAACATCACTATTCGGTCACACTCCACTTAATTACAGACATGTAGTTTGTGACTAGAGTTTCTTTAGCGTCAGTTGTGACATACGGTGCAAAAGGGACCTAATGATGTAGTTGTTCTTTGTGTGACTTCCGCGCGCGGGTGCCCACGAACGAAAGTGCTGCCACGTTCGCGAGCCATAGGAGACCGAGTCGAATGAGACGCACCCCTCGCGCCTCTGCTTCCCGGCTGGAGCCGCTCGGCCGGCGACATCGAGCTCTGTGCGGGCGAGTCTGCGCCGTTCCAATGATCTTGGGCATGCTGCTCGCCACTCCCGGCCTGGCCGCCGGCGAACCCGGTCGCACGGACACCATTGCCGCACTGGTTGCCGCCGTCGCGAACTCCAACCAGAAACTGCAGGAGCTGGGCGCGCAGGTGCAGATCCAGCAGGAGGGTGTCAACAAGGCGATCGTCGACGTGCAGACCGCCCGCGACAACGCCGCGGCCGCGCAGCTCGAGGTGGGCGCCGGCCGGCGGGCCGTCGAGGACTCCAACGCCGCCATCAGATCCGCACAGCAGCGATTCGATACCTTCGCCGCCTCCAGCTACGTGAACGGTCCCTCGAACTCGTATCTGACCGCCGCCGATCCGGCCGACATCCTCAACACGGCCGCGGCGGGTCAGACGCTGGCAGCGAGCGCGCAGCAGGTGATCGGCAACCTGCAGCGCGCCCGCACCGAACAGGTGAACATGGAGTCGTCGGCGCGGCTGACGAAGCAGAAGGCCGACCAGGCTGCCGTCGACGCGCGGGCCAGCCAGGACGCCGCGGTGTCGGCGCTGACCACCGCGCAGCAGACGTTCGGCGCGCAGCAGACCGAGCTGGATCAGCTGACCGCCGAGCGGGCCGCCGCACAGGCCAAACTGCAGCAGGTCGCCCCCGCACGCCAGGCCAACCCGGCCGCCGACTGGGACCGCAAGCCCGGGGCACCCGCCCCCGCGGCGGGGAACTGGGACGTCAGCCTGTGGGATCCCACCCTGCCGGCGATTCCCAGCGCATTCGTCAGCGGTGACCCGATCGCGATCATCAACTCGGTGCTCGGCATTTCGTCGACCTCGGCGCAGTACACCGCCGACATGGGCCGGGGCTTCCTGCAGAAGCTCGGATTCCTGCCCACGCCGAGCGGCTATACCAACGGCGCGATTCCGCGCGTCTACGGCAGGCAGGCCTCCGAGTACGTCATCCAGCGTGCGGGGTCACAGATGGGTGTGCCGTACTCGTGGGGCGGCGGCAACGCCGCCGGCCCGAGCCGCGGCATCGATCACGGCGCGGGCACGGTGGGTTTCGACTGCTCCGGCCTGCTCCTCTACGCGTTCGCCGGCGTCGGCATCAAGCTGGCGCACTACACGGGTACGCAGTACAACCAGGGCCGCAAGATCCCGTCGTCGCAGATGCGCCGCGGCGACGCGATCTTCTACGGCCCCAACGCCAGCCAGCACGTTGCGCTCTACCTCGGCAACAACCAGATGCTCGAGGCGCCCTTCACCGGCTCGCACGTCAAGGTCTCGCCGGTGCGCACCAGCGGCATGACGCCCTACGTCGTTCGGTACATCGAGTACTGATGCCAATGATTTCTGTGATTTTGCGCCCCAAGTACTTTCGCTGCGCGCGCAGCGCCGCGCTGCTGCTCGCCGCACTCGCTCTGGTGGTCGGGTTCGCCGGACCGGCCGCGGCCGCACCCGATGACGGGCAGTGGGACCCCACGCTGCCCAAGTTGATCAGCGCGGGCGCACCCGGCGACCCGGTCGCGATCGCCAACGCGTCCTTTCAAGTCAGCCAGATGGCCATCCAGACCACTCAGGACCTTGGCCAGAAGTTCCTGAGCAGCATCGGTCTCGGCGGCAGCCCCAGCACCGGGAGCGTCGCCGCGGGCCGGGTGCGTGGCCCACAGGCCATCGAGTACGTGATCCGTCGGGGTGGCTCGCAGCTCGGCGTGCCGTATTCGTGGGGAGGCGGCACGCCGAGCGGCCCCAGCCGGGGCGTGGACTCCGGCGCGGACACGGTCGGCTACGACTGTTCGGGCTTCACCCGGTTCGCGTTCGCCGGCGTCGGTGTGCTGATTCCCAAGTATTCGGGGGATCAGTACAACACCGGCCGCAAGGTGCAGCAGTCGCAGGCCAAACGCGGTGACCTGTTGTTCTGGGGGCCCGGTGGCAGCCAGCACGTCGCGATCTATCTCGGCGGCGGCCAGATGCTGGAGGCCGCCGGCAGCGCCGGCAAGGTGACGGTCAGCCCGCTGCGCACCGCCGGGCTGCAGCCCTATCTGGCCCGCATCATCGAATCCTGAGCGTGGGCTGAGTGAAGCCTGAGCAGACCCGGGCCACGTCGACGGATCCGGAAGTGCCTGGAATAGTTGACGACGGGCACCCGGCCCGCGGCGCACGACCTGCGCCTTTTTCAGAAACAAGGTAAGAGGATCGTCGATGACGTCAGCAGGTGGGCCGCAAGGCCCGGCGCAGGGTTATCCCCCGAACACCCACGGTGGTCCGCCGCCGCCCTCCAATTCCACAAACCTGCAGTCCGAGGTGCACACCCTGGAACGCGCGATCTTCGAGGTCAAGCGGATCATCGTGGGCCAGGACCAACTGGTCGAGCGCATGCTGGTAGGCCTGCTCGCCAAGGGCCACGTCCTGCTCGAAGGCGTGCCCGGCGTGGCCAAGACGCTGGCCGTGGAGACGTTCGCCAAGGTGGTCGGCGGCACGTTCGCCCGCATCCAGTTCACCCCCGACCTGGTGCCCACCGACATCGTCGGTACCCGGATCTACCGGATGGGCAAGGAGGAGTTCGACATCGAGCTCGGCCCGGTGGTGTGCAACTTCCTGCTCGTCGACGAGATCAACCGCGCGCCGGCCAAGGTGCAGTCGGCGCTGCTGGAGGTGATGGCCGAGCGCAAGATCTCGATCGGCGGCAAGACGTTCCCGCTGCCCGCCCCGTTTCTGGTGATGGCCACCCAGAACCCGATCGAGCAGGAGGGTGTCTACGCGCTGCCCGAGGCGCAGCGCGACCGCTTCCTGTTCAAGATCAACATCGACTACCCGACGCCGGAGGAAGAGCGCGAGATCGTCTACCGGATGGGGGTCACGCCGCCCACGCCGAAGCAGATCCTGGCCCCCGGCGACCTAGTGCGCCTGCAGGACGTCGCTGCCAATAACTTCGTCCACCACGCGCTGGTCGATTACGTGGTCCGCGTCGTCACCGCGACCAGGGCACCGGAGAAGTTCGGCATGCCCGATGCCAGGGCGTGGATCGCCTACGGCGCCTCGCCGCGGGCATCGCTGGGCATCATCGCAGCGGGACGGGCGCTGGCGTTGGTGCGGGGTCGCGACTACGTGGTTCCGCAGGACGTCGTCGAGGTCATTCCGGACGTGCTGCGGCACCGCCTGGTGCTGACCTACGACGCGTTGGCAGACGAGATCTCGTCCGAAACGGTGATCAACCGGATCCTTCAGACCGTCGCCATGCCGCAGGTGAATGCGATTCCGCAGCAAGGTCATTCGGTGCCGCCGGTGGTGCCCGCCGCAGCGGCTGCGGCCAGCGGTCGGTGACTACTTCCCGACGACAGGTCGACCTGCCGTCATTGAAGCGCGGGGAGATCCGTGACCCCGCCCTGACGACGGCGCTGCGCAAGCTGGAGCTGACGGTGCGCCGAAAGCTCGACGGTGTGCTGCACGGTGACCACCTGGGACTGCTGCCCGGCCCGGGGTCGGAGCCGGGGGAATCGCGGATCTACCAGCCCGGCGACGATGTGCGGCGGATGGACTGGTCGGTCACCGCCCGCACCACCCACCCGCATGTGCGCCAGATGATCGCCGACCGCGAACTGGAGACCTGGCTGGTGGTCGACATGTCGGCCAGCCTCGACTTCGGTACCACCGGTTGCGAGAAGCGGGACTTGGCGGTGGCGGCGGCGGCGGCGATCACGTTCCTCAACAGCGGAGGCGGCAACCGGATCGGCGCGGTGATCGCCAACGGCGACTCCGTGCGACGGGTCCCGGCGCTCTCGGGCCGCATGCACGAGCAGGACCTGCTGCGCACCATTGCCACCATGCCCAAGGCACCAACAGGCGTGCGGGGCGACCTGGCCGCCGCGATCGACGCGCTGCGCCGCCCCGAGCGGCGCCGCGGCATGGCGGTGATCATCAGCGATTTCCTCGGCCCGATCAACTGGATGCGGCCACTGCGCGCCATCGCCGGACGGCACGAGGTGCTTGGCATCGAGGTGCTCGATCCGCGCGACGTCGAACTGCCGCCCGTCGGCGACGTCATCCTGCAGGACACCGAAACCGGGGTCACCCGCGAGTTCACCATCGACGAGGAGCTCCGAGCCGACTTCGAGAAGGCCGCGGCTGCGCACCGGGCGGAGGTGGCCCGAACGCTGCGCCGCTGCGATGCGCCGTTGCTTTCGCTGCGCACCGACCGGGACTGGATCGCCGACGTGGTCCGGTTCGTCGCCAACCGTCGCCGCGGAGCGCTGGCCGGGCGATGAGCGCTCGCGCGAAGAGCAGAAAGAACAGTCCGTGTTCCGCCAATCCGAAATGACAAGCCGCACATGACTTTGCCGTTGCTCGGGCCGATGACACTGTCGGGATTCGAACACAAGTGGTACCTCCTCTTCCTGCTCGTCGTCTTCGGGCTGATCGGGCTCTACATCGTCGTGCAGCTGGCCCGCCAGCGGCGGATGCTGCGGTTCGCCAACATGGAGCTGCTGGAAAGCGTGGCGCCCGAGCGGCCGACGCGCTGGCGGCACCTGCCGGCGATCCTGCTGGTGGCGTCGCTGCTGCTGCTGACCGTCGCGATGGCCGGCCCAACGCACGACGTCCGGATTCCGCGCAACCGCGCCGTGGTCATGCTGGTGATCGACGTCTCGCAGTCGATGCGCGCCACCGATGTCTCGCCCAACCGGCTGGCCGCCGCGCAGGACGCCTCCAAGCAGTTCGCCGAAGAGCTCACCCCTGGCATCAATCTCGGCCTGATTTCCTACGCCGGCACCGCCACCGTGCTGGTGTCACCGACCACCAACCGGGAAGCGACCAAGAACGCGATCGACAAGCTGCAGCTGGCCGACCGGACCGCCACCGGTGAGGGCATCTTCACCGCGTTGCAGGCCATCGCCACCGTCGGCGCGGTGATCGGTGGCGGCGACGAGCCGCCGCCGGCGCGCATCGTTTTGTTCTCCGACGGCAAGGAGACAGTGCCGTCGAACCCGGACAACCCCAAGGGCGCCTTCACCGCCGCCCGCACCGCCAAGGACCAGGGCGTGCCGATCTCGACCATCTCATTCGGCACGCCGTACGGCTATGTCGAGATCAACGAGCAGCGCCAGCCGGTGCCGGTCGACGACGAGATGCTGCGCAAGATCGCCGACCTGTCCGGCGGCGAGGCCTTCACGGCAACCAGCATTGATCAGCTGCGCGAGGTCTACGCGGATCTGCAGCAGCAAATCGGCTACGAAACCATCAAGGGCGACGCCAGTGTGGGCTGGTTGCGGCTCGGAGCGCTGGTGCTGGCGCTGGCCGCGCTGGCGGCGCTGCTGATCAACCGCCGGCTGCCTAACTAAAGCGATTTCTTAAGAATGCGCTCGACACGTTAAGTTGGCCGCATGACTGCAGAGGCACCCGTGACCGGGACCACCGGTCAAACGGCTGGTGGGCGTCCGCCTTTCGTGTCTCGTTCAGTGCTGGTGACCGGCGGAAACCGCGGTATCGGGCTCGCCATCGCCCAACGCCTGGCCGCCGACGGCCACCAGGTCGCCGTCACGCACCGCGGATCGGGTGCGCCCGAGGGGCTCTTCGGCGTCGAGTGTGACGTCACCGACAACGCAGCGGTCGACCGGGCGTTCAAAGAGGTCGAGGAGCACCAGGGTCCGGTCGAGGTGGTGGTGTCCAACGCCGGCGTTGCCGCGGACGCGTTCCTCATCCGGATGACAGAAGAGAAATTCGAAAAGGTCATCGACGCTAACCTCACCGGGGCGTTCCGGGTGGTGCAGCGCGCATCGCGCAGCATGCAGCGAAAGCGGTTCGGCCGGTTGATCTTCGTGGGTTCGGTCTCCGGCACATGGGGTATCGGCAACCAGGCCAACTACGCGGCCTCCAAGGCCGGTCTGATCGGCATGGCCCGCTCGATCGCCAGAGAGCTGTCCAAGGCCGGGGTGACGGCTAACGTGGTCGCCCCGGGCTACATCGACACCGATATGACCCGCGCGCTAGATGACCGGATTCAGGAGGGGGCGCTGGAGTTCATCCCGGCGAAGCGCATCGGCACCGCCGAAGAGGTCGCCGGGGCGGTCAGCTTCCTGGCGTCCGAGGATGCGAGTTACATCTCCGGTGCGGTGATCCCGGTCGACGGCGGCATGGGCATGGGCCATTAGAAAGGAAAACCAGAACATGGCAGGGCTTCTCGAGGGTAAGCGCATCCTCGTCACCGGGATCATCACCGACTCGTCGATCGCGTTCCACATCGCGAAGGTGGCCCAGGAAGCGGGCGCGGAACTGGTGCTCACCGGGTACGACCGGCTGCGGCTGATCCAGCGCATCGTCGACCGGCTGCCGAAGCCGGCGCCGCTGCTGGAACTCGACGTGCAGAACGAAGAGCACCTGGCCACCCTGGCCGACCGCGTCACCGAGGTGATCGGCGAGGGCAACAAACTCGACGGCGTCGTGCACTCCATCGGCTACATGCCGCCCAGCGGGATGGGCATCAACCCGTTCTTCGACGCGCCGTACGAAGACGTCGCCAAGGGCATCCACATCTCGGCCTACTCCTATGCGTCGCTGGCCAAGGCGCTGCTGCCGATCATGAATCCCGGCGCAGGCATCGTCGGCATGGATTTCGACCCGACCCGCGCGATGCCGGCGTACAACTGGATGACGGTCGCCAAGAGTGCGCTGGAGTCGGTGAACCGGTTCGTGGCGCGTGAGGCAGGCCAATACGGGGTGCGGTCGAATCTCGTTGCGGCCGGGCCGATCCGGACGCTGGCGATGAGCGCGATCGTCGGCGGCGCGCTGGGCGACGAGGCGAGCGGCCAGATGCAGCTGCTCGAAGAAGGCTGGGACCAGCGTGCGCCGATCGGCTGGAACATGAAGGACCCGACGCCGGTCGCTAAGACGGTGTGCGCCTTGGTGTCCGACTGGCTGCCCGCCACCACCGGAACCGTCATCTACGCCGACGGCGGCGCGCATACGCAACTTTTGTAATGGACTTTGACGCCGTCCTGCTGCTGTCCTTCGGCGGGCCGGAGGGACCCGAGCAGGTCCGGCCGTTCCTGGAGAATGTCACCCGCGGTCGTGGTGTGCCGCCCGAGCGGCTCGACGATGTGGCCCGGCACTACCTGCATTTCGGCGGTGTCTCACCGCTCAACGGCATCAACCGGGCGCTGATCGATCAGCTGCAGGTCGAGAGCGATCTCCCGGTCTATTTCGGCAACCGCAACTGGGAACCCTATGTCGAGGACGCTGTCGTGGCCATGCGCGACAACGGCATTCGCCGCGCGGCGGTGTTCACCACCTCGGCTTGGGGTGGCTATTCCGGCTGCACGCAGTATGTCGAGGACATCGCCCGCGGCCGACGGGCGGCCGGTGGCCGCGCGCCCGAACTGGTCAAGCTGCGCCAGTATTTCGACCACCCGCTGTTCGTGGAGATGTTCGCCGACGCGATCACCGACGCGGCGCGCAGCCTGCCCGAGGAGCTGCGCGACAAGGCTCGGCTGGTGTTCACCGCGCATTCCATTCCAATTGCCGCCCGCTCTCGCTGCGGCACAGACCTTTACGTACGGCAGGTCGCATACGCGTCGCGGCTCGTCGCGAAGGAGGCCGGCTACGGCGAATACGACCAGGTATGGCAGTCGCGGTCCGGTCCGCCGCAGATCCGGTGGCTGGAACCCGACGTCGCGGACCACCTGACCACGCTCGCCAACGCCGGAACCAAGGCGGTGATCGTCTGCCCGATCGGTTTCGTCGCCGACCACATCGAGGTGGTATGGGACCTCGACGAGGAGCTGCGCCAGCAGGCCGAGGAGGCCGGCATGGCGTACGCCCGGGCAGCCACACCCAACGCCGACCGCCGATTCGCACGACTGGCGGTCGACCTGATCGACGAGCTGCGCCACGGTCGCGAGCCCGCTCGCGTTGACGGGCCGGGCGCCCCTCCGCTGTACGGCTTTTCGATCAATGGCGCCGTCTGCACCTCAGACTGCGGTTAGCTCCGCCACGCGGAGTACAGAATTGCGCTGAGCGCGGCGGACCGTGCCGAGCGCACCACGGCCGCCAGCGGGCGCAGCGCGTCGTTGGCGATCTGTGCCTCCGACGAACTCTGCAGGCCGATCGGCATCAATCCCGAACTGACGGTGACGATCGCATCGATGTGCGCAGCGTTCTCCAGCACCCGCAACGCCCGCGACGGGGCATGGTCTGGCGCCCGGTGACGACCGGACGAGTCCAGCACCTGCTCGACGAGGCCTCGCGGATCGGCCACGTCGACGCCGCCGGCCTCGGCGCGGATGGCGCCCAGCGCGTCGGCCGCCGAGCGGACAGCCGACCGCAGCGCGTATTCGGCCTCGCCGAGTTCGATGTGCTCGGCGGTCGGCGGGGTCGGCAGCGAATACACCGTCCAGCACAGTCCGGACAGCTCCGGCTCGAAATCGGCGTCGTCATAGGGGCCGGAGTCGTCGTATTCGAAGTCGGGGACCAGGCCGACCGCGGGTGACGACGGATCAGCGGCGACGACGATCGCCTCACCAGCGGCGATCGCATCGCGCTGGAACTGGCTACCGGCGGGCAGGCCGCGGACGTCACCCGGCACGGGCAGCACAACGGATATTGCCGGCGCGGAGGCCGGGGGGCCGGCCGCGGTGCGGAGCGTCTGCAGCAGCGATACCGTCCCAGAATCGCTCAGATCGGGCCACGGCAGGCCGGTATTTCCGGCCGCTACCGCGTCGTACGCAGTCACCGAATGCTTTGGCGCCCATTGCGATAGCGCATCGAGGACGTCGTCGGGCGCGGCCGCACCGGCGAGCCAGGCGTTGGCCCACACCGACAGCGAAGCACTCGGGCACCACATGATGCTCGCAGTGTATTAGCCGTTCGCGGTGTCGGCCACGCGATAGGGTGGCCTCATGCCCGTTTGGTTGATCTGGCTAGTTGCGGCGCTGGGCCTGGCCGGCGCGGAGGCGCTGACCGGTGACCTTTTCCTGCTCATGCTCAGCGGTGGTGCACTGGCCGCTGTCGGGTCAAACCTGATCTTCGACAACTACTTGATCGACGGCATCGTCTTCCTGGTGGTCTCGGTCCTGCTGCTGGTGCTGGTGCGGCCCGCACTGCGCCGACGCTTCGCCGAAGGCACCGGGTTGCCCGAGCCGGCAAGGGCCCTGGAGGGGAAAAGTGCGCTGGTACTGGACCGGGTGGCGCGCCATGAAGGCCAGGTGAAACTCGACGGCGATGTCTGGACGGCGAGACCGATGAACGAGAACGATGTCTACGAACCGGGCGACCACGTGACCGTCGTACGAATCGAGGGAGCCACCGCGGTGGTGCAAAAGCTCGCCTAGAGACCGCTGGGCAATAAGGAGGAAACCGTCATGGAAGGTGCTGTCGCCGGCCTGGTTCTGCTGGGCGTGCTGGTGGTGTTCGCCGCCATCATTGTGGCGAAATCGGTCGCGTTGGTCCCGCAGGCCGAGGCGGCCGTGATCGAACGGTTGGGCCGGTATAGCCGCACGGTCAGCGGCCAGCTGACGCTGCTGCTGCCGTTCATCGACCGAATCCGCGCCAGGGTGGATCTGCGCGAGCGGGTGGTGTCCTTCCCGCCGCAGCCGGTGATCACCGAGGACAACCTCACGGTGGCTATCGACACCGTCGTGTACTTCCAGGTGACCAACCCACAGGCGGCGGTGTATCAGATCAGCAACTACATCATCGGCGTCGAGCAGCTCACCACCACCACGCTGCGGAACCTGGTCGGCGGCATGACGCTGGAGCAGACGCTGACCTCCCGTGACCAGATCAACACCGCGCTGCGCGGGGTGCTCGACGAGGCCACCAACCGCTGGGGGCTGCGGGTGGCCCGCGTCGAGCTGCGCGCCATCGACCCGCCGCCGTCCATCCAGGACTCGATGGAAAAGCAGATGCGGGCCGACCGGGAGAAGCGCGCCATGATCCTGACCGCCGAGGGCCAGCGCGAATCGGCGATCAAGCAGGCCGAGGGCCAGAAGCAGGCGCAGATTCTGTCCGCCGAGGGCGCCAAGCAGGCCGCGATCCTGGCCGCCGAGGCCGACCGGCAGTCCCGCATGCTGCGGGCTCAGGGTGAACGGGCGGCCTCCTACCTGCAGGCCCAGGGCCAGGCCAAGGCGATCGAGAAGACGTTTGCGGCGATCAAGGCCGGCCGGCCGACCCCGGAGATGCTGGCCTACCAGTACCTGCAGACCCTGCCGCTGATGGCCAAGGGTGAGGCGAACAAGGTCTGGCTGGTGCCCAGCGACTTCGGTGCGGCACTGCAGGGCTTCACCAAGATGCTTGGCGCACCCGGCGAGGACGGCGTGTTCCGCTACCAGCCGTCTCCGGTCGATGAGGACCTGCCCAAACCCGAGGACGACTCCGACGAGGTCGCCGAATGGTTCACCACCCAAACCGACCCGGCGATCGCGCAGGCCGTCGCGAAGGCGGAGGCTGATGCCCGCGCGCCGGTGCCGAGCCCGATCACCCAGCCGCCGCTGGGGCAGTAGCCCGGCCTCGCGCGCTGGCGGAAATCTAGGCCGAGACGGGTTTCCTGAACCGCTGGATCCCCCATGCGAGATAGTCGTTGTCGGCGGCATCCACCCAGTTCCTGAGGCCGACCAGCATCTTGTCCAGGTACGCCGCAGACGATTTCTGCTCGAGTTCGCCACGGCGCGTCTCGAGTTCCTCGCGGATCCGGTCGTAGTGGGTCCGCAGGTTATCGACGAGGTCGATCTGGTCGAGAACCTCGAAACCCACCGCCTGCGCGGCCTCGCGGTAGAACCGCATCGACCCCAGATCGGGCAGGTTGAGCCGGTCATAGACCGGTTGCAGCACGCCGATGGGCACGTCGTCGGCCTGCATCGGGTCGGTGAAGATCATCTCACCGCCCGGCTTGAGCACCCGGAACGCCTCCACCAGCACCTTCCTGCGGTCCGGTGCGTGCAGGATCGCGTCCTGAGACCAGACGACGTCGAAGTTCTCGCTCGGTGCGGGAACGTCGTCGAAGCTTCCGTGCACTACCCGGATCCGGTCGGCGAGTCCAGCCTGGCGGTTCTTGGCCCGGTTGGTGTCGTTCTGGGTCTCGGAGATATTGAGGCAGGTGACCGAGCATCCGCGGGTGGCGGCGAGGCGACGCGCGGAGCCGCCGTAGCCGGATCCCAGATCCAGCACAGTCGTGCCGGCGTCGAGCCTCGTCACGTGGCGGATCATCCGGTCCACGGTCTGGATGCTGGCGGTCCGGATGTCAAGGGTCTCCTCGTAGCAGCCGACGTGGATGTCCTCGCCGCCCCAGATCACCGAGTAGAACGCGTCGGCGTCGTCGCTGTCGTAGTACGCCTCTGCCTCGGCACGGATGCTCGCCGTCGGGTTCTCCAGCACCGACTTCTCCGCCACGTGGATGAAGAAGTCCGGCTCGTTTTCCTGGTACGTCTCCTGGAAGTCTCCGTAGGTGCGCACCCCTTCGAAGCCCGCTTCGCGCATCAGGCGCCGGACGTAGTTCTTGCGCAACGGGAACATGTTCAGCGTGTATTCGGAGCCGTCGGGGAAGTTGTAGACGAAGCGGGCCAGACCGTCGTCGATGTGCCCGGGCACGGCGGAGACCTGATCGCCGCAGTAGTAGTACTTGTGCTTCGACTTGAAGCCGTGGTCGAGCATCTCGTCGTAGTTACGCTGATCGAGAATGAGGATCCCGTCGTGTCGTAGGGCAGCGTAGAACTCGGCCAGTGCCCGGCGTCGGTCCTGCTCGTCGTGCAGGTGGGTGAACGAGTTCCCGAGGCAGACAATGGCGTCGTATTTGCCCTGGATGAAGCGGTTCAACTGCCGCCAGTCGGCCTGCACGGTCTTGAGAATCAGCCCCCGCCGCTCGCCGTTCTCGAATGCCTTGGAAAGCATCGCGGCGGAGCCGTCGGCGCTGGTCACATCGAATCCTGCCTCGGTTAGGCGCACGGAATGAAACCCCGTGCCGGTGGCGACGTCGAGAACGCTCCGTTTGTCCCGGGCGTGCAGTACATCGATGAAGAACCGCCCCTCGGACTGCGCGCGCGCGTCCCAGTCGATCAGCTCGTCCCACTTCTCGACGAAGCTCATCACGTATTCGCCTCGATACAGATCGGTTTCGCGATCCGCTATCGGGTCTTCGCCGTAATACTGTTCGCGCAACTGCAATTCGGCGTTGTCTTGCAGTTCAGATCTAGACATTCAAAACCTCGTTTCCACGGTGGCCGGGAAGGTTTCATATGCGCCGATGGCCACCGACGCACGTGGAGAATGCGCGCAAAGAATCAGAATGTGCGGAGGCAGGATCGCGCCGGACGAGCCGGCTACCAGAGCAGCCCCATTGCGCACTGCTGACGAAGTCTAACACCGACGAATTACGCAGTTGTCAGCAGGGTGGGCCCCTCGAGATCGAAGGCTAACGGAAATCCTTTGTGCTGCAAGTCATCCGGCAATGGCCGTGGTGCCTGGCAGCAGTCCGGCCAGCGTGGTCGTGGTCAGCAGCGGCGCAGTGCACGTCTGCCGGCGATCAGGGTGGTGTCGCCTGAGCGGAAGACCGTGACCGGCGAGGCGAGCCGGCGAGTCGCGGATGCCGCCGGCGACTGCAGGGCCTTTTCCAGAACGCCGACGAGTTCGTCCACCTTTTCGGGATTGATCTCCGGCCCGTAATGGCCGGTGAGAATGCGTTCCGCGGCGCGGATCTCGCGTAGCTGAAGCGCGCTCTGCAGGTAGTCGGGCACACTGGCCGACGGAATTAGCCCGGCCAGGATCGGCGCGTTGTAGAGGAAATCCCCGACGAACATGAAGCCGTGGTCGCGGTCGAGCAGCCCAACCGAATCAGCCGAATGCCCCGGCAACGGCACCACTTCCACGCGGCGTCCGCCCAGATCGACGGCGCATCCGATCTCCCACCACTCGTGCACCGGGAAGGGTCGCGGTAGCGGTGCGAGTCGGGCAGACAGGGGTGGACGGAGCACGCCCGAGGACACCATCGCGCGGTTGACCGCAAGGTCGGCCATCGCGATCCGCGCCGTGCCGGCCAAACGCCGGTGATTGCCGATGTGATCGTAGTGCGTGTGCGAGCACAGCACGGTCACCGGAAGGTCCGTCAGGCGCGCGGTGACCGCCGTGATGTCGCGCCCGCCGGACCCGGAGTCGAAAAGCAGGGCCCGCTGCTTGCCGAGCAGCAGGTACTGGTTGTTGCGTTGCCAATAACGCCTCTCCCGGATGGCGAACGTCCGGCTGTCGAGCGCGTTGACCGCGAACCAACCGTCTTTACGGTCGCGATACGGCACTGACGGCACTGTCCGGCTCCTCCTGCGCCTGCGCATGCCGCTCGCGATGGTGGCGGCGGTGGGTGCGGATCTCGTAGACCAGGCCGGCGACACCCAGGCTCGCGGTGCACAGTGACACCAGGAACAGCAGCGGGCTGACGTTGCCGGTGAGCGCGTCGCCGAGGATGACCACCGCCGTGGTGCCGGGCAGCAGTCCGGCCAGCGTGGCCAGCGTGTACGGCAACACCCGCACCGCCGACACCCCGGCGGCGTAGTTGAGCACCGAAAACGGCACGGCCGGGATCAACCGCATGGATACGACCGTCGGCCAGCCGCGCTGCCGCAGCCGGGCGTCCAGTGAGTCGATTCGCGGGTGCCGCACCAGCCGGCTGAGCTGCCAGCCGGCGGCCCGAACCAGCACCAGCGCGATGGCCGCGGACAGCGTGCTGGCCACCACCGCGATTGCGACGCCCAGCAAGGGACCGAACAGCAGGCCCGCGGCCAGCGTGAAGACGGTGCGCGGGAACGGGAAGACCGTGATCAGGGTGTGTGCGGCCAGGAATGCCAGCGGTAACCACGGGCCCACCGTCATCGCCCAGTCCCGCAGCTGAACGGCGGTCGGCAGCGGCACCAGCAACGCGATTGCGACGAGAATCACAATCGCGGCCGTCATCGCCACGATTCGGCGCCGCGAAACCTGCGCCGCCGTCGAAATCACCGCAGCGCGCAGCGCGCTCAGGGTGCTGACGACGGGCTTCACGTCTACCAAGAGTACGGGCGGCGGGTGAGCAACTCCTGGCAAGTCGGCCGCGAGTCGGCTGCCCGGCGCACGCTGGCCCGATGGCGATCATTTAGCCTGATAGACGTGCAGGAATCCAGGGAGCGTTGGCGCTCGGCGGTCGCGGCCGTGGTGGCGAAGTCGACCCGGCGTGATCCGGCGGACCTGCCTGAAGAACCCGAGCGGCTGCTGGATTCGCCGACCTGTGAAGGCTTCCCGATCCGCGCGCTGTACACCAGCCTGGACGCACTGCCGGAGCCGCCGTTGCCGGGCCATTGGCCGTTTGTCCGCGGCGGCGACGCGCTGCGCGACGTCAAGTCCGGCTGGAAGGTCGCCGAGGAGTTTCCCGTCGCGGGCCAGAAGGCCGTCACCGACGGCAACGGCGCCGTGTTGGTCGCCCTGACCGAAGGGGTCAGCGCCCTGGTGCTGCGGGTCGGCGGACCCGACGGAGTCGCCCCGGGCGAGCTGGACCGGCTGCTCGAAGGGGTGTTCCTCGACCTGGTGCCGCTCATCCTCGATGCCGGTGCGGACCTTCCGGCCGCCGCCGACGCGGTGCTGCCGTTGCTGACCGACATGGACGACGACCAGCGTGCCCGGCTCTCGGTGGACCTCGGCGCCGACCCGCTGACCGCGCCGCTGCGTGAGCGGGCCGCCGCCGGCGTGGCGGACGTAGTCGCGACCGCGGCGAAGCTGACCGGATATGCCGGCGGCGTGCGGGCCATCACCGTCGACGGGCCGGCGTTCCACAACCTCGGCGCCAGCGCGGCATGGGAGCTGGCCGGCACCCTCGCCGCCGGAGTCGGCTATCTGCGGCTGCTCAACGAGGCCGGGCTCAGCGTGCCGGACTGCTTGCGGCAGATCAGCTTCCGGCTGGCCGCCGACGACGACCAGTTCATGACCATCGCCAAGTTCCGGGTGGCCCGCCGGCTGTGGGCCAGGGTGGCCGAGGTGGCCGGCGAGCCGGACGCCGGAGCCGCCCGGGTGCATGCCGTCACGTCCATGCCGATGATGGCGCAACGCGACCCGTGGGTGAACATGCTCCGTACCACGCTGGCCGCTTTCGGCGCGGGTGTCGGAGGCGCCGACACCGTGCTGGTGCAATCGTTCGACGCCGCGATCCCGGGTGGATTACCCGGTACCGCAGCGGGTTTCGCGCGGCGCATCGCCCGCAACACCCAGTTGCTGCTGCTGGAGGAATCGCATCTCGGGCGGGTGCTCGACCCCGCGGCCGGCTCATGGTTCGTCGACGACCTCACCGAGCGACTCGCCGAGCAGGCCTGGAAACACTTCCAGGACATCGAAGCCCGCGGCGGGTTCGACGAGGCCCGCGGTTTCGTCGCCGCCCAGATCGCCGGGGTCCGCGATCGGCGGAGCGAGGACATCGCTCATCGTCGCACCGCACTGACCGGTGTTAACGAATACCCGAACCTCGCCGAACCACCTCTGCCGCAGCGTGATTCGTCGAGCACCGTCGAACGATACGCCGCCGGGTTCGAGGTGCTGCGCGACCGCTCCGACGCTTATTTGGGGAAGACCGGTTCACGGCCCAAGGCGCTACTGCTGCCACTCGGTCCGCTCGCCGAGCACAACATCCGCGCCACGTTCGCCGCCAACCTGCTCGCCTCCGGCGGCATCGAGGCGGTCACGGACGCCGAGGGCGCGACGATCGCCGTGATCTGCGGGACCGACGCCAGGTATGGCACCGAGGCGTCGGCGGCCATCGACGGCGCGCGCAAGGCCGGGGTGTCACACGTCTTGTTGGCCGGACCGGAAACAGCGGTCGCCGAGGCGGATTCGAAACCGGACGGCTACTTGACCGCCAAGATCGACGCCGTCGACGCCCTGTCGGATCTGCTCACTCGATTGGGGGCTTGACGAGATGACCGCGAGCACGACAAGGATCGGCAGCTTCGCCGACGTTCCGTTGCGGGGCGAGCGCGCCGCCCGGCCCGCCACCGAGGCGGCGGTCACCGCACTCATCGCGGCGGCGGCGGACGCACACGGCTACACACCCGATCAGCTCGACTGGTCCACGCCGGAGGGCATCGACGTCAAGCCGGTGTACATCGGCGCCGACCGGGACGCCGCGGTCGAGGCGGGCTACCCGCTGGATACCTTCCCGGGCGAGCCACCGTATGTGCGCGGGCCGTATCCGACCATGTACGTCAACCAGCCGTGGACCATCCGGCAGTACGCCGGTTTCTCCACCGCCGCCGAGTCCAACGCGTTCTACCGGCGCAACCTGGCCGGGGGGCAGAAGGGCCTGTCGGTGGCGTTCGATCTGGCCACCCACCGCGGGTACGACTCCGATCATCCGCGGGTTGCCGGAGACGTCGGAATGGCCGGCGTGGCAATCGATTCCATCCTGGACATGCGGCAGTTGTTCGACGGCATCGACCTGTCGACGGTGTCGGTCTCGATGACGATGAACGGCGCGGTGCTGCCGATCCTGGCGTTGTACGTGGTGGCAGCCGAGGAGCAGGGGGTGGAGCCGGAGGCGCTGGCGGGGACCATTCAGAACGACATCCTCAAAGAGTTCATGGTCCGCAACACCTACATCTATCCGCCGAAGCCGTCGATGCGGATCATCTCCGACATCTTCGGCTACACCAGTGCCAGGATGCCGAAGTTCAATTCGATTTCGATCTCCGGCTATCACATCCAAGAAGCCGGTGCGACAGCGGATCTGGAGCTGGCCTACACGCTGGCCGATGGTGTCGAGTACATCAGGGCCGGGCTGGACGCGGGTCTGTCGATCGACAAGTTCGCGCCGCGGCTGTCGTTCTTCTGGGGCATCGGGATGAATTTCTTCATGGAGGTGGCCAAGCTGCGTGCCGGCCGGCTGCTGTGGAGCGAGCTGGTCGCGCAGTTCGCCCCGAAGGACGCCAAATCGCTGTCGCTGCGCACCCATTCGCAGACCTCGGGTTGGTCGCTCACCGCGCAGGACCCGTTCAACAACGTCGCGCGCACCTGCATCGAGGCGATGGCCGCCACTCAGGGCCACACCCAGTCGCTGCACACCAACGCCCTCGACGAGGCGCTGGCGCTGCCCACCGACTTCTCCGCCCGCATCGCCCGCAACACCCAGCTGCTGCTGCAGCAGGAGTCCGGCACCACCCGGCCGGCCGACCCGTGGGGCGGCTCGTACTACGTGGAGTGGCTCACCCATCAGCTCGCCGAGAAGGTGCGCGCCCACCTGCGCGAGGTGGCCGAGCACGGCGGCATGGCGCAGGCCATCGACGACGGCATTCCGAAGCTGCGCATCGAGGAGGCCGCGGCGCGGACCCAGGCCCGCATCGACTCCGGCCAGCAGCCGGTGATCGGCGTCAACAAGTACCGGGTCGACGAGGACCACGAGATCGAGGTGCTCAAGGTCGAGAACAGCCGGGTGCGCGCCGAGCAGATCGCCAAGCTGCAGCAACTGCGTGCCGAGCGCGACCAGTCCGAGGTCGATGCCGCACTGGCCGAGTTGGCCCGCGCCGCCGAAGGTGATGGCAATCTCCTCGAGCTGGCGATGAACGCCGCCAGGGCCAAGGCCACCGTGGGCGAGATCTCCGATGCGCTGGAGCGAGTCTGGGGACGACACCAGGCCGAGATCCGTACCATCGCCGGGGTCTACCGCGACGAATTGGGGGTCGGAAACATCACACCGCTTTCCAAGGCCAGCCAGATCGTGGAGAAGTTCGCCGAGGCCGACGGCCGACGGCCGCGCATCCTGGTCGCCAAGATGGGCCAGGACGGGCACGACCGCGGCCAGAAGGTCATCGCGACCGCGTTCGCCGACATCGGCTTCGACGTCGACGTCGGCTCGCTGTTCTCCACGCCCGAGGAGGTGGCGCGGCAGGCGGCCGACAACGACGTGCACGTGGTCGGGGTGTCGTCGTTGGCGGCCGGGCATCTGACACTGGTGCCCGCGCTGCGCGACGCGCTGGCCGACGTCGGCAGGCCGGACATCATGATCGTCGTCGGCGGCGTGATCCCGCCCGGCGATTTCGACGAGCTGTACGCGGCCGGGGCCACCGCGATCTTCCCGCCCGGCACGGTGATCGCCGACGCCGCCGTCGACCTGCTCGAGCAACTGTCCCAGCACGGCTGATGGGCAGACCCACGTTCGGCGTCGCGGCGCTGGCCAAGGGCGTCCGGGAGGCCGACCGCGGGGTGCTGTCCCGGGCGATCACGCTGGTCGAGTCGTCCCGGCCGGATCACCGCGAGCTGGCCCAGGAGCTGCTGCAGGAGCTGCTCCCGCACGCGGGCGGCGCGGAGCGGGTGGGCATCACCGGGGTGCCCGGCGTCGGGAAGTCGACGTTCATCGAGCACCTCGGCTCGACGCTGACCGGCGACGGACACCGGGTGGCCGTGCTGGCC
>NZ_JBOGDB010000184.1:0-12921 GCF_050701515.1 Mycobacterium sp. | reverse complement strand
ACATCGCCTCGACCGGCCGGTCCCGCAGCGGGTTCGGGTCGCCGTCGGCCGGCGCCGGCGCCCAGTGTTCGACGACGCCGCACGGGTCGCTGGCGACGGCCGAGCCGTCGATGATGTCCTTGAGCTCGCAGAGGAACGCCGACGGGCCACGCGGCTTGGATTCCGAGGCGCCCCAGTGATGGCCGGAGAGCAGCAGCGTGTTCTCGGCGCGGGTGAGCGCCACGTACAGCAGGCGGCGTTCCTCGTCGACGCGGCGCGCCTCGAGGCTGCGCTTGTGGTCGGATATTTTGTCCGACAACCGTTTCCGGTCATTCACGTCGGAGGTGTCGAGCACCGGAACCCCGTAGGGCCCTGCGGTGGCGCGATCCCCGCGCAGCAAGGGCGGCAGATCGGCCGCGTCGGTGAGCCATGTCCGCGTTGAGGCCGTGGACGGGAACACCCGCCCGCTCAGGTGCGGCACCGCCACCACCTGCCACTCCAGCCCCTTGGCGGCGTGCACGGTGAGGATCTGCACCCGGTCACGGGCGACGGCCACTTCGGCGGGAGCCAGCCCGTTCTCCACCTCCGCCGCGGCGTCCAGGAAGGCCAGCAGACCGGACACCGACGCCCCCGGCCGCGCGGCGTAGTCGGCCACCACGTCGGCGAAGGCGTCCAGGTGTTCGGTACCGACCCAGCCCGCCGACAGCGGTCGCGCCGCCCGGACCTCGGTGTCGACGCCGAGCAGCCGCCGCACTTCGGCAACCAATTCCGGCAGCGGGTGTGTGAGATGCGCGCGCAATCCGGTCAGCTCGCGGGCCAATGCGACGATCCGCCGGTGGCCCTCCGCCGAGTACCCGCCCGCGGGGCCGGGATCGCAGATCGCGTCGGCCAGGCACGCGGCGTCTGCATCGGGCGCGGCCAGCGCCACGATGTCGTCGGCCGATGCGCGCTTCATCCCCGCAGATGCGTCGTCGAGAGCGACGGCGCGGCGCCACAACGCGGCGATGTCGCGGCCGCCCAGCCGCCACCGAGGGGCGGTAAGCGTCCGCATCGCAGCCGCTCCTGCCGTCGGATCGGCGACCAGGCGGAGCATCGCCACCACGTCGGCGACCTCGGTGACGACGAGCAGCCCCGCCAACCCGACGACCTCGACCGGGACCCCGCGTGCGGTGAGGGCGTCGGCCATCGGCGCGGCGTCGAGGTTGCGCCGCACCAACACCGCCGCCGTCAGCGGCACCGATCCGCGGGACTCGTGGTAGCGCCGCGCCAAATGGTCTGCCACCCAATCCCGTTCGGCCGCCACGTCGGACAACAGCGCACACCGGATCGTCCCGGGCTCGGCGCCGGGACGTGGGCGTAGCGGCTTCACCGCAACCGACCGCCGCCGCGCCTCACTAGACACCGCGTTAGCCAAGTACAGCGCCCGGGGTGGATTGCGCCAGCTGGTGCGCAGCTCCAACGTCGGCGCCGGAGTGCCGTCCGATCGCGGAAAGTCGGTGGTGAACCGCGGCAGGTTGGTCGCCGACGCGCCGCGCCAGCCGTAGATCGACTGAATCGGGTCACCGACGGCGGTCAACGCCAGCCCGTCGTCCACACCGCCGCCGAACAGCGAGGACAACGCAACCCGCTGGGCGTGGCCGGTGTCCTGGTATTCATCGAGCAGCACCACCCGATATCGCCTCCGCAGCTGGGCGCCGACCTGCGGGAAGCTGGACGCCAGCCGGGCGGCCGAGGCCATCTGCATGCCGAAATCCATCACCTTCTCGGCCCGCATGCGCGCGTGCAGCGCGTCGATCAACGGCACCAGCTCGCTCCGCTCGGTCTGGGTGGCCAGCATCCGGAGCAGCCATTGGCTGGGGCCGCGATCGCGCTGATACCGGCCGGCTGGCAGCGTGTGCACCAGCCGTTCCAGCTCGACATGGGTGTCTGTCAGCTGGCCGGTTTCGACGAGGTGCTCGGCCAGCTGGCCGGTCAGCCGCAGCACCATGGTGGTGATTGCTGCCGGCGTCTTGTCGGTGTTCAGCTCGCCCGGATGTTCGGTGACGACGCGAAACGCCAACTGCCACAGTTCGGTTTCGCTCAGCAGCCGGGCGTCGGGCTCCACCGGGAGCAGCAGGCCGTGCTCGCGCAGCAGCGCTCCGGCGAACGCATGATAGGTGCCCACTGTGGCCGGATCGTCCGCCGCGTCCAAGTCGCCGGGTACCAGGCCGGCGCCCGCCAACCGGGCCAGCCGGGTGCGGACCCGGCGCAGCAGCTGTCCCGCCGCCTTGCGGGTGAACGTCAGCCCGAGCACCTCGCCCGGCTGGGCGTAGCCGTTGGCGACCAGCCACACCACCCGGGCGGCCATCGTCTCGGTTTTGCCCGCCCCGGCACCGGCGATCACCACCAGCGGACCGGGCGGCGCGGCGATCACAGCGGCCTGCTCGTCGGTGGGAGCGAACAGGCCCAGGGCGGAAGCCAGTTCGGCGGGACCGTAGCGCGGTGTCATGACCGCCCCGTTCCGCCGATCGCGGCCTGGGCCGGGCAGCTCTGCCGCACCGGGCAGTGCGCGCAGCCGTCGTTGATGCGGGCGAGAAACTGCGGCCCCTGGGTCGCCGCCGCCGCCCGCTGTAGCACGCCCTGCCAGTCGCGGCGGGCGTCCGGCGTCAGCGCGTCCTGCTCGCGCTCCACCGCACCGGCCGCGCCGGTCCTGCCCAGATACACCAGCCGGCCACCGCCGGGCGTATTTCCCTGGGGTACCAGCCCTTCGGCGATCGCCAACTGATACATCGCAAGCTGGGCGTGGCGTTGCGCGTCGTCCTTGCTGACCGGGCTCTTGCCGGTCTTGACGTCCACCACAACCAGGCGGCCGGCACCGTCGCGCTCGAGCCGGTCGAGGCGACCGCGCACCCGGACCCCGGCGTCGTTCCACTCGACCAAGCCGTCGACGTCGACCTCCGTGCCGACCTCGGTCAGCTGGTGGCGGGTTTGGGCGCGCCACTTTGCGAACGCCGACAACATCGCGCGGTGCCGCGCCAGCTCGTTGGCGGCGTACCAGCCCGAATCGAAAGGCAATTTCTCCCATACCCTTTCGAGCTCGGCCAGCATCTGCTCCTCGTTCTTGGTCTGGTCGGCAACCAGGGCGTGCACCAGTGAACCGATCGCCGACCGCACATCGCGGCCGTCGGTGCCGCCGTGCCGCTCGAGCAGCCAGCGCAGCGGGCAGTCGGCCAGCGTCTGCAGCGTCGACGGCGACAGCGTCACCACGTGGTCATCGCCCGACCAAATCGGCTCGTCGGTGCTCGGCGGGGTCATGCCATACCACTGTGCGGGGTCGGCGCCCGGAATCCCGGCTGCGGCCAGCCGTGCCAATTGCGCTGCGGCACAGGCACGTGCCGCGTCTTCGATCACCCCGTCCGGCGCACACACCACCGCACGCAGCCGGCCGACCAGTGGGGCCGGGGCCAGCACCCGCGGCGCGTGGACCGGCCCGGCGGTTTCGGAGTCGGTCTCGGTCGAGGTCGCAGCGAGTTCGTCGTAAAACGGCGACGGCAACATGGAATCGTCGCCGCAATCGCTGTCGACCGCCGTCACCAGCAGCCGGCTGCGGGCGCGACCCATGGCGGCGATCAGCAGCCTGCGTTCTTCGGCGAGCAGCGGCGCCCGACTGGAGACGCCCGGGGCGGTGACACCGTCGAGGACGTCGACGAGATGCTGGGTGCCGAGCACACCGCCGCGCGGAATCGTGTTGGGCCACAGCCCTTCCTGCAATCCGGCGATGACGACCATGTCCCATTCCCGGCCCAATGCCGCGTGTGCGCTCAGCACGGCTACGCCGTCGGGCGCCTGCGGCGAGTCACCGGCCGACGCGGGCGGACCCAAGTTGGTGACGTGCTCGACGAGACCGCGCAACGACGCCCCCGCGGTACGTGACACGTACTGCTCGGTGACGTCGAACAGCGCGGTTACGGCGTCGAGATCGCGATCGGCCAGCGCGCCGAGGGTGCCGCCCCGCTCACTGGCCGCCAGCCAGCGCCGCTGCAGGCCGGACCGGTGCCAGGCCTGCCACAGGGTGTACCGCGGATCGCCCCCAGCGGCATCGCTGTGCCGCGCGGCCGCCAACACCGCGCGTACCCGCCGCAACGGGCCGGCCAGTCCACCGGACACCCGGACGGTCTCGGTGTCGAGCGCGTCGACAAGCAGCTCACCGAAGTCGCGCCGGCTACCGTCGGCGCGGCGCAGTGCCCGGCGCAGCTGACGCAGTGACACCGGATCGACCCGGCCGATCGGCCCGGTCAGCAAGGCCAGCGCGCGATCGCCGTCCAGACCGCCGGCCACCGCGGCCAGCACCGCCAGCATCGCCCGCACCGCCGGCTGCTCGGCCAGCGGTGCGCCGGACGCCGGCAACACCACCGGGACACCGGCGGCGGTCAGGGTCCGCGACAGCGCCGCACCGGTCTGCCGCACCGAGCGCACGATCACCGCCATTTGGGACCACGGCACCCCGTGGACCAGGTGTGCGCGCCGTAGCGCGTCGGCGATCAGCGCCGACTCGGCGTGCGGCGTCGCGGCGAGTTGCGCCACGACCGCACCGGGCTCACCGGTGCCCAGCAGTTCGCGGGCGAGCCCGACGCCGGGCAGCCGACGCGCGATTGCGGTGATGGCACGCGCGACCACCGGTGCGCAGCGGTGCGATTGGGAAAGTGTGATCACCGGATCGTCTCCGCGTAACAATGCGGGATCGGCACCGCGGTAGGAGAACACCGCCTGGTCCGGGTCGCCGGCGATAACGGTCAGCTCTGCGCCTGCCGCCAGTACCCGCACCAGCCGGGCGGCCTGCGGGTCGAGGTGCTGGGCGTCGTCGACCAGCAGCAGCTTGATGCGGCCGCGCTCGCCGGCCAGCAGGTCGTTGTCCACCGCGAACGCCTCCAACGCGGCGCCGACGAGTTCGGCTGCGCCCAGTGCGGGCACGGTGGCCTGCGGTGCGGCCATCCCGACCGCTGACCGCAGCAGCATAATCTGTTCGTACTGCTGAGCGAATTGGCCCGCGGCCAGCCACTCCGGGCGGCCGGAAAGCCGGCCGATGCGTTGCAGCGCAACCGGGTCGACGCCGCGCTCGGTGCAGCGGGCCAACAGGTCGCGCAGCTCGGTGGCGAACCCGGCGGTGCCCAGCGCGGGCCGTAGCTGGCGCGGCCAGGCCACGGCGGCGCGGTCGCCGTCCTCGAGGTCGCCGGCCAGCAGTTCACGGATGATGCCGTCCTGCTCGGCGGTGGTGATCAGCCGCGGCGGCGGGTCGCCGTTGCGCTGCGCGGCCAGCCTCAGCACGCCGAACGCGTACGAGTGCACGGTGCGCACCAGCGGCTCGCGGGCGACCGCGCGACTACCGGATTGGAGCAAGGCGGCGGTGATCGCGGCACGCGCCTCGCCCCCGAGCCGCGCGGAACCCGTCAGCAGCAGAACGGATTCCGGATCCGCTCCGGCGGCGATGCGTGCCGCGGCGGCCTCGATCAGCGCGGTGGTCTTGCCGGTGCCCGGCCCGCCCACCACCCGCACCACACCGCGAATACCGGGTTCGGTCAACGCGGTCGGCGCAATGGCGGTCTGCGGTGCGGACATACCGGCATGACACCACGGGGGTCCGACAAGTCAGAACATCCGCTACTGGCAGCATCTACGCCGTGACCAGCGACGCCCAAATCCTCAACGTGCACCGCTACGGGTCCGCCCAGCCGACGCAGGTACTGGCGATCCACGGCCTCACCGGGCACGGCCAGCGGTGGCAGACGCTGGCGGCGCGGCATCTGCCCGACATCTCGGTGGCCGCACCCGACCTGCTCGGCCACGGCCGGTCGTCCTGGGCCGCGCCGTGGACCGTGGAAGCCAACGTCGCCGCGCTGGCCCAACTGCTGGCCGCCGACGCCGAGCGCCCGGTGCTGGTGGTCGGGCATTCGTTCGGCGGTGCGATCGCACTGAAACTTGCTGCGACGCGACCGGATCTGGTCTCGTCGCTGGTGCTTCTCGATCCGGCCGTCGGCCTGGACGGCGCGTGGATGGCGAACATCGCCGACGACATGCTGGCCTCCCCGTACTACCTCGACCGAGACGAGGCACGCAACGAGAAGGCATCGGGCTCCTGGGGCGATGTGGATCCTGCCGTGCTGGACGCCGAACTCGACGAGCATCTGGTCGAGTTACCCGACGGCCGCTACGGGTGGCGGATCAGCATTCCGGCGATGATGTCGTACTGGAGCGAAGTGGCACGCGACTTCGTGTTGCCGCACAAGGGAATACGGACGACATTGGTCCGCGCCACCCGCACCGACCCGCCGTATGTCAGTGACGCACTGATCGCGGCGCTGAGCGAACGGCTGGGGCCACGGTTTTCTCTGGTGGATTTCGACTGCGGTCACATGGTGGCCCAGGCGCAGCCGGCCGATACCGCAGCGGTGATCCGCGAGCGGCTCCGGCAGACCTAGCCATGGCAGCGGTCACCGACGAGCAGGTCGAGACGGTACGGGCTCTCGTTGCGTCGATCCCGTCCGGTCGGGTGTCGACCTACGGCGACATCGCAGCCGCGGCAGGGCTTTCCAGCCCGCGCATCGTCGGCTGGATCATGCGGACGGACTCGTCGGACCTGCCGTGGCACCGGGTGATCACCGCGTCGGGCCGGCCCGCGCCGCAGCTGGCCAGCCGTCAGCTGGAGCTGTTGCGCGCCGAAGGAGTACTCGCCCTCGACGGACGGGTGCCGTTGCCCGAGGTGCGGTACCACTTCGAATAGTCGGTGGGCGGTTTATAGACGCCGATTTCTGCACCAGGGTCGTTGAACACGCGAACGCACGACCCTCCCGCAGAAGTCGCGGTGGATGTGGAGCTACAGCACCAGCCGCACCAGCGCAGCGGTGCGGGCCAGGCCGGGAAACGCCGCGGCGGTAGACCGCGGGTGCAGCGCGTGTACCGCAAGCCGAAATATCAATGCGCGCAACAGCATCTGCGGCCATTCCGGCAGCGGAGCCCACCGCTCGATGAGCCCATCGTCGGCGTCGCCCCAGGACAGCGCGTCGACCACCACCACACCGGCCGCCCAGGACGCCGGTCGCCAATACGGTGTGATGTCGGTGATTCCCGGTGCAGCGGTGCCTGCGAAAAGCACTGTGCCGTAAAGATCGCCGTGCACCAGCTGGTTGGGGTTCTTCGTCGGCCTGCGAAGTCCGGCGAGCTGATTGATCAGGTCGATCGAGCGCTGCCCGTCCGCCGAGCCGGGTGACACCCGCGCCCCGGGCGGCAGCGAGTGCAGCGGCCGCTCCTCCCACGCCGCCCGGTCGGCGGCGATGAAGACATCGACGTCGGCCCACGGGGCGACGGGCGGCTGTGTCAGGAACCGGGGCCGTTCGAGTTTGGCGGTCGCCTCGTGCAGCCGCACCGCGGCCGAGACCACCTCGTCGTGGCGGGGTTCGGGGGTACCGGCGACGAACGTGTCGGCCCGCCAGCCCGCCACCACGTAGCGCCCGTCGGTGGACCGCACCGGTCGGCCCAGCCGGACGCCGTCGACGAAAAGGGTTTCCCGTACCTTCGCCGACCATGCGGCTCGGGCGTGGTCGGCAACCATCGAGAGCACGACTTCACCGCACCGCCAGCCGCCCTCCCAGCCGGACCCGAGCTGCACCGGACGCAGGCCACTCACGCCGAACGCCGCCAGCACGTGCTCCGGCGGCCGTTCGGTAATCACAGCGTCAGGCTACCGTCGTCGCAGGCCAGAAAGGCTTCGCTGACCAGCTGTGTCGGGACCTCAGTACATGACCATGTCGGGCTCGAGTTGCTTGGCCCACGCCACGATTCCGCCCTGGATATGCATCGCGTCGGAGAAACCGGCGTTCTTCACGATGGCCAACACCTCGGCGGAGCGCACCCCCGTTTTGCAGTACAGCACCGGGGTGCGGTCGACCTGCAGCTTGGCCAGCGCCTCACCCGATTCGAAGGCGGATTTCGGGATCAGCTCGGCGCCCTCGATGCGGTTGATGTCCCACTCGACGGGTTCGCGGACGTCGATCAATGCCAACTTCCTGTCTGAATCGAGCAGTTCGCGCAGTTCGCGAGGGGTGATGCTGGAATCGGCCGCGGCCTCGGCGGCCGCCTCGGACGCCACGCCGCAGAACTCCTCGTAGTCGATCAGTTCGGTGATCTTCGGTGTCGACGGATCCTTGCGGATCTTGATCGTGCGGTAGGTCATGTCGAGTGCGTCATAGACCATCAGACGGCCCAGCAACGGCTCACCGATGCCGGTGATCAGCTTGATGGCCTCGGTGCCCATCACCGACGCGATCGACGCGCACAGGATTCCCAGCACACCGCCCTCGGCACAGGACGGCACCATCCCGGGTGGTGGCGGCTCGGGGTAGAGGTCGCGGTAGTTCAGACCGATGCCGCCCGGGGCGTCCTCCCAGAACACCGACACCTGACCCTCGAACCGGTAGATCGAGCCCCAGACGTAGGGCTTGCCGGCCAGCACCGCGGCGTCGTTGACCAGGTAACGGGTGGCGAAGTTGTCGGTCCCGTCCAGGATCAGGTCGTATTGCTTGAACAGGTTGACGGCGTTGTGCGGTTCCAGCCGAACCTCGTGCAGCCGCACCTGAACCAGCGGGTTGATCTCCCGGATGGAATCCCGCGCGCTTGCGGCCTTGGACCGGCCGATGTCGGATTGCCCGTGAATGATCTGGCGCTGCAGATTGGATTCGTCGACGACGTCGAACTCGACGATCCCGATGGTGCCCACGCCGGCCGCGGCGAGGTAGAGCAGGGTCGGCGAGCCGAGCCCACCGGCACCGATCACCAGCACCCGAGCGTTCTTGAGTCGTTTCTGACCGTCAACGCCCAGGTCGGGAATGATCAGGTGGCGGCTGTAACGCGCGACCTCCTCGTGCGTCAGCTCGGCCGCCGGCTCTACCAGCGGCGGCAACGGTGTCGACACCGATACCCTCCTCGATTCGAAGTCAGGGTTACTAACCATCACAGCAGTTACCCAGATCAACGGCAATCACCACCGAGAGCTTCCCGGCTGCTATGGGATCGGATACGGCCAGGGGTTGGCGTTGCAGGCCTTTCCGTCCGGCTTCACCCACTCCGGGTCGAAGCGCGCCGCGTCGTTGTCGTTGGTGGAAAACGTCTGCTGCATCATCACCGGCGCCAGGTCGCCGTTCTCGGTGCAGGGCTCGTGCCGCTGGTAGCCGATGGCGTGGCCCACCTCGTGATTTATCAGGTATTGCCGGTAGGACCCGACATCGCCCTGGAACGGCACCGCGCCGCGCACCCAGCGGGCCTCGTTGAGGATCACCCGGGGCTGTTGGTCGGGCCCGTAGACCGGGTTGTAGCAGGAGGTCTCGATGGGAATCTCGTAGCCGCAGCCCTCCCGCGAGGTCATCGGGGTGCTCAGCGATATCCGGAAGTCGGGCTGGCCGGCAGAAGTACCGTCCACGCGGGTGAACCCGAACTGGGGATTGTGGGTCCAGCTCTTCGGATTGGCCAGCGTCTGGCTGACCATCCGCGCGAAGCCCGCATCACCGCCGAACGACGTGGTGTCGATGCCGTCCTCGACCTCGACGGTGTAGCTGAACACCTTCGCGGTGCCCTCGCCGACCTGGGGTTCGGTGCCCGGAACGATGTGCCAGGTCTTCGCGCCGGTCTGGGTATACGGCCCGCCGTCCGGCAGGATGCCGGTCGGCAGATTGGCTTCGAACTGGGTCAGGCCCTTCGGCGGCGCGCCGATGATCGACGTGCTGGCGACGCCGATGCTCGGCGGTCCCTGCACCGGCCCCTCCTGCTCGGTGGGCCCGGGCGCACTGGTTCCGGTGACGGTCTGATACACCACCAGGACGGTCAGGGCGACCAGCACCGGTAGCGCATAGGCGCGCCAGCCGTAGGTCGAGACGAAACGGCCCAACCAGGTCTGCTTGCGCCATCGGCGCCGACCGGCCCGATTCGACCTGACCCGTCCGTGATCCACCGCCAGCGGATCGCGCGCAGCGCGCAGCGGCTCGCGCCACTCATCGCGCAGCACGGGTACCCGACCCCTGCTGAATCCCGGGTCGTCCCCCTGCCCCCCGCCGCCACGCGTACGGTGCTCCGGGTGGTAGCTCACCGAAACAGGATGGCACAGACCGCGGAGCTTGGGTTTCCGGCGCGCCACCGCCCTGCCGCGACGCCGTCCTGCCGCATACCCCCAGCAACTGGTAGTAGTGTCATTGCGAACGAATCCAGATTGAGGAAGTGATGAGCGAGCTCGCCAACGCGACCGAAGCGACGGGCGCGAAACCGGCCAACGGCGACAGTCTGTCCGCCGCGAACCGGCGCGGCAGTCGGCTGCCCCGCGATGAGCGCCGCGGACAGTTACTCATCGCTGCCAGCGAGGTTTTCGTCGACCGCGGTTATCACGCCGCGGGCATGGACGAGATCGCCGATCGAGCTGGTGTCAGCAAACCAGTTCTGTACCAACACTTTTCGTCGAAGCTTGAGCTGTACCTGGCGGTGCTGGCCAGGCATGTCGACAATCTGGTCTCCGGTGTGCGCCAGGCGCTGCGCACCACCACCGACAACCGGCAGCGGCTGCGCGCCGCCGTCCAGGCGTTCTTCGATTTCATCGAGCACGACGGCCAGGGCTACCGGCTGATCTTCGAGAACGACTACGTCACCGAGCCGCAGGTGGCGGCGCAGGTGAAGGTCGCCACCGAATCCTGTACCGACGCGGTATTCGACCTGATCAGCCGCGACTCCGGGCTGGAAGCCCACCGGGCGCGGATGATCGCGGTCGGACTGGTGGCCATCAGCGTCGACTCCGCGCGCTATTGGCTGAACAACGAACGGCCGATCTCGAAGGATGACGCCGTGGAAGGCACCGTGCAGTTCGCCTGGGGCGGGCTGTCCCACGTGCCGCTCACCCGGTCTTAGCCGGCTCCGCTCCGACGCCGAAGCCCACCCGCCGCACGTCGGCGGCACCGATCTCGACATACGCGATCTTCGCGGACTGCACCAGGAACCGCCGGCCCTTCTCGTCGGTCAACGCCAGCACGCCCGCGTCCTTGGTCAACGCCTCGGTGACCAGCTTTTCCACCTCGCTGGGTGTCTGCGCGCTGTTGAAATTGAGCTCGCGCGGGCTGTCCGTGACACCGATCTTGACCTCCACGCTGGACCCTTTCCCTTCGTATGCGTTACCCCAGCAGGCTAGTGCACACCGAACCGAGTCCGGACCGTGACCAACACGCCCGATCGTTGACCTCAGCCGTCACTTCTACACCTATAGCATCAGGGCCGGCATTAACCGCACTGACTGGGAAAAGCGTATGAACAGGCCTTCTTCGCCGTGGCTGACCGAACCGATCGCCAACCGGCACGACCGCTCTGTGGAAGCTGACGACGAGTACGCCGAGCTCGAGGACTTCGGGGACTTCGATGACTACGGCGACTACGACGGCTACACCGGCTACCAGGACGAGCCGGACGACCGGCGCTGGCTCTGGGTAGCCGGCGTCGCGGGCGCGATCCTGTTCGCCGCGGTGGTCGGCACCGTCATGATCCTCAGCGGCGGTGATAGCGGAACCACGTCGGCGACCGTCTCGCCGTCCACCGGCAGAGCGGCGGTGCCGACACCGAGCGCACCACCCTCGCCGAGCGCCACCCGATCGCCGGCACCCGCCACGCCGACGCTGCCGCCGGAGACCGTCACCACCGTGTCGCCCACCGCCGCGCCCAGCCCGACGCCGACCGAGACCGCGCCGCCCCCGGTGGATCCGCGCACGGTCACCTATCGGATCACCGGGAACCGCCAGCTGCTGGACTTGGTGACGATCATCTACACCGACGCCCAGGGTGCGCTGCAGACCGATGTCAATGTCGCGCTGCCGTGGGCGAAAACGGTGGTGCTGAATCCGGGTGTCGAGCTCAGCTCGGTCACCGCAACCAGCGTGGCCGGTCAGCTCAACTGCTCGATCACCGACGCTTCGGGCGACACCCTCGCCGCGCAGAACACCAACTCGCTCATCGCGACCTGCACCCGCTGAGCCGTCAGGCCAGCCCCAACTCCTGCATGCGGGTGCTGTGGGTGCGCTGAAGCCGGTCGAAGAAATCGGTCAGCTGGCCCAGCCCCTCGCCGCCCGCCACCACCAGGTCGACCAGCTCGTCGTGGTCGGCCAGCACGAACTGCGCCTGGGTGATGGCCTCACCCAGCAACCGCCGCGACCAGAGCGCCAGCCGGTGACGCTGCTTCTGGCTGGCGGTCACCGCAGCGCGGACCTCGGCCACGACGAACTGCGAGTGGCCCGTTTCGGCCAGCACCGCGCGCACCACGCCGGCGACTTCATCGGGCAGCACATCGGCGATCTCCAGATAGAAATCGGCGGCCAGCGCGTCACCGATGTAGGTCTTCACCAGCGCCTCCAGCCAGGTGCTGGGGGTGGTGAGCCGGTGGTAATTCTCCAGCGCCGGAGCATATTTCGTGATCGCCGAGACGACGTCGATGCCCCTGCGCTCCAACGCATCGCACAGCATTTCGTAATGGCTCATCTCGGCGGCCGCCATGCTGGCCATGTTGATCCGGCCGAGCAGATTGGGTGCCATCCGCGCCTCTTCGGTGAGCCGGTAGAAGGCGGCAACCTCGCCGTAGGCCAGCAGCGCGAACAATTCGTTGACGCCGGGATGGTCGGCCGACACGCCTGACGTCACCGAGGTGTCGATGCGCTCGGAGGATGCCGCAGGCTGCGTCGAACTCATGGGATCTCCTTCGGTTGGAAATCCCGGGCTTCGGTCCGGGGAGGAAGCCGATGCCCGGTGTGTGGCTGTCGTGCCACGTGGGGTGTGTCGGTCGTGGCGGTTAGTTTGCGGATATGTCGCGGTTTCGATTGTTGCCCGTCGCTGAGCAGGAGGAGGCTTTGTTGGCGCATTGCCGGGACGCGCGGTATGTGTGGAATCTGGCGGTGG
>NZ_JBOGDB010000183.1:0-26901 GCF_050701515.1 Mycobacterium sp. | reverse complement strand
CCCAAGACACCGTGCTGATCGACGCCGGGAAGAGTTTGGGAGCAGTTGTGACATCCTCGTGACACCGAATCCGTCCCCGGGCCTGCACTGACCGCGTGATTCGGTGAAACTGCTGGTCAGGATGGTGCCCCCGACAATGGTGCCCCCGACAATGGTGCCCCCGACAGGATTCGAACCTGCGGCCTTCTGCTCCGGAGGCAGACGCTCTATCCCCTGAGCTACGGGGGCGCGTGCTGAACTGACTGCGCCGTTGGGCGTGCACAGACTAACTCATCGCGGCGATCGTCAGTCCAATGGAATGGATTCGGGGCCTGACCACCTCAGACCATAGGATGGACCCTCATGACCCCCGCCGACCTGGCCGAGCTGCTCAAGATCACCGCCGCCGCGGTGATGGCCGAGCACGATCTCGACGCCGCAGCGCTGCCGGCGACCGTCACCGTCGAGCGGCCGCGCAATCCCGAGCACGGCGATTACGCCACCAACCTGGCGTTGCAGCTCGGCAAGAAGGTCGGCGTCAACCCCCGTGAGCTGGCCGGATGGCTGGCGGGGGCACTCGCGGCGGCCGACGGCATCGCATCGGCCGACGTGGCCGGGCCCGGCTTCGTCAACCTGCGGCTGGAGGCCTCGGCCCAGGGCGTCATCGTCAACAACGTCATCGACGCAGGCAAGGACTATGGCCACTCCGACGCGCTCGGCGGCCAGAAGATCAACCTGGAGTTCGTATCGGCCAACCCGACCGGCCCGATCCACATCGGCGGCACCCGCTGGGCCGCCGTCGGCGACGCGCTCGGACGGCTGCTGTCCACGCAGGGCGCCGAGGTGGTGCGGGAGTACTACTTCAACGACCATGGCGCCCAAATCGACCGGTTCACCAACTCGCTGATCGCCGGCGCGAAGGGCGAGCCGACCCCCGACGACGGCTACGCGGGCGACTACATCGCCGACATCGCCGCGCAGGTGCTCGCGAAGGAGCCCGACGCGCTGGGCCTTCCCGACGACGAGATGCGCGAGACGTTCCGCTCGATCGGGGTGGACCTGATGTTCACCCACATCAAGCAGTCGCTGCACGACTTCGGCACCGACTTCGACGTCTACACGCACGAAGACTCGATGCATACCAGCGGCCGGGTCGAACAGGCCATCGCGAAGCTTCGCGAAGCTGGCAGTGTCTATGAGAAGAATGGCGCAGTCTGGTTGCGCACCACCGACTTCGGTGACGACAAGGATCGCGTCGTCATCAAGAGCGGCGGTGCCCCGGCCTATGTCGCCGCGGACATCGCGTATTACCTGGACAAGCGTGAGCGCGGGTTCGACCTGTGCATCTACATGCTCGGCGCCGACCACCACGGCTACATCGCCCGGCTCAAGTCCATTGCCGCCGCCCTGGGTGAAGATCCGGCCACGGTTGAGGTGCTGATCGGACAGATGGTCAACCTCGTCCGCGACGGGCAGCCGGTCCGGATGAGCAAGCGCGCGGGCACCGTCATCACGCTCGACGACCTGGTCGAGGCGATCGGAGTCGACGCCGCCCGGTACTCCCTGATCCGGTCGTCCGTCGACACCCCCATCGACATCGACCTCGCGCTGTGGTCGTCGGCATCGGCCGAAAACCCGGTGTACTACGTGCAATACGCGCACGCCCGGCTCTCCGCGTTGGCCCGCAATGCCGCCGCGCTCGGCCTCATCCCCGACACCTCCCACCTCGAGTTGCTCACGCACGAGAAGGAGGGCACGCTGATCCGCAACATCGGCGAGTTCCCGCGCGTGCTGAAGTCCGCCGCGTCGTTGCGCGAACCGCACCGGGTGTCCCGCTATCTGGAGGACCTGGCCGGTGACTATCACCGGTTCTACGACTCGTGCCGCGTGCTGCCGCAGGGCGACGAAGAGCCCAACGAACTGCACACGGCGCGTCTGGCGCTGTGCCAGGCCACCCGCCAAGTCATCGAGAACGGACTGGGAATTCTTGGTGTCACCGCTCCGGAGCGAATGTGATCGCCCATCCCGCCGGTCCCCGGCACGCCGAGGAAATCCACCACGGCGGCGCTCCACCGCGCCCGCAGTCGCCGAAGGAGGTGCTGGCGCTTGCCCCGAACGTGTGGCCGCGCAACACGGTTCGCGGCGAAGACGGCGTGGTTTCGATCGCGGGTGTGAAGGTGACAGACATCGCCGACGAGTTCGGCACGCCGGTCTTCGTCATCGACGAGGACGACTTCCGGTCGCGCTGCCGCGACATCGCCGCGGCATTCGGCGGCGGCCAGAACATCCGCTACGCCGCCAAGGCGTTCCTGTGCACCGAGGTGGCGCGTTGGATTGACGGGGAAGGTCTGGCGTTGGACGTATGCAGCGGGGGAGAGCTCGCTGTTGCACTGCACGCCGGCTTTCCGGCCGAGCGAATCGCGCTGCACGGCAACAACAAATCCGTCGAAGAGCTGACGGCCGCGGTGAAATCCGGCGTCGGCCACATCGTGCTGGACTCGATGACCGAGATCGAGAGGCTGGACGAGATCGCGGGAGGCGCCGGTGTGGTGCAAGACGTGCTGGTGCGGGTGACGGTCGGTGTCGAGGCGCACACCCATGAGTTCATCTCTACCGCGCACGAGGACCAGAAGTTCGGGCTGTCGCTGGCCGGTGGTGCCGCGATGGCCGCGGTTCGCCGGGTGTTCGCCACCGACCACCTGCGCTTGGTCGGCCTACACAGCCATATCGGCTCGCAGATATTCGACGTCGCCGGCTTCGAGATCGCCGCCCATCGGGTGATCGGCCTGTTGCGCGACGTGGTCGCGGAATTCGGCGTTGAGAAGACCGCGCAGATCGGCACCGTTGATCTCGGCGGGGGCCTTGGCATTTCGTATCTGCCGCAAGACGATCCGCCGCCGGTGCAGGATCTCGCCGCCAAGCTCGGCGCCATCGTGCGCAACGAGTCGGAGTTGGTCGGACTTCCCACACCCAGGTTGGTGGTCGAGCCTGGACGCGCGATCGCCGGTCCCGGCACCATCACCCTGTATCGGGTCGGCACCGTCAAAGACGTTGCAGTCAGCCCCAGCGCACACCGACGCTACGTCAGCGTCGACGGTGGCATGAGCGACAACATCCGGACCTCGCTCTACGGCGCCGAGTACGACGTGCGATTGATCTCCCGCACCAGCGACGCACCGGCGACCCTGGGCCGCATCGTCGGAAAGCATTGCGAGAGTGGCGATATCGTCGTGCGCGATGCGTGGGTATCCGATGACGTGCAACCGGGTGACCTGCTGGGCGTCGCGGCCACGGGCGCATACTGTTATTCCATGTCGAGCCGTTACAACCTGATCGGCCGCCCCGCGGTGGTGGCCGTGCGCGATGGGCGGACCCGCCTGATTCTGCGCCGGGAGACGGTCGACGACCTGCTGAGCTTGGAAGTGAGGTAAGCCGTGAGTAATGACGAGAAGCCGATCGGCGTCGCGGTGTTAGGGCTGGGCAATGTCGGCAGCCAGGTAGTGCGCATCATCGAGGACAGCGCAATCGACCTGACCGCCCGCATCGGCGCCCCGCTGGTGCTTCGCGGCATTGCCGTGCGACGGGTGGCCGCCGACCGTGGCGTGCCGATCGAGATGCTCACCAACGACATCGACGAGCTGGTCTCCCGCGACGACGTCGACGTCGTCGTCGAGGTGATGGGGCCTGTCGAACCGGCCCGCAAGGCGATCCTGGGCGCGCTGGAGCAGGGTAAATCCGTCGTCACCGCCAACAAGGCCCTGATGGCCCAGTCCACCGGCGAATTGGCGCAGGCCGCCGAACATGCCCATGTCGACCTGTACTTCGAGGCCGCGGTGGCCGGTGCCATCCCGGTCATCCGCCCGCTCACCCAGTCGCTGGCCGGTGACACCGTGCTGAGGGTGGCCGGCATCGTCAACGGCACCACCAACTACATCCTCTCGGAGATGGATTCCACCGGCGCCGACTACGCCGATGCTTTGGCGGACGCCAGCGCGCTGGGCTACGCCGAGGCAGATCCGACCGCCGACGTCGAGGGATACGACGCGGCGGCCAAGGCCGCGATTCTGGCCTCCATCGCGTTCCACACCCGGGTGACCGCCGACGACGTCTACCGCGAGGGCATCACCAAGGTGACGCCCGCCGACTTCGCGTCGGCTCGCGCGCTCGGATGCACCATCAAGCTGCTCTCCATCTGTGAGCGACTCACCAACGACGAAGGTCAGCAACGGATTTCGGCCCGGGTGTATCCCGCGCTGGTGCCGTTGACGCATCCGCTGGCCGCTGTCAACGGGGCGTTCAACGCCGTGGTGGTGGAGGCCGAGGCCGCCGGGCGGCTGATGTTCTACGGTCAGGGCGCCGGGGGAACGCCGACCGCCTCGGCAGTGATGGGAGATCTGGTGATGGCAGCGCGCAACCGGGTGCAGGGCGGGCGTGGTCCGCGGGAATCCAAGTACGCCAAGCTGCCGATCGCACCGATCGGCTTCATCCCCACCCGCTACTACGTCAGCATGAACGTCGCCGACCGGCCCGGCGTATTGTCCGCTGTGGCAGCCGAATTCGCCAAACGTGAGGTCAGTATCGCCGAGGTCCGTCAGGAGGGCATGGTTGACGAGGGTGGCCAGCGGTGTGGCGCACGGATCGTGGTGGTCACCCACCAGGCCACCGACGCGGCGCTGTCGGACACCGTCGCCGCGCTGGCCGACCTCGATGTGGTGCAAAACGTGAACAGCGTGCTTCGACTGGAGGGAACCAGCGAATGAGCACGGCACGCGCTGGGACCGTCCACCAGCCGTGGCGGGGCCTGATCGCTGCCTACCGCGACCGGCTGCCGGTCGAAGACGACTGGACACCGATCACGCTGCTCGAAGGCGGAACCCCGCTGATCCACGCCAAGCAGCTATCCGAGCGCACCGGCTGCACGGTGCATCTGAAGGTCGAGGGGCTGAATCCGACCGGCTCGTTCAAGGACCGCGGCATGACGGTGGCCGTCACCGAAGCGCTGGCCCACGGCCAGCAGGCCGTGCTGTGCGCGTCGACGGGCAACACCTCCGCGTCGGCGGCCGCATACGCCGCCCGCGCCGGCATCACCTGCGCGGTGCTGATCCCGCAGGGCAAGATCGCGATGGGCAAGCTGGCCCAGGCCGTCATGCACGGCGCCCAGATCATCCAGATCGACGGCAATTTCGACGACTGCCTGGAACTGGCCCGCAAGATGGCCGCGGACTTCCCGACCATCTCGTTGGTCAACTCGGTCAACCCGTACCGCATTGAAGGCCAGAAGACCGCGGCATTCGAGATCATCGACGCGCTCGGCACCGCTCCGGACGTGCATGCCTTGCCGGTCGGTAATGCCGGCAACATCACCGCATACTGGAAGGGTTACACCGAATATCACCACGACGGGCTGTCCGACCGGCTGCCCCGGATGCTGGGCACCCAGGCCGCCGGCGCGGCGCCGCTGGTGCTTGGCGAACCGGTGAAGGAACCCGAAACCATCGCCACCGCGATTCGCATCGGCTCGCCGGCGTCGTGGACGTCGGCGGTCGACGCCCAGCAGCAATCCAAGGGCCGTTTCCTGGCGGCCACCGACGAGGAGATCCTCGCCGCGTATCACCTGGTCGCAGCGGCCGAGGGCGTGTTCGTCGAGCCGGCGTCCGCGGCGAGCATCGCCGGGCTGCTCAAGTCGGTCGAGGACGGCTGGATACGGCGCGGCTCGACGGTGGTGTGCACCGTCACCGGTAACGGTCTGAAGGACCCGGACACCGCGCTCAAAGACATGCCGACCGTCACTCCGCTTCCGGTCGATCCGGTCGCGGTGGTGGCCAAGCTGGGACTGGTCTAGCAGGGTGGATTGTCAGTGACCCAGACTCTGCCGGCCGGGCTGACGGCAACCAGTGTTGTCGCGGCGTCCAGTGCGAACCTGGGCCCCGGGTTCGACAGTCTCGGTCTGGCGCTGAGCTTATATGACGAAATATTCGTCGAGACAACCGAATCCGGGCTTACCGTCGCGGTCGAGGGTGAAGGCGCCGGGCAGGTGCCGCTGGATTCGTCGCACCTTGTGGTGCGGGCCATCGAGCACGGGCTGCGTGCCGTCGGAATGCGTGCCTCAGGTCTGAATGTCCGCTGCCGCAACGACATCCCGCATTCACGCGGCCTCGGCTCGTCTGCGGCTGCCGCGGTCGGCGGGCTGGCCGCGGTGAACGGACTTGTCGGACAAGCCGGTTCGACGCCGATGACCGAAGCGCAGCTGATCCAGCTGTCCTCGGAGTTCGAGGGGCATCCGGACAACGCTTCGGCCGCGGTGCTCGGGGGAGCGGTGGTGTCGTGGACGGAAGGCGGCGGGGCCCGGCCGCGTTATGTGGCGGCGGCGCTGCGGCTGCACCCCGACATCCATCTCTTCCCGGCGATCCCCGAGCAGAAGTCGTTGACGGCCGAGACGCGGGTGCTGCTGCCCGAGGCGGTCAGTCACGCCGACGCCCGGTTCAACGTGAGCCGGGCGGCGCTGCTGGTGGTGGCGTTGACCGAGCGGCCCGATCTGCTGATCGAGGCAACCGAGGATGTCCTGCACCAGCCGCAGCGTGCCGCCGCCATGCCGGCATCCGCGGAATACCTGCGCCTGCTGCGGCGTTATGGCATTGCAGCGGTGCTTTCCGGCGCTGGACCTGCGATTATCGCCTTGACGTCACGGCCGGATCTGCCCCCAGAAGTTCTGGAGTACGGCGCCGCGAATGGGTTCGCAGTCAGCGAGATCTCCGTCGGTGACGGAGTGCGGTGGACGTCAGGCGTGGCCGTTCGGAGTTGACTTGTTCGCATCACAAGTCACACGCGAATCACCGCGTTTCTTGCTTTCCAGCACCGAACCGGGATATCCTCGCTGTCGTCCAGCAATCGCATGGCTTTGCCTGCGCCGACACTAGGACGACCACCAAATTCTTCTCGTGGATGACGGTTCGCCATATCGCCGCGAATCCCGGCCATCACCGTTGCAGATTCGACGGTGGCAGCTTCGCAGTCAGCCTTTCGGCTGAGTGCAACGAACCCCCGCTTGACGAAATCAGCGGGGGAAGGAAAGGAAATCCGTGACTGAAACGGACCTCGTCACGGCTGGTGGCAGCCCCGAAAACGCCGAAAACGTTGAGCTGCCAGACACCGTGAAATCAGAAGACTCACCTGCTGCGGCCGCTGACGCGCCAACCGCAGCGCCGGCCGCAGACACCACACCTACGGCAGCAGATACGACACCGACGGCAGACGTAACGACGGATGCCTCGCCGAGTTCGCTGTCGACCATGGTTCTGCCCGAACTGCGCGCGCTGGCCAATGAGGTCGGCGTCAAAGGCGCTTCGGGAATGCGTAAGAGCGAACTCATCGCCGCCATTCGTGAGCGCCGGGGTGAGCCCGACATCAAGCCCGGCGCGAAGAGCGAGGACTCCAGCGATGGCGGTTCGACGCCTGCCGAGAACGGCACCCAAACCGCGACCAAAGATGACACCACGTCCGAGGCCGGCGAGCAGCAGGGCCAGCAGCGTCGTGAGCGTCGCGGCGCCTCCCGCGAGCCTGGCGCTTCCGGCGGCTCGGAGCGGAACAAGCAGGACCGCAACCAGGACGGCAAGGACGACACCGGCCAGGGCAAGGGCAAGGGCAAGAACCAGCAGGACACCAAGCCGGATACCAAGCAGGGCGGCGGTGACCAGCAGGGCCGGAGCGACGACGACGGCGAAGGCCGTCAGGGTCGGCGCGGCCGCCGGTTCCGCGACCGCGACCGCAGGCGCCGCGGCGACCGTGCCGGTGGCGACGGCGGCGACACCGAACTGCGTGAGGACGATGTCGTGCAGCCCGTCGCCGGCATCCTCGACGTGCTGGACAACTACGCGTTCGTCCGCACATCTGGCTACCTCGCCGGCCCCAACGACGTCTACGTGTCGATGAATATGGTGCGCAAGAACGGCCTGCGCCGCGGCGACGCGATCACCGGCGCGGTGCGGGTGCCGAAGGACGGCGAGCAGCCCAACCAGCGGCAGAAGTTCAATCCGCTGGTCCGCCTCGATACCGTTAACGGGGGTTCCGTCGAGGACGCCAAGAAGCGCCCGGACTTCACCAAACTGACCCCGCTGTACCCGAACGAGCGGCTGCGCCTGGAGACCACGACCGAGCGGCTCACCACCCGCGTCATCGACCTGATCATGCCGATCGGCAAGGGCCAGCGTGCGTTGATCGTGTCGCCGCCCAAGGCGGGCAAGACCACGATCCTGCAGGACATCGCCAACGGGGTCACCCAGAACAACCCGGAATGCCACCTGATGGTGGTGCTCGTCGACGAACGACCCGAAGAGGTCACCGACATGCAGCGCTCGGTGAAGGGTGAGGTCATCGCCTCGACCTTCGACCGTCCGCCGTCCGACCACACTCAGGCCGCCGAACTGGCGATCGAGCGGGCCAAGCGCCTGGTCGAGCAGGGCAAGGACGTGATCGTGCTGCTCGACTCGATCACCCGGCTGGGCCGCGCGTACAACAACGCATCACCTGCGTCTGGCCGGATCCTGTCCGGTGGTGTGGACTCCACCGCGCTGTATCCGCCCAAGCGGTTCCTCGGCGCGGCCCGCAACATCGAGGAAGGCGGCTCGCTGACCATCGTCGCGACCGCCATGGTCGAGACCGGGTCGACCGGTGACACGGTGATCTTCGAGGAGTTCAAGGGCACCGGTAACGCCGAGCTCAAGCTCGATCGCAAGATCTCCGAGCGGCGCGTCTTCCCGGCCGTCGACGTCAACCCGTCCGGCACCCGTAAGGACGAACTGCTGCTGTCCAAGGAGGAGTTCGGCATCGTGCACAAGCTGCGCCGCGTGCTGTCGGGTCTGGACTCGCACCAGGCCATCGACCTGCTGATGAACCAGCTGCGCAAAACGAAGAACAACTACGAGTTCCTGGTACAGGTCTCCAAGACCGCCCCGGCCTCGATGGACGACGCCGACTAACCTCGCGAGAAGACGCAGAAGTCCCCGCACGCTCGGCGTGTTGGGGGCTTGTGCGTCTGTTCGGCATTATCAGTCCCCAGTTGGCGCGGGGGCCCAGGCCGGATCGGCCCGTAGCCCGGGCATCACGTAGCGCCGGACGTGCGCACGCACCGCACCGAGATCGCTCGGGTCCAGCGTGTCGCCGGGCACGGTGGCCAGCGATAGCAGCACGCGGGCCACCCATTCCGACGCTTCGGTCAGGTCGACGTCCGGTGCTATCTCGCCGCGATCGCGTGCGGTGACGAGATAGCGCCGCCAGAACTCCGCCAGGTCGGGCACCAGTCCCTGTACACCGGCGCCGGCGCACGCCGCGAACTCCTCGGGCTCTTCCATCCGCAGCTTCATCAGCAGCGCGCCGGGCTCGTCGTATGCGGACCGGCCGTGCACCACGCCCGCGGCGATCTGCTGGTCGAGGCCCTCCACGCGTTCGAGCATCGCGTGCGCCTCTGACCAGTAGGCCTCGTTGAGCCGGACGATTGCCGCACCCAGCAGCGACGCCTTATCCGGGAAATGCCGGTACAGCCAGCCCCGGGACACCCGGGCCACCTCGGCGACCTCGGAAACCGTGGTCGACCGAATTCCCTTGGCGCGCAGACACACTTCTGCCGCATCGATCAGGCGATCGCGGACACTCCTTGCGGCCGTGCTGCTGGTCACCCGGTGGTCTCCTCGTCGTTTTGTTCGCCCCGGCGGGCGTGATCAGAGCATTCTGTCAAGTGGCAGGCGGATACTATCCGCCGCCAGGCCGAGAATGGTAGACAGATTCGCAAATCTGTTCACTGGTAACGAGCGACCGAGGTGAGCATGGCGGACACACTCCAGCAGGTGCTTTGCGAGCGGGCCGATCAGGACACCGTGGCGGTGGAGTACGGGGACCGGAGCTGGACGTGGCGCGAACACGTCGCCGAGGCGCGTGCTCAGGCCGCCGCGCTGATCGGCATCGCCGATGCGAGCCGGCCGTTGCACGTCGGAGTGCTACTCGCCAACACCCCAGAAATGCTGACCGCGTTGGCCGCGGCCGCACTGGGCGGCTACGTGCTGTGCGGCATCAACAACACCCGGCGCGGCGCCGGCCTGGCCCGCGACATCGCGTTGGTGGACTGTCAGATGGTGATCACCGATGCCGCGCATCGGTATCTGCTCGACGGTGTCGAACTGCCGGGCGTCCGGATCCTCGACACCTCCAGCCCGGAATGGGCGGCACTGACTGTCGATCCGAAGGAATTGAAACCGCACCGCGAGGTCGGCCCGGATGACACCTTCGTGATGATCTTCACCTCGGGAACCAGCGGCGAACCGAAGGCGGTGCAGGTCCAGCACATGATGCCGATCTTTGCGGGAAACGCACTGGCCGAACGGTTTTCGATTACGGCATCCGACGTCTGCTACCTGTCCATGCCGCTGTTCCATTCCAACGGCATCTACGCGGGCTGGGGCGTCGCTCTGGTCACCGGCGCGGCGATGGTGCCCACGGTGTTCTCGGCCTCGCGCTTCCTGGATGACGTCCGCCGCCACGGCGTGACCTTCATGAACTATGTCGGGAAGCCGCTGGCCTACATCCTGGCCACCCCGGAACGGCCCGACGACCACGACAACCCGCTGCGCGTCGCATTCGGCAACGAGGCCAGCGACCGGGACATCGCGGAGTTCAGCCGGCGGCTCGACTGCATCGTCTGGGACGGGTTCGGGTCCACCGAGAACGCGGTCATCATCACCCGCGAAGATGGCTGCCCGCCGGGGTCCATCGGCAAGGGCTACCCCGGGGTGGCGATCTACGACCCGGAGACGGTCCAAGAGTGCGCGCCGGCGGTGTTCGATCAGAGCGGCAAGCTGCTCAACAAGGAGGCGGCCGTCGGTGAGTTGGTCAACACCACCGGCGGCGGGCTCTTCCGCGGCTATTACAAAGACCACGCGGCAACCGATCAGCGGTTGCGGCACGGCATGTACTGGTCGGGGGATCTGGCCTACCGCGACGCCGACGGGTGGATCTACTTCGCCGGCCGCACCGCCGACTGGATGCGGGTCGACGGCGAGAACCTCACCGCCGCGCCGATCGAGCGCGTGTTGATACGGCTGCCGGTAATCAACCGAGTCGCGGTCTACCCGGTCCCGGACGAGTCCGTGGGCGATCAGATCATGGCGGCCGTGGTGCTGCGCGAAGGCGCCGAGCTGTCGCCGGACGCGTTCGGGGAGTTCCTCGCCGCCCAGCCCGACCTGTCACCCAAGGCGTGGCCACGCTACGTCTGGATCGCCGATGACCTACCGACGACCGCGACCAACAAGATCCTCAAGCGAGAGTTGGTCGCCCAGGGCCCAACGCCGCAGGGCGGAGTGCTGTGGAAGCGCGACGACACCCGCTACCGGTGACGGTCTGCACAACGCCGAGCGTGGGGGCTAGGTACGGAAACATGCCAGAAAAGGTCCATAGGCCCCACGCTCGATCTCTCAGATGGAATAGGGGTGGCCGCCGTTGCGTTTAGGCTGCTGGCGGTTGACCTGGCATAATTGACTGCCAGACCCCCTGTTCGAACGAAGAGGACACCATGAAATCGGGTATTCACCCTGACTACGTCGAGACCACCGTGCACTGCGGCTGCGGAAACACCTTCACCACGCGCAGCACCAAGAAAAGCGGACAGATCCACGTCGAGGTCTGCTCGCAGTGCCACCCGTTCTATACCGGCAAGCAGAAGATACTCGACAGCGGCGGTCGCGTCGCGCGGTTCGAGAAGCGCTACGGCAAGCGCAAGGCCGCTGAAAAAGGCACCGACGACAAATAGCTACCTTGCTGACGCCCGATCTGTCGCGCGAGCGCAGGCCGGGCGTCGCTTCGCGTTTAGCGAAGAAATGAACGGAGTGCGTTTCGGGGAAGGAGGGCGACGTGACGGATACCGCACCGGCGATTGATGCGGTGCTCTCCGAGCATGCCGACCTCGAACGTCAGCTTGCGGACCCGAACCTGCACTCCGACGCCGTCAAGGCCCGCAAGGTGGGGCGAAGGTTCGCGCAGTTGGCGCCGATCGTGGCGATCCACCACAAACTGGAAGCCGCGCGCGGTGACCTGGAAACGGCGCGCGAATTTTCCGCCGACGACGAATCATTCGCCGCCGAGGTGCCCGAACTCGAGGCCCGCGTCGAAGAACTCGACACCCAGTTGACCGACATGCTGGCGCCGCGCGACCCGCACGACGCCGATGACATCGTCTTGGAGGTGAAGTCCGGCGAGGGTGGCGAGGAATCGGCGCTCTTCGCCGCCGACCTGGCTCGCATGTACATCCGGTACGCCGAGCGGCACGGCTGGACCGTCACGATGCTCGACGAGACGACCTCCGATCTCGGCGGGTACAAGGACGCGACGCTGTCGATCGCCGGCAAGGGCGATTCGGCCGACGGTGTCTGGTCGCGGCTGAAGTTCGAAGGCGGAGTGCACCGCGTCCAACGGGTCCCGGTCACCGAGTCACAGGGCCGTGTGCACACCTCGGCGGCCGGGGTGCTCGTCTACCCCGAGCCGGAGGAGGTCGGCCAGGTGGAGATCGACGAGTCGGATCTGCGCATCGACGTGTACCGGTCATCCGGCAAGGGCGGTCAGGGCGTCAACACCACCGATTCGGCGGTACGCATCACGCACCTGCCCACCGGGATCGTTGTCACCTGCCAGAACGAACGATCGCAGCTGCAGAACAAGACGCGCGCGCTACAAGTGCTCGCCGCGCGGCTGCAGTCGATGGCCGAAGAACAGGCGCTGGCCAACGCGTCCGCCGACCGGGCCAGCCAGATCCGCACGGTGGACCGCAGCGAGCGCATCCGCACCTATAACTTTCCGGAGAACCGGATCGCCGATCACCGGATCAATTACAAAGCGCACAACCTCGACCAGGTGCTCGACGGCGACCTCGACCCGCTATTCGACGCATTGGCCGCCGCCGACAAGCAATCGCGGTTGCAGCAGGCATGATTCGTCTGCGCCAGGTGATCGACGCCGCCGCGGTGGCGCTGGCCGAGGCGGGGGTCGGATCGCCGCTCGCCGATGCCGAACTCCTGGCCGCCCACGCGGCCGGTACCGACCGCGGACGCCTGGCCTTCGCCGACGTGCACCCCGAATTCCTCGATCGGTATGACGACCTGATCGCCGCACGCTTGCGGCGGGTGCCGCTGCAACATCTCACCGGCGCCGCGGCGTTCGGTCCGGTGACCGTGCAGGTCGGCCCTGGTGTGTTCATCCCGCGACCGGAAACCGAATCGATGCTGGAATGGGCGCTCGCGCAACCAGTGTCGCAACGTCCGGTCATCGTCGACCTGTGCAGCGGCTCCGGGGCGCTTGCGCTCGCACTGTCGAAGCACTGGCCCAGCGCCCGCATCATCGCCGTTGACGACGCCGAGAATGCGCTCGATTACGCTCGGCGCAACGTGGCCGGAACGCCGGTCGACCTGATCCGCGCCGACGTCACACAGCCCGGGCTGTTGCCCGAGCTCGATGGCGCGGTCGACCTCGTCGTCGCCAACCCGCCCTACATACCCGACGGCGCGACGCTGGAACCCGAAGTGGCCGAACACGATCCACCGCACGCCCTGTTCGGCGGGCCGGACGGGATGGCCGTCATTGGCCCGATCGTCGCATTGGCCTCCCGCTGGCTGCGAGCCGGCGGCCGATGTGCCGTCGAGCACGATGACACCACGTCGGCGCGCGTCGTCGAATTGTTCGAGGCGACAAGACAGTTCGATGTCGTGGCCCCGCATTGCGATCTGACCGGCCGGCCCCGATTCGTCACCGCCACACGCCGGGGGCGAGGCTGAACTCATGACAGAGGTGTTCGACTGCTCCGATGCCGAGACGCGCGCGACCGGAATCGCTTCGGCGATCGGCGCGGTCAAAGGCGGCCGACTCGTCGTGCTGCCTACCGACACCGTCTACGGCATCGGTGCCGACGCCTTCGACAACACCGCGGTCGCGGCGTTGCTGTCTGCGAAGGGCAGGGGCCGTGACATGCCCGTCCCAGTGCTGGTGGGGTCGTGGCACACCATCGAGGGCCTGGTTTACACGGTGCCCAACGCCGCGCGCGAGTTGATTCGCGCGTTCTGGCCAGGTGCGCTGAGCCTGGTGGTGCAGCAGGCGCCGTCACTGCAATGGGATCTCGGCGACGCGGCGGGCACCGTCATGCTGCGCATGCCGTTGCACCCGGTGGCGCTCGAGGTGCTGCGCGAGGTGGGGCCGATGGCGGTGTCGAGCGCCAACATCTCCGGCCAGCACGCGGCCGTCACCGTTGACGAGGCCCGTCACCAACTCGGCGATCTGGTCGAGGTCTATCTCGACGCCGGACCGTCAGCTCAGCAGGCGGCCTCCACCATCGTCGACCTCACCGGCGCTTCACCCCGCATCCTGCGCACGGGTCCGGTCAGTGCCGACGCGATCGCAAAGGTTCTCGCGGTGGACCCGGCGACGCTGACGGATTGAGCTCAGGTTGTTGCAGTACGGTTCACCGGTGGTAACCGCAGCGGACAGCCTGCTGGCGTTGTCGGATCGCGGCGCTGGTGTCCCACTGCGTGAGTTGGCCCTGGTCGGCCTCACCGCGGCGATCATCACCTACTTCGCGACGGGGTGGGTGCGCGTACTGGCCACCAGGCTCGGCGCGGTGGCCTATCCGCGCGAACGCGACGTTCATCTGCAGCCAACCCCGCGGATGGGCGGGCTGGCCATGTATGTCGGGGTGGTGGCGGCCGTCCTGCTGGCGTCCCAGCTGCCCGCGCTCACCCGGGGCTTCGTCTACTCCTCGGGGATGCCCGCCGTGGTCGTCGCCGGCGGGCTCATTATGGCGATCGGCCTGATCGACGACAAATGGGGCCTGGACGCGCTGACGAAGTTCGCCGGCCAGATCACCGCCGCCAGCGTGCTGGTGACGATGGGCGTGGCGTGGAGCGTGCTGTACATCCCGATCGGCGGCGTCGGCACCATCGTGCTCGACCAGGTGTCATCGATCCTGCTGACGCTGGCGCTGACGGTCGCGATCGTCAACGCGATGAACTTCGTCGACGGTCTCGACGGCCTGGCCGCCGGACTGGGTCTGATCACCGCGCTGGCCATCACGATCTTTTCCATCGGGCTGCTGCGCGACCACGGTGGCGATGTGTTGTTCTACCCGCCCGCGGTGATCTCGGTGGTACTCGCCGGCGCGTGTCTGGGTTTCCTGCCACACAACTTCCACCGCGCCCGGGTCTTCATGGGCGACTCCGGGTCGATGCTGATCGGCCTCATGCTGGGGGCGGCCTCCACCACTGCGGCCGGCCCGATCTCGCAGACCGCCTACGGCGCCCGCGATGTCTTTGCGCTGCTGTCACCGTTCCTGTTGGTGGTCGCCGTGATGTTCGTGCCCGCGCTCGACATGTTGCTGGCTATCGTCCGGCGCACCCGTGCCGGTCGCAGCCCGTTCAGCCCCGACAAGATGCATCTGCACCACCGGCTGTTGCAGATCGGCCATTCGCACCGGCGGGTGGTGCTGCTGATCTACCTGTGGGTGGGCATCGTCGCGCTGGGTGCCGCAAGCACGATTTTCTTCGACCCCCGCTACACCGGCGGGGTCATGTTGGCCGCAATTCTGGTCGCGATCGTGGTCACCTTGGTCCCGCCGTTGCGTAGTCGGGAAGAGGACTACGAGGGTCTGTACGACGAAAAGTAGTAGTACCCCGTTTATGCCTCTAACCATGTGGTACGGTGCAGCTAGAACCCGAAGAAACCTCGCGGGTTGCCGGCCACCGGCATCGACGGCTGACCGCCGTCGGCGCCGATTTAGACCGACAAAGGGAGCTGCCCCTTGGGTGATTCCAGCGCGCCCCGCGCCGTCCGATACGCTCGGCGGGCCACGCACAGAAACTTTGGGATCATTCAGCAGCTCCTCGTGACCGCGGGATTGAGGTGACGCCGTGACGACGCCAGCGCAAGGCGCGCCGTTGGTGTTTCCGTCCGTGGCTTTCCGGCCTCTGCGCCTGCTCGCAATCTGTGTCGCGCTTGCCGGGCTAGCAACTCTGGCGGCCGGACTGCTCGGTCACGTCATGGTCGGCGTTTTCTTCGGCATCGGGCTCGCGCTTGGTTTGCTCAACGCACTGTTGGTGCAGCGGTCGGTGGAGTCCATCACCGCGCAGGACCACCCGCTGAAGCGGAACATGGCGCTCAACTCTGCCACCCGACTCCTGATGATGACGGTGATCGGACTGACGATCGCGTACATCTTCCGGCCCCAGGGCCTCGGCGTGGTGTTCGGCATGGCCCTGTTCCAAGTGGTGCTGGTGATTTCGACGGCACTGCCGGTGATGAAGAAACTGCGGGCCGGTAGTCCGGCAAGCACAGGCGGACTCGAAGGGGAGGCCAGGAAGCAATGACCGAGACAATCCTCGCCGAAGCCGCCATCGAGGTCGGCCATCACACCGAGGCACACTGGTTCGGGCTCACCGTCAACACCGACACGGTGTTGTCGACCGCGATCGCGGCGGTGATCGTGATCGGACTGGCATTCTTCCTGCGCGCCAAGGTCACATCGACTGGGGTCCCGAATGGCGTGCAGCTGTTCTGGGAAACGATCACGGTTCAGCTGCGCAACCAGATCGAAACCGCGATCGGCATGCGGATTGCGCCCTTCGTGCTGCCGCTTGCGGTGACGCTGTTCGTGTTCATCCTGGTTGCGAACTGGCTTGCCGTGCTGCCGGTTCAGTACGCCGACTCGACCGGCGCCACCCACGAGCTGCTCAAACCGGCGGCCGCCGATATCAACTTCGTGCTGGCGCTCGCGTTGTTCGTGTTCGTCTGCTACCACCTGGCCGGCTTCTGGCGCCGCGGCATCGTCGGGCACCCGGTGAAGGTGCTGAAGGGACACGTCGCATTCCTTGCGCCGATCAACCTGGTCGAGGAGATCGCCAAGCCGATCTCGTTGTCACTCCGACTTTTTGGCAACATCTTCGCCGGCGGCATCCTGGTCGCGCTGATCGCGCTGTTCCCGCCGTGGATCATGTGGGCGCCCAACGCGATCTGGAAGAGCTTCGACTTGTTCGTCGGCGCGATCCAGGCGTTCATCTTCGCGCTGCTGACGATCTTGTACTTCAGCCAGTCGATGGAGCTGGAAGAGGAGCACCACTAGTGCACCAGTACTTGCCGCAAAGCCTGGTAGGACGGCCTACCAGTTATCAAGGAGGATAAGGAATGGATCCCACTATCGCTGCCGGCGCACTCATCGGCGGTGGACTGATCATGGCTGGCGGCGCAATCGGCGCCGGCGTCGGTGACGGCATCGCGGGTAACGCACTGATTCACGGAATCGCGCGCCAGCCGGAGGCGCAGGGCCGACTGTTCACTCCGTTCTTCATCACTGTCGGTCTGGTCGAGGCGGCGTACTTCATCAACCTGGCGTTCATGGCGCTGTTCGTGTTCGCCACCCCTATTTCGGCGGGTTAGTTCACTGCGATGATCGACGCAAGCGTTACCGTCCTGGCGGCAGAGGGAGGTGGCACCAGCAACTTCCTCATCCCCAACGGCACCTTCTTCGCCGTGCTGATCATCTTCCTGATCGTGCTCGGCGTGATCGGCAAATGGGTTGTCCCGCCGATCAGTAAGGTGCTGCGCGAGCGCGCGGCGATGGTCACTAAGACCACCGAGGACAATCGGCGCGCAGCCGAACTGCGAGCTGCCGCCGAGGCCGACTACCTGCGGGTGATGGCGCAGGCGCGCCGCGAGGCGACGGGCATCCGCGAGGCGGCGCGTGCCGACGGACGCCAGATCGTCGAAGACGCGCGGGCCAGGGCCAGCGCGGAGGTATCAGGGATATTGCAGCGGGCCCAGGAAGAGCTGAACGCGCAGGCGCGGGAGGTCACGACGGAACTGCAGGCGTCGGTAGAGACCCTCTCGGCGAGCCTGGCCGGCCGAGTGCTGGGCGTCGATGTGACCACCCGCACGGTGCCGGTGACAATGGGACGGGAACGGTAGCAGCATGTCGACGTTCATCGGACAGCTCGCCGGCTTTGCGGTCATCGTCTTCCTGCTTTGGAAATACGTTGTGCCACCGGTTCGTAACATGATGAAGAACCAGCAGGAGACCGTCCGCACCCAGCTCGCCGAGCATGCCGAGGCGGAGCAGAAGGTGGCCGACGCCGACGCCGAGCACGCCAAGGCGCTGGAAGAAGCCAAGGCCGAGGCCGAGAGGGTGATCGAGGAGGCGCGGCAAGATGCCGAGAAGATCGGCGAGCAGCTCCGCGCCCAGGCCGACGCCGAACTCGAGCGCATCAAGGTTCAGGGCGCACAACAGGTTCGGCTACTGCGTCAGCAGCTCGTCCGCGAGCTGCGGCAGACCCTGGGCACCGAGTCGGTCCGTCGCGCAGGCGATTTGGTCCGCGACTACGTCTCCGATCCGTCCGAACAGGCCGCGACGGTGGACCGATTTCTTGGCGAGCTGGACGAGATGGCACCGGCGAAAGCCGTCTTCGAAGACCCGGTCAGCGCGAAACTCCGTGCCGCCAGCCGTGAGTCAGTGGCTCGTGTGGTTCAACAGTTCGACCGGGTCATTGGGGACCTCGACGTCGCCGATCTGACCCGGCTGGCCGATCAGCTCGCATCGGTGGCCACCCTGTTGCACCGGGAGACCGTGCTGGCCAGACACCTGGCCGATCCGTCCAGCGATTCCGCCCCCAAGGTGCGCCTCGTCGAGAGTCTGCTATCCGGCAAAGTCGCCGATCCTGCACTCGACGTTCTCAAGACTGCTGTGTCGCAGCGCTGGTCGTCCAGCTCCGATTTGATCCTGGGCGTCAAACACGTGGCGCGCCTGGCAGTGTTGGTCCGTGCCGAACGCGAGGACCAGGTCGAGGACCTCGAAGACCAGCTGTTTCGCTTTAGCCGCATACTCGACTCGGAGCCGCGGCTGATCACGCTACTCAGCGAGTACACCGCTCCACTGGATGGCCGAATCAGCCTGCTCAACAGCGTGCTTCGCGGCAGGGCGAACCGGAACGCGGCCGACCTGTTGCGCCAGACGGTCGAGCTGCTGCACGGCGAGCGGGCCGACGAGGTCGTCCGCGACTTGGCCGAACTCGCGGTGTCGCGGCGCGGCGAGGTGGTCGCACACGTCCGTGCCGCCACTGATCTCAGTGACGCTCAACAGAACCGGCTCACCCAGTTGCTCACTCGCATCTACGGTCACCCGGTCTCGCTCCAGCTCGACGTCGACCCGGCGCTGGTGGGCGGCCTGACGATCGCCGTCGGCGACGAGGTGATCGATGGCTCGCTGGCGTCAAAGCTGGCCGCGGCGGAAACCCATTTGCCTGACTGACCCGGAATATCAGACCTCCAACACGAACTAGGAAGACGAAAAGCCATGGCAGAGTTGACCATCTCACCCGAGGAGATCCAGGGTGCGATCGAAGAGTATGTCGCCAGCTTCGAGGCCGACACCGCGCGCGAGGAGATCGGCACCGTCATCGATGCCGGCGACGGCATTGCACACGTCGAGGGACTGCCCTCGGTGATGACGCAGGAGTTGCTGGAGTTTCCCGGCGGCGTGCTCGGTGTCGCGCTCAACCTCGACGAGCACGACATCGGCGCGGTGATCCTGGGTGACTTCGAGACCATCGAAGAGGGCCAACAGGTCAAGCGCACCGGCTCGGTTCTGTCGGTACCCGTCGGCGACGCCTTCCTCGGCCGGGTGGTCAACCCGCTCGGACAACCGATCGACGGCCGCGGCGACATCGACGCCGAAACCCGTCGCCCGCTGGAGATTCAGGCGCCGTCGGTGGTGCAGCGCCAAGGCGTCAAGGAACCGCTGCAGACCGGCATCAAGGCCATCGACTCGATGACACCGATCGGGCGCGGCCAGCGGCAGCTGATCATCGGTGACCGCAAGACCGGCAAGACCGCGGTATGCGTCGACACCATCCTCAACCAACGCCAGAACTGGGAATCCGGCGACGAAAAGCTGCAGGTGCGCTGCGTCTACGTGGCCATCGGCCAGAAGGGCACCACCATCGCCAGCGTGCGGCAAACCCTGGACGAGGGCGGTGCGATGGATTACACCACGATCGTCGCTGCCCCCGCTTCAGACTCCGCCGGCTTCAAATGGCTTGCGCCCTACACCGGCTCGGCGATCGCGCAGCACTGGATGTATGAAGGCAAGCATGTGCTGATCGTCTTCGACGATCTCAGCAAGCAGGCCGAGGCCTACCGCGCCATCTCGCTGCTGCTGCGCCGGCCGCCGGGCCGCGAGGCCTATCCCGGCGACGTGTTCTACCTGCACTCGCGGCTGCTGGAACGGTGCGCGAAGCTGTCCGACGAACTCGGCGGCGGCTCGCTGACCGGCCTGCCGATCATCGAGACCAAGGCCAACGACATCTCGGCCTACATCCCGACCAACGTCATCTCGATCACCGATGGTCAGTGCTTCCTGGAGACCGACCTGTTCAACCAGGGCGTGCGTCCGGCCATCAACGTCGGTGTCTCGGTGTCCCGCGTCGGCGGCGCCGCCCAGATCAAAGCCATGAAGGAAGTGGCCGGATCGCTGCGGCTCGATCTGTCGCAATACCGCGAACTGGAGTCCTTCGCGGCGTTCGCCTCCGACCTCGACCCGACATCGAAGGCGCAGCTGGAACGCGGCGCGCGCCTGGTCGAGCTGCTCAAGCAACCGCAAAACCGGCCGATGCCGGTCGAGGAGCAGGTGGTGGCGATATTCCTGGGCACGGGTGGCCACCTCGACTCCGTCCCGGTTGAGGACGTCGGCAAGTTCGAGGCCGAACTGCTCGACCACATCCGGGCCTCCCACGAGCAGATCCTCAAAGAGATCCGGGACAGCAAGACGCTCCCCGATGAGCTCAGCGACAAGCTGACCGAGGTGATCGACCAGTTCAAGAAGGGCTTCGCAACCACCGACGGCAGTTCGGTCGTTCCCGACGAGCACGTCGACGCGATGTCTGATGAAGACGTCGAGAAGGAATCGGTGAAGGTCCGCAAGCCCCCACCGAAGAAGAAGTAGGGCCCCAACCAATGGCTGCCACACTGCGTGAGTTGCGCGGACGGATTCGCTCCGCCGGGTCGATCAAGAAGATCACCAAGGCCCAGGAGCTGATCGCGACGTCGCGCATTGCCAAGGCGCAGGCCCGGGTCGAGGCGGCACGGCCGTACGCCGAAGAGATCACGACCATGCTCACCAATCTGGCCAACGAGTCGGCGCTGGACCATCCGCTGCTCGTCGAGCGCGACGAACCCAAACGCGCCGCCGTGCTGGTGGTGTCATCCGATCGCGGCCTGTGCGGCGCCTACAACACCAACGTGTTGCGGCGCTCCGAGGAGCTGTTCTCACTGCTGCGGGGCGAAGGTAAGACGCCGATCCTGTATGTCGTCGGGCGAAAAGCGCTCAACTACTACTCGTTTCGGAACTGGAAGGTGACCGAGTCGTGGACCGGGTTCTCCGAGAAGCCCGCCTACGAGCACGCCACCGACATCGCCTCGACGCTGGTGGAGGCATTCCTGGCCGGCGCCGACGACGAGGGCGATGATCCCGGCCCCGACGGCATTCTCGGTGTCGACGAGCTGCATCTGGTGTTCACCGAGTTCAAGTCGATGTTGTCGCAGACCGCCGAGGCCCGCCGGATCGCTCCGATGGTGGTGGAGTACGTCGAGGAAGACACCGGGCCGCAGACGCTGTTCGAGTTCGAACCAGACGCGGAGACGCTGTTCTCGTCACTGTTGCCGCGCTACGTCTCGACCCGTATCTACGCCGCACTGCTCGAGGCCGCGGCGTCGGAGTCGGCGTCACGAAGGCGAGCGATGAAGTCGGCGACCGACAACGCCGATGATCTCATCAAGGCGCTCACGCTCGAGGCCAACCGGGAGCGGCAGGCCCAGATCACCCAGGAAATCAGCGAAATCGTCGGCGGCGCAAACGCGTTGGCCGACGCCCGATAAGCCCCGTAGGAAGCGAAACGAGATATGACTGCTACCACCGCCGAACGCGAAACACGCAAGTCCGGCAAGGACACCAACGGCCGGGTGGTGCGCGTCACCGGTCCCGTCGTCGACGTCGAGTTCCCGCGCGACTCGGTGCCGGGACTGTTCAACGCTCTGCACGCCGACATCAACTTCCAGGAGCTGTCCAAGACGCTGACCCTGGAGGTCGCGCAGCACCTGGGCGACAACCTGGTGCGGTGTATCTCGATGCAGCCAACCGACGGCCTGGTGCGTGGCGTCGAGGTCGTCGACACCGGCGACTCGATTTCGGTGCCGGTCGGCGACGGCGTCAAGGGGCATGTGTTCAACGCCCTCGGCGACTGCCTCGACGATCCGGGTTACGGGAAAGACTTCGAACACTGGTCAATCCACCGCAAGCCGCCGGCATTCGACCAGCTGGAACCGCGCACCGAAATGCTGGAAACGGGCCTCAAGGTCGTCGACCTGCTGACCCCGTATGTCCGCGGCGGCAAGATCGCGCTGTTCGGCGGCGCCGGCGTGGGCAAGACGGTGCTGATCCAGGAGATGATCAACCGCATCGCACGTAACTTCGGCGGCACGTCGGTGTTCGCCGGCGTCGGTGAGCGCACCCGTGAGGGCAACGACCTGTGGGTCGAGCTTGCGGAGGCCGATGTGCTCAAGGACACCGCCCTGGTGTTCGGGCAGATGGACGAGCCGCCCGGCACCCGTATGCGGGTCGGGTTGTCGGGTCTGACGATGGCGGAGTACTTCCGCGACGAACAGGAGCAGGACGTGCTGCTGTTCATCGACAACATCTTCCGATTCACGCAGGCCGGTTCCGAGGTGTCCACGCTGCTGGGCCGCATGCCGTCGGCGGTGGGCTACCAGCCCACGCTTGCCGACGAGATGGGTGAGCTGCAGGAGCGCATCACGTCGACCCGTGGCCGGTCGATCACATCGATGCAAGCGGTGTACGTGCCTGCCGACGACTACACCGACCCGGCGCCGGCGACGACGTTCGCTCACCTCGATGCCACCACCGAGCTCAGCCGCGCCGTGTTCTCCAAAGGCATCTTCCCGGCGGTGGACCCGTTGGCATCCAGCTCGACGATCCTGGACCCCAGCATTGTCGGCGACGAGCACTACCGCGTTGCACAGGAAGTCATCCGAATCCTGCAGCGCTACAAGGACCTTCAGGACATCATTGCCATTCTGGGCATTGACGAACTGTCCGAGGAAGACAAGCAGCTGGTGCAGCGGGCCCGTCGCATCGAGCGCTTCCTGTCGCAGAACATGATGGCGGCCGAGCAGTTCACCGGCCAGCCGGGTTCGACGGTGCCGCTGAAGGAAACGATCGAGGCGTTCGACAACCTGACCAAGGGCGAGTTCGACCATCTGCCCGAGCAGGCGTTCTTCCTGATCGGCGGTCTGGAAGATCTGCAGAGGAAGGCCGAAAGCCTCGGCGCCAAGATGGACGACAGCGAAGGCGACGGCGCTCCGGCGTCCGACGACGACGCCGCGAAGGACGACGACGCCGCGAAGGACGATGCCGACGACGAGGGCGACGACAAGGGCGACGGCAAGGGCGACGGCAAAGATGAGTAGACATGGCTGAGTTGGACGTCGATATCGTCGCCGTCGAGCGTGAAATCTGGTCCGGGAAGGCCACTTTCTTGTTCACCCGGACCACCTCCGGCGAGATCGGGATCCTGCCGCACCACATCCCGTTGGTGGCGCAGCTCGTCGATGACGCCATGGTGCGGGTCGAACGGGAAGGCGAAGACGATCTGCGCATCGCCGTCGACGGCGGCTTCATGTCGGTGACCGACGACGGTGTGATCATCCTGGCGGAGTCAGCCGAACTCGAGTCCGAAATCAACTCCGACGCCGCCAAGCGGGATTCCGAGTCCGACGATCCAGAGACTGCCGCTAAGGGTCGCGCCAGGCTTCGCGCCCTGGGTCAGATCGACTAGGCCCACCAATGAGCGCGCCCATGCTGATCATGGCCGCGCTGGTCGGTGTGCTGCTGGTTGTTGTCATCGTTCTCTGTTACCGGCTCTGGAAGCTCCGGCAGGTTGGTGGGACCGCGGCGATCCTGCGCGATTTCCCCGCCGTCGGTGGCCACGGCTGGCGCCACGGTGTAATGCGTTATCGCGGTGGCGAAGCCGAGTTCTACCGGCTGTCCAGTCTGCGATGGTGGCCCGACCGACGCCTGAGCCGTCGGGGCCTGGATATCGTGTCGCGGCGATCACCCCGCGGCGACGAGTTCGACATCATGACCGACGCCATCGTGATCCTGGAGCTGCGCGACACCAGCCCGGAACGTCGACGGGGTTATGAGGTGGCGCTCGATCGCGGTGCACTCACCGCGTTTCAATCCTGGCTGGAGTCGCGGCCGTCGCCGCGGGCGCGACGCCGGACGATTTGATCGGAAGCAGAACTAGATCCGTTGGTCTTCGTGCAAGCGCTCATCCGCCGGGTTGCCACAACACGTCGCCGTCGGGGTTGGCGACTCGGGACAGAATGAACAGCAGATCGGATAGCCGGTTGAGGTACTTGGCCGGCAGCACGTTGACGCTGTCGGGGTAGGCGTCCACCGCATGCCACGCCGAGCGTTCCGCGCGCCGGGCCACCGTTCGTGCCACGTGCAGCAGGGCCGACAGCGGCGTACCGCCCGGCAGCACAAAGGAATTCAACGCCGGCAGTGGCTCGTTGAATTCGTCGCACCAGGACTCCAACCGGTCGATGTAGCTCTGGGTGATGCGCAGCGGCGGATGCTCGGGTTTCTCGACGACGGGGGTGGACAGGTCCGCACCGGCATCGAACAGGTCATTCTGAATCTGCCGCAGCACGTTCAGCATTTGCTGGCCCGGGTTTCCCAGGGCGACCGCCACGCCGACGGCGGCGTTCGTCTCATCGCAGTCGGCATACGCCGCGAGTCGTGCGTCGTTCTTGGAAACCCTGCTGAAGTCGCTCAATCCGGTGGTCCCGTCGTCACCGGTGCGGGTGTAGATGCGGGTCAGATGTACTGCCATGGTCAAACCGTACCGGGCAGACTGACATTGGCCCATTCCGCTGTTTACACTGACCCGCGTGAGCGAGCGTTTCGTGGTCACCGGCGGCAACCGGTTGTCAGGCAAAGTTGCTGTCGGGGGAGCCAAGAACAGTGTGCTGAAGCTGATGGCGGCGACGCTATTGGCCGAAGGCACCAGCACGATCACAAACTGTCCGGACATTCTCGACGTGCCGCTGATGGCCGAGGTCCTGCGGGGACTGGGTGCCAACGTGGAGTTGGACGGGTCAACCGTACGGATCACCTCGCCCGACGAGCCCAAGTACGACGCGGATTTCGCTGCGGTTCGTCAGTTCCGGGCGTCGGTGTGCGTGCTGGGGCCGCTGGTCGGCCGTTGCAAGCGCGCCAAGGTCGCGCTGCCGGGGGGCGACGCCATCGGGTCGCGGCCGTTGGACATGCATCAGGCCGGTCTGCGCCAGCTTGGCGCCCGGTGCAACATCGAGCACGGCTGCGTGGTCGCCGAAGCAGATCATTTGCGCGGCGCGGAGATTCAGCTCGAATTCCCGTCGGTCGGTGCAACGGAGAACATCCTGATGGCCGCGGTGGTGGCTGAAGGCGTGACGACCATCCACAACGCCGCCCGTGAGCCCGACGTCGTCGATCTGTGCACGATGCTGAACCAGATGGGCGCCCAGATCGAGGGTGCCGGCTCCTCGACGATGACGATCACCGGTGTGGAGAGACTCCATCCCACCGAGCATCGGGTCATCGGGGACCGCATCGTCGCCGCCACGTGGGGGATCGCCGCGGCGATGACCCGGGGGGACATCTCGGTGACGGGGGTCGATCCCCAGCACCTCCAACTGGTCCTGCACAAGCTCTATGACGCCGGCGCCACCGTGACGCAGAACGACGACGGCTTCCGTGTCGTCCAGTACGAGCGGCCCAAGGCGGTCAACGTCGCCACGCTGCCTTTCCCCGGTTTCCCGACCGACCTGCAGCCGATGGCGATCGGGCTGGCGTCCATCGCCGATGGAACGTCGATGATCACCGAGAACGTGTTCGAGGCCCGGTTCCGGTTTGTCGAGGAGATGATCCGGCTGGGCGCCGACGCCAGGACCGACGGCCATCACGCGGTGGTGCGGGGCCTTCCCCAGCTGTCCAGCGCGCCGGTGTGGTCGTCGGACATCCGGGCGGGGGCCGGGTTGGTGCTGGCCGGCCTGGTCGCCGACGGCGACACCGAGGTCCACGACGTATTCCACATCGACCGTGGTTATCCGCTGTTCGTCGAGAACCTGATCAGTCTGGGCGCCGAAATAGAGCGGGTCGTCTAGCGGGTCGGTTGGGCCGTGCCACCCCCTCTTTTAGGTCGGGCGAGACAAGGCGTACTCTATAATTGAGAAGCCAACGGCCCCAGTCCAATCGACTGGAGGACGGGGTTTGACGTCTTTGTTCAACTGGAGTACAGTGGCAGGGTTGCCTGTCGAACGGGTGTGTTGTTTGAGAACTCAATAGTGTGTTTGGTGGTTTTTGTTTGTTGTTGTTTTTTGCCGCATTCATGCGCCCCGTGTGTGGGTGTGGTTTTTTTGCCAGTTTGATACTGGTTGCTTTGATCGGATTGTTCTGAACATTGCTTTTTGGTTTTTGTTTGGAGAGTTTGATCCTGGCTCAGGACGAACGCTGGCGGCGTGCTTAACACATGCAAGTCGAACGGAAAGTGCCCCTTTCGGGGGGTGACTCGAGTGGCGAACGGGTGAGTAACACGTGGGTGATCTGCCCTGCACTTTGGGATAAGCCTGGGAAACTGGGTCTAATACCGGATATGACTCCATGACGCATGTTGTGGGGTGGAAAGCCTTGTGCGGCTGGGGATGGGCCCGCGGCCTATCAGCTTGTTGGTGGGGTGATGGCCTACCAAGGCGACGACGGGTAGCCGGCCTGAGAGGGCGACCGGCCACACTGGGACT
>NZ_JBOGDB010000182.1:0-5164 GCF_050701515.1 Mycobacterium sp. | reverse complement strand
CGCCGCCGGATTATGTCCCGCCCCCGCCCGCCTACGAAAATCCGCCCGACTATCAGCAGCCGAGCTACCCGCCACCCGGCTACCCGCCGCCACCGAGCTACCCGCCGCCGGTTGGCGGACAGCCCGGCTATCCGCCGCCATACCCCGACCCATCGAGCTACGACGCGCAGTCCTATCCCCCACCCCCGCCGCCGTACGGCGGCGCGGCGGGCTATCCGCCTCCGTCGTCCTATCCGGGGCCGGAGTATTCCCAGTACGCCGGCGGCTATGGGGGGCAGCCGGAAACCAACCAGCTCGCGATCTGGTCGCTGGTGTCCTCGTTGCTCGGCCTGGTTTGCTGTCCCGGTTCGGTCGTCGGCATCGTGCTCGGGGTGATGGCCCTGAACCAGATCAAGGAGCGGGGTCAGGGTGGCCACGGACTGGCGGTGGCCGGCATCGCGGTCGGCATTGGAGCGCTGCTCCTGAGCATCATGTTGATCCCGTTCGCGTTCAGCACTTGACGTGACAACCCCGCCCGAACGGCCGATCCGCGGCACTGAGTTCCAGCCGCTGGAGAACACGCCGCGACCGCCGGATCCATACGCGCCGGTTGACTACCCCACCGACTATCCCCCGCTGCCGCCACCGGCATACCCGGCGCCCTATCCCGGCTATGCCGCCAACCCGTATGACCCGTACCGCCAGGGCAGGCCGCTGGGCACTAACGGATGGGCGATCGCGGCGTTGGTCACATCATTGGTATCGCTTGTATTTTGTGGACTTACGTCAGTCATTGGGCTCATCCTTGGCTTGATTGCGATGCGTGACACCAAACGCTCCGGCCAGGACGGGTTCGGCATCGCGTTGGCCGGGACCATCATCGGCGCTATCCCAATTTTGCTCTGGGTACTCTACTGGCTCTTCTTTGTGGTCCTCGTCGCAAGCGGATTCCAGTGGGCGCCATAAGGATTCCAGCTTAGTCCGGCGGGCGGAACGGTTCGGCCGTGCGCTTCATGCCGGCGGCGCGGCCTTTTCCGGCGATCACCAAAGCCATCTTGCGGCTGGCCTCGTCGATCATCTCGTCGCCGAGCATCACCGCGCCGCGAGCCCCGCCTGCGCGTGAGGTGTGCCATTCGTAGGCCTCGAGAATCAGCTCAGCGTGATCGTAGGCCTCTTGGCGCGGGCTGAATATCTCGTTGCCCGAAGCGATCTGGTCCGGGTGCAGCACCCACTTGCCGTCGTAGCCCAGCGCCGCCGACCGTCCGGCCACCCGCCGGAAACCGTCGACGTCGCGCACCTTCAGATACGGTCCGTCGATCGCGGCAATGCCGTGCGTGCGGGCGGCGACGAGAATCGTCATCAACGCGTGGTGGTAGGCGTCGCCGACGTCGTAGCCCTCGGGTTGCTCACCCACCACCAGCGTGCGCATGTTCAGGCTGGCCATCAGGTCGGCGGGGCCCAGCACCAGCGCCTGCAGGCGGGGGCCGGCAGCGATCGCCCCGACATTCGTCAGCCCCTGCGCGTTCTCGATCTGCGCCTCGATACCGATCCGTCCCACCGGCAGCCCATGCGTGGTCTCCAGCTGACTCAGCAGCAGGTCGAGCGCGTGGATGTGCGAAACATCGGTCACCTTCGGCAGCACGATGACGTCGAGTGCGGCACCCGCCGTCGACACCACCTCGATGACGTCGGCATAGGTCCACGGCGTGGTCCAGTCGTTGACCCGAACGCCGCGCAGCTGATCCGACCACCCCGGTTCCGCCAGCGCGACGGCGACCCGGGTGCGGGCCTCGGCCTTGGCGTCCGGTGCGACGGCGTCCTCGAGGTCGAGAAACACCTCGTCAGCGGGCAGTCCCTTGGACTTTTCGATCATCTTTGCGCTGCTGCCCGGAACCGAAAGGCAAGTTCGGCGGGGTCGATACGTGTTTTCCACGTATACACTCCTACCCTTTCACCATGGTGTCGGTGAACAGGGTCTACGCGGCCCGGCTCGCGGGAATGGTGGTTTTGGGCCCCGACGGCGAGTCCATCGGCCGGGTCCGCGACGTGGTGATCAGCATCAGCATCGTCCGCCAGCAGCCCCGGGTACTGGGGCTGGTCGTCGAATTGCTCAGCCGTCGACGAATCTTCGTGCCCATCGGGCGGGTCACCGCGATCGAACCCAGTGCGGTCACCCTAACCACCGCCAATGTGTCGCTGCGGAAGTTCTCGCAGCGTCCCGGCGAAGTTCTGGTGTTGGGCCAGGTGCTCGAAACGCGGGTTCGCGTCGACGACCCGGACCTGCCCGAGCTTGCCGGGATCGACGTCGTCGTGGTTGATCTGGCCATCGAACAGACCCGGACCAGGGACTGGGTGGTCACCCGGGTCGCGGTGCGGCCCCTGGCGCGCCGGCTCGGCCGCCGCAGAAACGTCGATGTCGTCGACTGGCAACACGTGCAGGGCCTGACCCCGTCGGGGCTGGCGATGCCGGGCCAGGGCGTGGCCCAGTTGCTCGAACAATTCGAGGGCCAGCGCCCCATCGAGGTGGCCGAGGCGATCCGTGAGCTGCCGGCCAAGCGCCGCTTCGAGGTGGTCAGCGCGCTCGACGACGAGCGGCTGGCCGACGTGCTGCAGGAGCTGCCGGAAGAGGAGCAGGCCGACGTGCTGCAGCAGCTCGAGACCGAGCGTGCCGCCGACGTACTGGAGGCGATGGACCCCGACGATGCCGCCGACCTGCTGGGCTCGATGACACCGGCCGAAGCCGAGCTGTTTCTGCGCCGGATGGACCCCGAGGATTCCGAGGACGTGCGCCGGCTGCTGAGCCACTCGCCGGACACCGCCGGCGGCCTGATGACCTCCGACCCGGTGGTGATCGCCCCGGACACCACGGTCGCCGAGGCGCTGGCCCGGGTTCGCGATCCCGACCTGACGCCGGCGCTGGCGTCGCTGGTGTTCGTGTCGCGCCCACCGACCGCCACCCCGACCGGGCGCTATCTGGGCTGTGTGCACCTGCAGCGGCTACTCCGTGAGCCGCCCGCCGCACTGGTCAGCGGCATCGTGGACACCGACCTGCCGAGCTTGACCCCGGAGGATTCGCTGGCCGCGGTCACCCGCTACTTCGCTGCCTACAATCTGGTCTGCGGTCCGGTGGTCGACGACGAAAACCACCTTTTGGGCGCGGTGTCCGTCGACGACGTGCTCGACCACCTGCTACCCGACGACTGGCGGGGGCGCGAGGTACCCGAACTGTCTGGCGCCGAAGGGGTGAAATGAGCGACTTGTCGGCGCGGCAGCGGCTGGACACCCCGCGCACGTCGCGCGGCTTCTCGTTCAACCTCGACGTCGATGCCGTTGGGCGATTCAGCGAATCCATCGCCCGGTTCCTGGGCACCGGGCGATACCTGTTGGTGCAGACCGTCCTCGTGATCATTTGGATCGCGCTTAACCTGTTCGCGGTCAAACTGCGTTGGGATCCCTACCCGTTCATCCTGCTCAACCTGGCGTTCTCCACGCAGGCCGCCTATGCGGCGCCATTGATCCTGCTGGCGCAGAACCGTCAGGAGAACCGCGACCGGGTTTCACTGGAAGAAGACCGTCGCCGCGCCGAACAGACCAAGGCCGACACCGAATACCTGGCCCGCGAGCTCGCCGCTCTGCGGTTGGCCGTCGGCGAGGTAGCCACCCGCGATTATCTGCGCCGCGAACTCGAGGAGTTGCGCGACCTGCTCGACGGGCTGCCGCCAGCTGCCGACGGCAGGGATGGCGCGGGCAAGGCCGAATCCACCGAGCGCCGGTCCAAGAAACCGGGATGACCCAGCTCAGGCCATTGGTGTAACGCGTTCTTTGTCGAGTAGGTATGGTGACTTGGTTCACACGCCACCGCAGACCTAGGACGGTTGAGTGCACATAGGGGGAGGAGCCGCCCTCGAGGCAGTGCGGCACCACGCAGTGCGGGTAGTGCGCACGCCCGCATTCGGCATTGCAGCGATCGCTCCCCTGGTCTTTGCCGGCGCCGTCGGCGCGTCGGCGCCACCGCCGTCCGCGCCCGTTCGCGATGCCGCCGTCACGCCGCTGGCGGCGGTCGCCCCCAAACCCGGCGATCGTGCCGGGGCCACGGTGGTTGCGGTCACCAAGGCGCCTTCACCGTTCCACATCGCGTCCGCCAACGTATCCGCCCCGCCGCCCGCCGTCGTGGTGAATTCGCCTGGCACTCTGCGCATTCCGACGATGGCGCTGAACGCCTACCGCAATGCTGAGCGCACGATGGCGTCGGCCTTCCCCGGCTGCGGGGTGAGCTGGAACCTGCTCGCGGGCATCGGACGGATCGAGTCGATGCACGCCAACGGAGGTGCGACCGATGCGCGCGGCACCGCGGTGCGACCGATCTTCGGGCCCGCGCTGGACGGGACGCTGCCGGGCAACGAGATCATCGAACTGAACCGGAGCGCCAACCGGGTCGTCTACGCCCGCGCGCTGGGGCCCATGCAGTTCCTGCCGGGCACCTGGTCGCGGTACGCCTCCGACGGCGACCGTGACGGCAAGGCCGAAGTGCAAAACCTGTTCGACTCGAGCCTGGCCGCCGCGCGCTATCTGTGCAGCGGCGGGCTCAACCTTCGCGACCAGGCACAGGTGATGACCGCGATCCTGCGCTACAACAACTCGGTGGCATACGCCCAGAACGTGCTGGCCTGGGCGGCCGCCTATGCGACCGGCGTGGTGCCGGTCGACCTGCCGCCGATCACCGGGCCGATACCACCGATCGGCGACGTGCACTTGGACGCCTACCAGAGCCTCGGGTACCAGGGCCTCGGGCCGGGCCTGCCGATGAATGCGCTGGGGCTGCCCGCCAACGACCCGCTTGCCGTGGTGCCGCTGGTCGGCATGGGTCGCACCGATGTGGCCAGCCAGATCCCGACCACCGGGCCGACGTTCGGGCCACTGCCGGGGCCGGCGGAAGGGCAGTCGCCGATGTGGATGCAGCCGGCGCCCGGCACCCCGCCCTGGATGCAGCCGCCGCCGCAGCAGAACTGTGCGGTGTTCTGCCTCGGCTCGAATCCGCCCCCACCGGTACAGCCCCAGTTGCCGCCCGAGGCGCTTCCGCCGGGCATCGTCCCACCGCCGGCCGCGCCGGGCATCATCGCGCCGCCGCCGGCGGAACCGCCGCCGGGTGCGCCGGCACCGGCCGCACCGCCGCCACCTCCGGGTC
>NZ_JBOGDB010000181.1:0-10246 GCF_050701515.1 Mycobacterium sp. | reverse complement strand
GCGGTGTCGTAGTCGCCCAGGGAACCGATGGCCACAACGGCAACCGGCCGCACACCGGGCGGAATGCCGAACACGTCGCGGGCACCGTCGGCGTTGAAGCCGGCCATCGGGTGAGCGATCAGTCCCCGCGACACCGCCTCGATGGTCAACTGTGCTATCGCCGCACCGGCATCGACCGCCGCATACATCGCGGTGCGCTCGTCCTCACCCTCGTCGGTGCACACCAGGATCAGCGCCCCCGCGGTCTTCGCGTAGCTGTTCCCCCGCCGCAGCAGGTCGCCGACCTTGAGGAAGGTGTCGTCACCGCGCAACCCCACGATGAACCGCACCGGTTGACGGTGCCCCCAGGTCGCGGCCCAGCGCGCGGCCTCCAGGACGGCGACCAGCTGCTCGGTACTCAACACCGCGTCGGCGTCGTAGCGCCGCGGGCTCCACCGCGCAGCGATGTGCGGATGGATCGGCACCCTGGTATCGGCGTGCCGATCAGCTGGGCTATCGGCCGGATTCTTGCCCACGGGCCGACGCTACCGGCGGACAAAAGAAGATGCGCCCAACCCTTATTCTTGGTTGGACCCGTTCGCGAAAGGTTGGACAGTGGCGCTCGTCGTGCAGAAGTACGGCGGATCCTCGGTTTCTGACGCCGAGCGGATCCGCCGCGTCGCCGAGCGCATCGTGGAAACCAAGAAGCAGGGCAACGACGTCGTGGTGGTCGTCTCCGCCATGGGCGACACCACCGACGACCTGCTCGACCTGGCCAAACAGGTCTGTCCCGCCCCGCCCGCGCGGGAAATGGACATGCTGCTGACCGCGGGCGAGCGGATCTCCAACGCCCTGGTCGCGATGGCCATCGACTCGCTCGGTGCCCAGGCCCGGTCCTTCACCGGCTCGCAGGCCGGCGTGATCACCACCGGCATCCACGGCAACGCGAAGATCATCGACGTCACCCCCGGACGGCTGCGGCAGGCGCTCGACGAGGAGCTGATCGTCCTGGTCGCCGGCTTCCAAGGGGTGAGTCAGGACAGCAAGGACGTCACCACGCTGGGCCGCGGCGGATCCGACACCACCGCAGTCGCGCTGGCCGCCGCGTTGAACGCCGACGTCTGCGAGATCTACACCGACGTCGACGGGATCTTTACGGCCGATCCGCGGATAGTGTCGAACGCTAAGCGGTTGGATACCGTCAGCTTCGAGGAGATGCTGGAGCTGGCCGCGTGCGGGGCCAAGGTGCTGATGCTGCGCTGTGTGGAATACGCCCGCCGCTACGACGTTCCGGTACATGTCCGGTCGTCGTACTCGGACAAACCGGGCACGTTGGTGACCGGATCGATAGAGGACATACCCATGGAAGACGCCATCCTGACCGGAGTCGCACACGACCGCAGCGAGGCCAAGGTGACCGTCGTCGGGTTGCCGGACGTTCCGGGCTATGCCGCCAAGGTGTTCCGCGCCGTCGCCGACGCCGACGTGAACATCGACATGGTGCTGCAGAACATCTCGAAGGTCGAGGACGGCAAGACCGACATCACGTTCACCTGCTCGCGGGACAGCGGACCAGGAGCGGTGGAGAAGCTGACCGAGCTGCAGGAAGAGATCGGGTTCACGAAGGTGCTCTACGACGACCACATCGGCAAGGTGTCGCTGGTCGGCGCGGGCATGCGCAGCCATCCCGGCGTCACCGCGAAGTTCTGTGAGGCGCTCGCCGGGGTCGGGGTGAACATCGACCTGATTTCCACCTCGGAGATCAGGATCTCGGTGCTGATCAAGGACACCGAACTGGACAAGGCGGTGGTCGCGCTGCACGAGGCGTTCGGCCTCGGCGGCGACGAGGTGGCCACGGTGTACGCGGGAACGGGACGCTGACCATGGTGAACATCGGTGTAGTCGGCGCGACCGGCCAGGTCGGCCAGGTGATGCGGACGCTTCTCGACGAGCGCGACTTTCCCGCGACCTCGGTGCGGTTCTTCGCGTCGGCGCGTTCACAGGGCCGCAAGCTGGCCTTCCGCGGGCAGGAGATCGAGGTCGAGGACGCCGCGACCGCGGACCCGAGCCGTTTGGACATCGCGTTGTTCTCCGCCGGGGCGACGATGTCGCGGGTGCAGGCACCGCGGTTCGCTGCCGCGGGCGCGACCGTCATCGACAATTCGTCGGCCTGGCGTAGGGACCCGGACGTGCCGCTGGTGGTCAGCGAGGTGAACTTCCGTCGCGACGCCCACCACCGGCCGAAGGGCATCATCGCCAACCCGAACTGCACCACGATGGCCGCGATGCCGGTGCTCAAGGTGCTGCACGACGAGGCGCAGCTGGTGCGCATGATCGCGTCGACCTACCAGGCGGTGTCGGGCAGCGGGCTGGCCGGTGTGCAGGAGCTCTTCGACCAGGCCCGCGCGGTGGTCGACGACAGCGAGCAACTCGTGCACGACGGCGGCGCAGTGCAGTTCCCGCCGCCGAACAAATACGTGGCGCCGATCGCGTTCAACGTCGTTCCGCTGGCGGGCGCGCTGGTCGGCGACGACTCCGGGGAGACCGACGAGGACCAGAAGCTGCGCAACGAGAGTCGCAGGATCCTCGGCATCCCGGACTTGCTGGTGAGCGGCACCTGTGTGCGGGTGCCGGTGTACACCGGCCACTCGCTGTCGATCAACGCCGAGTTCGCCCGGCCGCTGTCACCGGCCCGGGCGTGGGAGCTGCTCGACGGCGCCCCCGGGGTGAAGGTCGTCGACGTGCCCACCCCGCTGGCCGCAGCCGGTGTCGACGAGTCACTGGTCGGCCGGATCCGCCAGGATCCCGGTGTGCCCGACGGCCGAGGTCTTGCCTTGTTCGTGTCCGGCGACAACCTGCGAAAAGGTGCGGCGCTGAACACTATTCAGATCGCCGAGTTGCTGGCCGCCGAATTGTGACCCCCTTTCGCCGAAACTCACGTTTGGGCGGAAAGGTTCGAGTAATTCTCGCCATTACGTCGATCTCGGCGATCGCCGTGCCGGTCGCCCATGCCGATCCGCCTGCGCCGATTCCGGAGCCGATCCTGCCGCCGCTGGCACCGGGCCAAGTGTTGCGCATCGGGCCGACAGCCGGAACCGGCACGCCGACACGGGATTACGGAATCGGGGCCACCGACCTGTGCGAATTCATGGAGTTCCCCAGCGGCATCCTGCAGATCTGCGGCGACAGTTTCGCGGGACAGGGCGTCGGCTTCGGCGGCTGGTGGTCGCCGATCGCGCTGCACGTCGAGACGGACACTATCAACGATCCAGCCGGTGTGCGCTACGACGGCGTAATGGGCGTCGACAAGCCGTTATTGGCTGAGCCGGCTCCGGCGGGCAGGTCCCAGCTGCCGACGGGCGTGGTACAGATCAACCGAGAAAACTTCATGTTGATCACCACCACCCGCGACCTGGTCGTCGAGTCGTCGCGGCTGGTGAAAGCCGATCCCGCGCAAGGAAATTGGCCGACGGTACCGGGCTCGGTCCGCGACGCTGGCTATCAGGGCGGGCTCCAATCCCAGATCAGCGGATACTACGACCCGATCCCGGCGCCGGATTCACCGACCGGCTGGGTGTACATCGTGGCCAACAACTTCGACCGCACCGGGCCGACTGTGCTGTACCGCGCCAAACCCGAGACCTTCACCGACCGGGCCGGCTGGCAGGGCTGGTCTGCGGTGACCGGACCCGACGGCGGCTGGAACAAGCCGCCGACACCGCTGTGGCCGGACAAGATCGGCGAGATGAGCGTCCGGCAGATCGACGGCAAGACGGTGCTGTCCTACTTCAACGCCAGCACCGGCAACATGGAGGTACGGGTCGCCGACAACCCCACCCTGCTGGGCACCGCCGCGGTGACCACCGTGGTGTTCGCCAGCGAGTGGCCGGACCCCGCCGAGCGGCTGCCGCCCCCGACCGTCAACCGGCTTGCTCAGCCCTACGGCGGCTACATCTCGCCCGGGTCGACACTGGAGGAGCTGCGGGTGTTCATCAGCCAGTGGAACACCGATCCACGCGCGCGGGCGCCCTACCGGGTGATTCAGTTCGCGGTCAACCCGTTCAAGCCGTAGGTCGCCCTATTGAGGTGCCTGCTCGCCCAGGTACACATTGAGCGGCAGCGGGATCTGTTCATCATGATCATCCAGCCGGACGGTGTAGACGTGCGGTCCGCCTCCCGCCTCGATGGGTAGAGCGATCGACGGCGTGATCATGAAGGCGAAGCGCTCCGGCACGGTGAAGTGAGAGGAATACGCGGGTATCCACTGCTGCCCTGAGGGGCCGACAGCGTCGATGCGCAGGCAGAACTTCTGGCCACGATCCTGACGTATGACGTCGCAGAGAACAACGAGGCGGCAGCCGAAGCGGGTTGATCCGGGCGCGACCGTGGTGGAGCTCCAACAGCCGCCCTTCACGTTGAGCATTTCGTCGATTACCTCTGCGTGGTTGGCGAAGAACGCCGCGGTTAGTCGCATTCAGGAAACGTACCTGCCTACGTCGACCGCCGTCGTGTTCACGCCGAATTCGCCCCTGCCCGTTACGCTGGCTATCGCTTACCTCGCAGGTCTGGTCAGGAGGTGGCCATGCGGCAAAGCCGTGGCCGGATACTGTTGCGCGACAACGGTTTGTTGCTGGCGTGCCTGGGATTGTTCGTCGTCTTCTTCTTCGGCATGATGGTTTCGGGCGCGGCGGTTTACAACCAGGAGCAGCAAGAACACGGCTCCCAAGAGCAAGTCTCGGTCCTGAAGTACCTCACCACCGGTGAGTTCGTCGAGGCGACGTTCGAGAATTGGGAGTCCGAGTTCCTGCAAATGGACACGGCGATAGCGCGATCTCGGTGTGGCGCTACATCACGACATCGCAATTCTGGTTCGAGTCGGTGCAGAACTGGCAGAGCGAGTTCGTCGCCGTAGCCGCGATTGTCGGCTTGTCGATCTTCCTGCGGCAGCGTGGCTCAGCCGAATCGAAGCCGGTCGCCGAACCCCACCGTCACACCAGCGCCTAAGGCACCTTCACCTCGGTTTTCCGGCAGCTCTTGCCCTCACCCGCTGATGTGCCGTGAGCAGCAGCCGGTCGAATGTCGAGCGCGATGGCACGCTGTCGTCGTACACCAGGGTCTGGACATCCTCCATCAGCTGTTCGGCGAGGGCGCGCAGCTTGATGTTCGTTTCCTGGGAGCGCCACTTCAGCAGATCGAAGGCGGCGTCCGACTCGATGCGATAGACCAGCATCAATACGCCCTTCGCTTGTTCGATGACGGCCCGGTTGTCGGCGATTTCGGCGACCGCCTCGCTGATGATCGCCTGCCGAACCTGCCCCGTGGGCGTCACGTCGACGTAGAAGCCTTGCGTACCAATGACTTTGCGGTTGTTGTCGTGCATTCTTTCGCCGATGACGACGACTTCGCGAGTGGCGCCCTGCACGGTGATGATGCGGTGGCGGGTGCTAAACGGCCTATGTGTCCGGCGGATGTCGTCGAGAGTGGCCGCTATGTGTTCGTAGTCTTCCGGATGCTTGTGCGACAGCACCAGACGAGTCGTCGGGTTGACGGTACCCGGTTCATAGCCGTGGATCTGCTCGACCTCCGGTGACCATTCCCACCGCTCGTCGTCGAAGTAAAAGCGGTACCACCCGAAGTGTTGCGGAGCGCCGCCGGCCAACGCCTGCTCGACCGGCGACTCTTCAGTTGCGTCCTCACCCATGGCCTAGACCTTGGGCAGAGCGCAATCGCAAGCACCGCACTGCTTGATGCTACTCAAGCACCCTGCTTCGGGTGCTTTCACAGCTGATTCATACGTAATTCATGAGAAGCACCTCGGTGCGGCTTGCATGATCGCGGTCATGAGCGAAACACCTGATCACCCTCTCGAATCCGCCCGCACGGCCCCGCTGGCCCCGACGCCACCACCGCCTCCGCCGCACCGGCCGAGCCGGCTGCACCAGGTCGCCGCGTGGGTCGGGATCGTGGCGGGCGTCGTGTTCATCGTCGCGGTCGTCTTCGGCACCGGCTTCATGGTGGGCAAGAACGCCGGCCACCGCGACCATGGGCCGGTCATGTTCCACCGTGGTGGTCCGCCGCCGTTCCCGATGGGTCCGAGGGGCGAGTTCGAGCGGCCACCCGGCTTCCTCTTCCCGGGTGGGCCGCGGTCCGAGCCGCAGCCGCCGCCGCAGCCCGGATCCCCGACGACGACGGCTCCTGCTCGCCCGTGACCACTAGATCAACTGCCGGGTGCGCGGTTGTTCGCGCGGCTTCTCGCGGCTTGTGTACAACAACCGCACGCTCGGCCTCATCTTTTCCACAGTCGATGGGGCAGAAGTCGCATTTTGGGGTACATGCAATAGGGACAGTGAGGAGATGAGCCAGATGACCGACAAGTTCACGACGACGGATGCCGGTGCACCGGCACCGAGCATCGAGCACTCGCTGACCGTCGGGCCCGACGGGCCGATTCTGCTGCAGGACCACTACCTGATCGAGCAGATGGCCAACTTCAACCGGGAGCGCATCCCGGAGCGCCAGCCCCACGCCAAGGGTGGCGGCGCGTTCGGACACTTCGAGGTGACCCAGGACGTCAGCAAGTTCACCAAGGCGGCAGTGTTCCAACCCGGCACCAAGACGGAGATGGTGGCCAGATTCTCCACCGTGGCCGGCGAGCGCGGCAGCCCAGACACCTGGCGTGACCCGCGCGGCTTCGCGCTGAAGTTCTACACCACCGAGGGCAACTTCGACCTCGTCTGCAACAACACCCCGGTGTTCTTCATGCGGGACCCGTTGAAGTTCCAGAACTTCATCCGCAGCCAGAAGCGCATGCAGGCCACCAACCTGCGTGACCACCACATGCAGTGGGACTTCTGGACGCTCTCACCCGAGTCGGCGCATCAGGTCACCTGGCTGATGGGCGATCGGGGCATCCCGAAGTCCTGGCGGCACATGAACGGCTACTCCAGCCACACCTACAGCTGGCTCAACGCCGACGGTGAACTGTTCTGGGTGAAGTACCACTTCAAGACCGACCAGGGCATCGACTTCCTCACCCAGGAGGAAGGAGACCGGTTGGCCGGCGAGGACGGCGACTACCACCAGCGCGACCTATACACTTCGATCGAGGACGGCAACTTCCCGAGCTGGACGCTGCACGTGCAGATCATGCCGTTCGAAGACGCCAAGATCTATCGGTTCAACCCCTTCGACCTGACCAAGGTGTGGCCGCACGGCGACTACCCGCTGCACGAGGTCGGCAGGATGACGCTGGACCGCAACGTCACCGACTACCACGCGGAGATCGAACAGGCCGCTTTCGAGCCGAACAACATCGTGCCGGGCACCGGCCTGAGCCCGGACAAGATGCTGTTGGCGCGCGGTTTCTCCTACTCCGATGCGCACCGGGCCCGGCTGGGGACCAATTACAAACAGATCCCGGTGAACGAGCCGAAGGTCGAGGTGCACGCCTACTCCAAGGACGGCGCCATGCGTATCCGCAACGCCACCGACCCGGTCTATACGCCGAACTCGATGGGTGGCCCGGAGGTGGACCCGAAGCGCGCGGCCGAGGCGCATTGGGCATCGGACGGCGACATGGTCCGCTCGGCCTACACCCTGCGCCAGGACGACGACGACTGGGGCCAGCCCGGCACCATGGTGCGCGAGGTGCTTGACGACGAAGCACGGGACCGCTTGGCCCACAACATCATTGGCCATGTGTCCAAGGGTGTGCGCGAACCCGTGATGTCACGGGTGTTCGAGTACTGGAAGAACGTCGACCCCGATCTCGGCAAGACGATCGAGGAGGGCGTACGCGCCAACCTGGACGGCAACGGCGCCTAGACGATCCGACCGGCTTGCCGTCTACGGCGGGGCTGGCATGATCAAGCCCATGAGCATCGAAGTCGTTTACACCGCAGAATCAACCGCAACCGCTGGTGGCCGTGACGGCCACGTGAAGTCCTCGGACAACAAGATCGACATGGACACCCGGCCGCCGAAGGAAATGGGTGGCAGCGGCGAGGGCGTCAACCCCGAACTGCTGTTCTCGGCCGGCTACGCCGCGTGCTTCCTTGGAGCGCTGCGCCTGGTCGCGCGCAACGACAAGGTCGACCTCGACGACGCCACCGGAATCACGGCCCAGATCGGGTTCGGCAAGGACTCGGAGGGTGGCTTCGGGCTCACCGCCAACCTGATCGGCTACCTGCCCGGCCTGGAACAGGGCGCTGCCGACGACCTGATGACGAAGGCGAACCAGGTGTGCCCGTACTCCAAGGCCACCCGCGGCAATATCGACGTCTCGCTGTCGGCCAAGGTCTAGCCCGGTGCGGCTCGCCGGCACAGCAGTGGGCGTCGGTCTGGCTGCCGGTCTGGTCCTCACCACGCCGGCAGCACCAGCCTCGGCCCGCCCGTCGGATCCGGGCGTGGTGAACTACGCCGTTATGGGCAAGGGCTCGGTGGGAAACATCGTCGGCGCCCCGATGCGGTTCGAGTGGACGTACACCGATCCGTTCCAGTCGTATTACGTCGACAACCCGGTCTGCAACAACTGGGCCGACATCGGGCTGCCCGAGGTGTACGCCGACCCCGACCTCGCGTCGTTCAACGGTGCGGTGGCCCAGGAATCGCCGACCGACATGACGCACTTCGTCAAGCAAGCCGTCGGTGTGTATGCCACCAACGATGCGGCCGGTCGGGCGTTCCATCGCGTGGTCGACCGCACCATCGGCTGCTCCGGCCAGACCACGGCCATGCACCTGGACAACCTCACCACCCAGGTGTGGACGTTCACCGGCGAACCGGCCACCGCGACCGACGCCACCTGGGTGAAGCAGGAAGCCGGCACCGACCGGCGCTGCTTCACGACGACCCGGCTGCGGGAGAACGTTTTGTTGCAGGCCAAAGTCTGCCAAGCCGGCAACGGCGGCCCCGCGGTAAACGCGCTGGCCGGCGCCATGCAGAACACGCTCGGGCAATAGCGAAACGGGATTGCGGGTACCCGTCACGAACTGTCAGGCGAACAAATCGCGGGACTTTGTCGGTGCGGTCTGCAAGATGGAGTGAAGGCGGCGAGCGTTCCGGACTCGGAAGGGTTGGTTGGTATGCCCGACACCATCACGTCCGACCTGGAAGAAGCGCACCCAACCGAGGCCGGCGATGCCGAGCTCACCAGCGCCAACAGCGCCGCGTTGCATATCGGTGCCACGTGTCTGACGGACGGTCCCGTCGGCCGGGTGGGCCTGGAAGTCGAGGCGCACTGCTTCGACCTTGCCGATCCGCTGCGCCGCCCCGACTGGGATGAGATCACCGAAACCATCGCGGGCGTGCCGACCCTGCCCGGCGGCAGCCTGGTCACCGTCGAACCCGGCGGTGCGGTGGAACTGTCCGGCCCGGCGATGAACGGTGCGCTGCCGGCCATCGCCGCGATGACCGCCGACCGGGCCGTGCTTCGGTCCGCGTTCGCGCAGGCCGGGCTGGGCCTCGTATCGCTCGGCGCCGATCCGTTGCGGCCGGCGAAGCGAGTGAACCAGGGTGACCGCTATCGCGCGATGGAGCGGTTCTTCGCGGCCAGTCAGACCGGTGCCGCCGGTGCGGCGATGATGACGTCGACGGCGTCGGTGCAGGTCAATCTCGAGGCTGGACCGCAGGCCGACTGGGCGGCGCGGGTGCGGCTCGCGCATGCGCTGGGTCCGACGATGGTTGCGATCGCGGCCGATTCGCCGCTGCTCGGCGCAAAGTTCACCGGCTGGCGCAGCTCCCGTCAGTGGGTGTGGAGCCAGCTGGACTCCGCGCGGTGTGGCCCTATCCTCGGCGTCAACGGCGAGGACCCGGCCAGCGACTGGGCGCGCTACGCGATGCGCGCACCCGTGATGCTGGTGCACCCCACGCCGGAAATGGACGCGGTGCCGATGACGAGCTGGGTTCCGTTCGCCGACTGGGCCGACGGTCGGGTGCTGCTCGGGGACCGGCGGCCGACGCAGGCCGACCTGGACTACCACCTGACGACCCTGTTCCCACCGGTGCGGCCTCGGCGGTTCCTGGAGATCCGTTACCTCGACAGCATGCCCGAAGCGGTGTGGCCCGCCGTGGTGTTCACCCTCGCGACGCTGCTCGATGACCCGGCAGCCGCCGACATCGCCGCTGAGGCCACCGAACCGGTGGCCACCGCCTGGGATCGCGCCGCCCAGATCGGACTCGGCGATCGGCGGCTGCGCGCGGCCGCCGGTCGCTGCGTGCAGGCGGCGGCCGAACGCGCTCCCGCCGATCTTCAGGAATCGATGCAGCA
>NZ_JBOGDB010000180.1:0-4128 GCF_050701515.1 Mycobacterium sp. | reverse complement strand
CCGTAAGACCCGGCCTAGCCGGGCTGGTGGCCGTGAAGCGCGGAAGGGAGGCAGCCGCAAGGCCGCCGAACAACCCCGAGACGGGGTGCAAGTCGCGTGACCACTAAAGATCACTCACTTGCAACGGGACCTGACGTCGGCGTTCGGCGATTTTGGGCGGTGTCGCCGAGCAGGTAGTATTGACCAACGGTGCGGCATCGCGCCGGCTCTTGCGTGCCCCTGTTCTGGAATTTCTAGCTACCGGCTCACGTTTTGAAGTCGGAGTAGTGCCGTGCCGACAGGCGCCAACGATCTAGACGGACACGGAGGACCTCCGAAAACTAATGGCCAAGAAAGACGGTGCCATCGAGGTCGAGGGTCGCGTGGTCGAGCCCCTGCCCAATGCGATGTTCTGCATTGAGCTGGAGAACGGTCACAAGGTTCTCGCCCACATCAGCGGCAAGATGCGGCAGCACTACATCCGCATCCTGCCCGAGGACCGGGTGGTGGTGGAGCTCTCTCCCTACGACCTGTCCCGGGGCCGCATCGTTTATCGGTACAAGTAAGACGACCAACCAAGAACAGGATCGACGACCGCCGTGAAGGTGAACCCGAGCGTCAAGCCCATTTGCGATAAGTGCAGGGTGATCCGTCGGCATGGGCGGGTCATGGTGATCTGCTCCGATCCGCGTCACAAGCAGCGACAAGGCTAGCGACGAGCGCTTGCGCGTGGAGCAGACAGCCGAGTAGGGCTTCCTCCAGCCTTCCCACAACTGAATGACGAAATCCCAGTACCAGTGAGCGGATAGGCCGCTTATCCACGTCCGGCACGGAGGCCGGACCCCATGAGACGGGGAACGGACTGGGATCAGACCTCCGCCTAGAAGAAGGAATACTGCCTGATGGCACGGCTCGTGGGCGTCGACCTCCCGCGCGACAAGCGCATGGAGATCGCGCTGACCTACATCTACGGCGTCGGCCGTACCCGCTCCCAGGAAATCCTGGAGGCCACCGGCATCGACCGGAACCTGCGCACCAAGGACCTGACCGACGATCAGGTGACTCATCTGCGCGACTACATCGAAGGCAACCTCAAGGTGGAGGGCGATCTGCGCCGCGAGGTGCAGGCCGACATCCGCCGCAAGATCGAGATCGGCTGCTACCAGGGCATACGGCACCGCCGCGGCATGCCGGTGCGCGGCCAGCGGACCAAGACCAATGCGCGTACCCGCAAGGGCCCGAAGCGCACCATCGCCGGCAAGAAGAAGGCCAAGTAATGCCACCCGCAAAAAAGGGCGCCGCCGCCCCCAAGAAGGGCACCAAGACCCGTCGCCGGGAAAAGAAGAATGTCCCGCACGGCGCAGCGCACATCAAGAGCACGTTCAACAACACGATCGTGACGATCACCGATCCGGTGGGCAACGTCATCGCCTGGGCGTCGTCTGGCCATGTCGGCTTCAAGGGGTCGCGTAAGTCGACGCCGTTCGCCGCGCAGCTGGCCGCCGAGAACGCCGCCCGCAAGGCGCAGGAGCACGGTGTCCGCAAGGTCGACGTGTTCGTCAAGGGCCCGGGTTCGGGCCGCGAGACAGCCATCCGGTCGCTGCAGGCGGCCGGCCTGGAGGTCGGCGCGATTTCCGACGTCACCCCGCAGCCGCACAACGGCTGCCGTCCGCCCAAGCGGCGCCGGGTCTAGGAGGTACTCATGGCTCGTTACACCGGACCCGCAACCCGCAAGTCGCGCCGGTTTGGCACCGACCTCGTCGGTGGCGACCAGGCCTTCGAGAAGCGGCCCTACCCGCCCGGCCAGCACGGCCGCGCGCGGATCAAGGAAAGCGAATACCGCCAGCAGCTGCAGGAAAAGCAGAAGGCCCGCTTCACCTACGGCGTGATGGAGAAGCAGTTCCGCCGCTATTACGAAGAGGCGAACCGCAGTGCCGGCAAGACCGGCGAGGCCCTGCTGCAAATCCTGGAGACCCGGCTGGACAACGTGGTGTACCGCGCCGGCCTGGCGCGCACCCGGCGGATGGCGCGTCAGCTGGTCAGCCACGGCCACTTCACCGTCAACGGTGTCAAGGTCGACATCCCGAGCTACCGGGTGTCGCAGTACGACATCATCGACGTGAAGGACAAGTCGCTGAACACGCTGCCGTTCCAGATCTCTCGTGAGACCGCGGGTGATCGGCCCATCCCGGCTTGGCTGCAGGTGGTGGGGGAGCGCCAGCGCATCCTGGTTCACCAGCTGCCCGAGCGGGCGCAGATCGACGTCCCGCTGGCCGAGCAGCTGATCGTCGAGTTCTACTCGAAGTAAAGACTTCCCAGGCCGTCCCGATGGCGGCTTGGGGTCCCCAGCGCAGCTGGGGGGAAACGTGGCATCAAATAGCGGTTGCCGCGAAGGAGGAAAGAAACACCATGCTGATTTCTCAGCGTCCCACACTGTCCGAAGAGGTCGTTGCCGAGGATCGCTCCCAGTTCGTCATCGAGCCGTTGGAGCCCGGATTCGGTTACACCCTTGGCAATTCGCTTCGGCGCACGCTGCTGTCGTCGATTCCCGGCGCAGCGGTCACCAGCATTCGCATCGACGGCGTGCTGCACGAGTTCACCACGGTCCCAGGCGTCAAGGAAGACGTCACCGACATCATCCTGAACCTTAAGGGTCTGGTCGTCTCCTCGGAGGAGGACGAGCCGGTCACCATGTACCTGCGCAAGCAGGGCCCCGGTGCGGTCACCGCGGGCGACATCGTGCCGCCGGCCGGTGTGACGGTGCACAACCCCGACATGCACATCGCCACCCTGAACGACAAGGGCAAGCTGGAGGTCGAGCTCGTCGTCGAGCGCGGCCGCGGCTACGTCCCCGCCGTGCAGAACAAGGCGTCGGGCGCCGAGATCGGCCGCATCCCGGTCGACTCCATCTACTCGCCGGTGCTGAAGGTCACCTACAAGGTGGAGGCCACCCGTGTCGAGCAGCGCACCGACTTCGACAAGCTGATCCTGGACGTCGAGACCAAGAGCTCGATCAACGCGCGCGACGCGTTGGCGTCGGCGGGCAAGACGCTGGTCGAGTTGTTCGGTCTGGCACGCGAACTCAACATCGAGGCCGAGGGCACCGAGATCGGTCCGTCGCCGGCCGAGGCCGACCACATCGCGTCGTTCGCACTGCCCATCGACGACCTGGACCTCACCGTGCGGTCGTACAACTGCCTCAAGCGCGAAGGTGTGCACACGGTGGGCGAGCTCGTTGCCCGCACGGAGTCGGATCTGTTGGACATCCGCAACTTCGGCCAGAAGTCCATCGACGAGGTGAAGATCAAGCTGCACCAGCTCGGCCTGTCGCTGAAGGACAGCCCGGCCACGTTTGATCCGTCCGAGGTCGCCGGCTACGACGTCGCCACCGGCACGTGGAACAGCGACGCCGGCTACGAGCTGGACAACGATCAGGACTACGCCGAAACCGAACAGCTCTAAGCAACGGGTTCATAACTCTTCAGAACATTAGGAGTCACCAATGCCCAAGCCCACCAAGGGCCGTCGCCTCGGCGGGTCGTCCTCGCACCAGAAGGCGATGCTGGCCAACCTGGCCACGTCGTTATTCGAGCATGGCCGGATCAAGACCACCGAGCCCAAGGCGAGGGCGCTGCGGCCGTACGCGGAGAAGCTGATCACGCACGCCAAGAAGGGCACGCTGCACAACCGGCGTGAGGTGCTGAAGAAGCTGCGCGACAAGGATGTGGTGCACACCCTGTTCGCCGAGATCGGGCCGTTCTACTCCGACCGCAACGGCGGCTATACCCGCATCATCAAGGTGGAGGCGCGCCAGGGCGACAATGCCCCGATGGCCGTCATCGAGCTGGTGCGGGAGAAGACGGTGACTTCCGAGGCCAATCGGGCCCGCCGGAGCAGCTCCGGCGGCGACATCGGGTCCAGCACCGCGGCGAGCAAGAAAGCCGCGCCCGTTGCGGCCGCGGCGGCTCCACAAGCGGCCGTCGAGCCGGAGGCCACCGTGGGCCCCGAGGTGGAGGCTCCGGGCGAAGACGCTGTGGCGGAAGAGGCACCTGCCGAAGAGCAGGCCGACGTTTCCGATGAGGATGCCGACAAGTCCTAGTGGCATGACCGCGAGTCGTCTTCGGCTCGATATCGCCTACGACGGAACCG
>NZ_JBOGDB010000179.1:0-24952 GCF_050701515.1 Mycobacterium sp. | reverse complement strand
GTGTTCATCGACGACATGAAGGCCGCGTTAGAGCCCGTCACGATGATCGACGCCCCCGCCTTCAAGTGTTTGAGGCTGGCGTGGACGAGGTTCAGAACACCGACCAGGTCCACGTCCACCGCATCGGCGAACGCCTGCGGGGGTAGGCCGGCGGTCAGCGGACAGATGCCGGCATTGGCGACCACGATGTCGAGCTGGCCGATCTCGGCGACACCGCGATCGATTGCGGCCGACAGCGCCGCGCGGTCGCGGACGTCGGCGATCTCCGTGTACGCGCGCTGGCCCTCCTTCTCGACCAGCCGGGCCGTCTCGTCGAGATCCTCGGGCCGCGCGAGCGGGTACTCGTTGGTCTCGATGTCCGCGCAGATGTCCACCGCGATTATGTCGGCGCCCTCGGCGGCGAGCAGTCGCGCATGTGAACGCCCCTGGCCGCGGGCGGCTCCGCTGATCAACGCCACCTTGCCCGTCACTCTGCCCATGCCCGGTCCTTCCTCACCGTGCTCTTTCAGGCCGTCAACACCAACGACCCGCACTGCGGCCCGAAGCCATTCGCGACGACCGCGACCTGCGCATCGGGCACCTGTCGCGGCCCGCATTCGCCACGCAGTTGCGCGACCCCCTCGGCCAGGAAGCCCAGCCCGTGCAGCCGGCCCTCGGCAAGCTGCCCGCCGCTGGTGTTCAGCGGTAGCGCTCCGCCCGGACCGATCGTCTTGCCACCGTCCGCCCAGTTCCCGAACTCCCCGACCCCGCAGAGACCCATTGCCTCCACCCATGCCATCGAGATGTGGGTGAAGCCGTCGTACAACTCGGCCACATCGACATCGGCGGGAGTGACCGACGACCGCTTCCACATGGTGGCGGCGCACTGCTGAGTGCCCCCGAACAAGAAGTCGTCGCTGTAGGTGAAGTCCGGTTTCCACCCCATGCCCATGGCGACCGCGTCGATCCACACCGGGCGTTTCGGCCCGTCCGCCGCGCGCTCGGCCGTCGTGATGACGACCGCGCACGCGCCCGTCACCGGATAGTCGCAATCGTGCAGTCGAAGCGGCTCCGACACGTATCGGGAATTGAAGTAGTCGTCCATCGTCAACATGTCGCGCATCACGGCGCGGTCGTTGAGAGATGACCAGCGTCGTCCGTTCAGCGAGATCTGGCCGTAGTCTTCCTCTTTGGTGCCGAGCGTGGCCATCCGCCGCTGCTTCTTCATGCCCATGATCGGGATGATCCCGCCGGCCACGCCATACGGGAACTCCCACTGCCACGGGCCCGACGCACGGGGCAGGGCCCGCCCGCTCATCTGTCCCCATTCCCGGGTGACCGAGCGCACGCAGAGCGCCACCTCGCATGCTCCGGACAGAACCGCCATGTGCGCTCCGAGCGCCGCGGCCAGACCGGACGGGCCGCGCGGCGTGTAGTCGCCGTAGACCGCTACGTTGTCGATCCCGACCATCCGCGCGATGTCCATCGCCTGCTCGTCACCGGCGTACTCGAACACGGCATCGACATCACTGACCGTCAGACCCGCGTCGGCGATGGCCGTCCGCGACGCCTCGACCGCAAGCGGCCTCCCGTCGATGCCCTTATCCCGGAGAATCTTCGAGTAACCGACACCCACGATGGCTGACCGGCCGGCCGACTCGCTCACTGCGCCCTATCCACGAAGTTGTGCGGCAGCATTGCTGCCAACTCTAACTGCAGAGGTAGCTATACTACCTAAAATTATAAAGAAACCAATCCGACCGATTTCCCGAACAGGACACCGTGGACTTCTCATATCCGGCGGAGGTGGAGCAGTTTCGCAAGGAGCTGCGGGCGTGGCTGAACGCGAACCTGACCGATGAGATCGTGCTGGCCGGTCGGCGCCGCGGCCGTGACCCACTCGCCTTCGAGACTCTTCGCGCGTGGGACGCGACGCTGGCCGACGCGGGATGGGGCGCGGTGTCCTGGCCGAAGGAGTACGGCGGCCGCGGCGCTACTTTGCTCGAGCAGCTCGCCTACGCGGAGGAAACCACGCGTGCGCGAGCTCCGGTGCCGCTCAACGTGATCGGCATGAACAACATCGCGCCGGCGATCATGCAGTACGGCACCGACAGCCAGAAGCGCGAGCTCATCCCCCGCATGGTGCGCGCGGACGACATCTGGTGCCAAGGAATGTCGGAGCCGGAAGCGGGATCCGACCTGGCTTCGCTACGCACCCGCGCCGTGCGCGACGGTGACGACTTCGTGGTCAACGGTCAGAAAATCTGGACGTCGCTCGGGCACCGCGCCGATTGGTGTCAGCTCTACGTCCGCACCGATCCCGAGGCGCCCAAACACAAGGGCATCTCCTGCTTGATCGTCGACATGAAGCTTCCCGGCATCGAGGCGCGCCCGCTGGTCACGCTCAACGGCGCCGCCGATTTTGCGGAGGTGTTCTTCAATGACGTTCGAGTGCCCGCAGACTCGTTACTGGGCCCGCTGAACGGAGGGTGGCGGGTCGCCACCACCACGTTGAGCCACGAACGGGCCGGGGCGGCGCGCCTTTACGCGCAGATGCAGGTGCAGGTGGAGGATCTGGTGGCCGATTTGGCCGACCACATGGTCGACGGCCGGCCGGCGCTCGAGAACACCGCAACGCTGCGGCGGTTGGGTGAGATCGCCGTGCGCATCTCCTACCTAGAGCTGTTGTGTAAGCGATCGATCTCGGCAACGCTGCACGGTGGTGATGCCCTCGGCTCGGCGAGCCTGGCCAAGAGTGTCTGGGCGGAGGTAGGTCAGGACCTCGCCGTTTTGGCCTTCGACCTGCTCGGCTCGCGGTCCACAGGCGGCCGGTGGACGGACCATCGGCTGTCGTCACGCTCGCTGACCATCGCCGGCGGGACAACCCAGATCAATAAGGGCGTCACTGCGGTGCGAGTTCTCGGATTGCCGCGCGGATGAACCTCGAACTCACCGACGAGCAGTCGGCCCTACGTGATACCGTTCGGCGCTTCCTGGCCGAAAAGGCAAGTGTGGCAGCACATGTACGGCCGATGCTCGACGACGAGGACGGCACAACGGATGAGGTGTGGGGCGGGCTGGCCGCCCTCGGTGCCGCCGGTGTGCTGGTCCCGCAGGAATACGGCGGGGCCGGAATGACGATGGTGGAAGCCGGAGCCGTCGCCGAGGAGCTCGGCGCTGCGCTGAACCCCGGACCGTGGCTGTCGAGCGCGGTCGCAGCGACGCGTGCACTTTCACGGATGGGCGCAGAGAGTACAGCCGCGGCGCTGCTGGCCGGAATCGCCGACGGTTCCACGATCGCGACTGCCGGCCCGCTGAACGGCCCCCGGCTTACGGCCACGGAGGCGAGTGGGGGCGCGACCCTGCGTGGCGAGATAGCGGCGATGCCGGACGTGGCCGCGGCCGACGTTCTGCTGTTGCTCGCCGAGGACGACGACGGTGCCGGGCTTTTCGCCGTCGATGCGACGTCGACCGATATGGTAGTGACGGCTCGGCCCCATGTCGATCAAACGCGCAAGCTGTTCGACGTCGTATTCGACGACGTGCCCGCGCAGCGGCTCGCCCCCGCGTCGGCGGATGCAGTACAGGCGTTCGTCGACGATGTGCTGATCGCCTATGCAGCCGATGCTCTCGGCGCCGCGCACACGGTGATGCACCTTGCCGTCGAATACGCCAAGGTGCGAAGGCAGTTCGACCAACCCATCGGCAGCTTCCAGGCGGTCCAGCATCTCTGCGTCGACATGTACGAGACCGTGGAACTCGCACGCAGCGGAGTCATCCACGCACTGTGGGCCGCTGACGCGGCGGACGCCGCCGAGCGCCACCTGGCCGCGTTGTGCGCCAAGGCATTTGCCGGCCGGCTGGCCTCCGTCGGCGACACCGCGATCCAGGTGTTCGGCGGCATCGGCTTCACCTGGGAGCACGACGCGCACCTCTATCTCAAGCGTCTGCTGGGCTGGAGCGCACTCTGCGGCGGACCCGACCGATATCTCGAGGACGTCGGCGCGCAACTGGTCGGCCAAGCCGGTCGAAAGGTGTTGCAATGACACAAGTCCTGCGTGGCGTGCGCGTCGTCGAGCTGGCTTCGTGGACTTATGTGCCGTCCGCCGGTGCAGCGTTGGCGGACTGGGGCGCCGACGTCATCAAGGTGGAGGGCGTCACCGCCGGAGACCCCGGTCGCGCACTGGTCATCGGCGGTTTCACCAAGGAAGCCGCCCGGGCTCACGTCGACTTCATCCTCGAAATCGGCAACCGCGGCAAACGCAGCATCGCGATCGACATCAAATCCGACGCCGGCCGCGAGTACTTCGGTCGCCTACTGGCCGGCGCGGACGTGTTCATGACCAACTGGCTGCCTGGTGCCCTGGAACGAGCGCGGCTGACGGTCGAGGACATCCGCTCGTTCAATCCGAACATCATCATCGCTCGCGGCACCGGCACCGGCGTTCGCGGACCCGACCGCGACAAGGGCGGATTCGACGCAGCCACCTACCTGTCTCGCGGCGGGGTGGCCTACACCCTGACACCGTTCGGCACCGAGACGCCTGCCGTGCAGGGTCCGGGTTTCGGCGATCTGCAGGGCGGGATAACGCTCGCGGGCGGCGTCTGCGCCGCACTCTTCCATCGGGAGCGCACCGGCGAGCCATCGGTCGTCGACTCGTCACTGCTGGCTCAGGCGATGTGGTCCATCGCGCCGTCGATCTCGGTCGCCGACCTGTTCGACATCGACGGCATTCCCGGTGCGCCGCCGGGCCTGGCGATCAACCCGCTCGTCAATCGCTACAAGACGCGCGACGACCGGTGGATCCAGATGGTTTTCCTGCAGCCCGACCGCTACTGGGCGGGTTTCTGCGAGCGGATCGGCCTGCCGGAGCTCGCCACCGACGAACGCTTCGTGCCGTCGAGCAATCTGATCGCCAACGCCGAAGGGGCGTGCGCACTCGTCGGGGAGGCGATCGCGGGCAAGGACCTCGACCATTGGCGCAAGGCGCTTGCTGATGAACCGGGCGTGTGGGCGGCACTGGCCACACCGAAGGAAACGCTCAACGATCCGCAGGTCGAGCCGAACGGATACACCATCAGCAATGTGGACGACCAAGGCAACAAGTACCAGATCGTCGCTGCACCAGTGCAATTCAACGAAACCGCCCCGCCGCCCGCACGCGCTCCCGAACATGGACAGCACACCGAGGAGATCCTGTTGGAGCTCGACCTCGACTGGGATGACATCTCGACGGCCAAGGACAGCGGCGCGATTCTTTAGGAGAAACCAATGTCACCGGAGCGGGAGCGACCAAAGTCGCCTGAGCGGCGTGAACTCGAATCGGTCATCTATGAGCGTGAACCGCCGGTCGCGCGGATCATCCTCAACCGGCCCGACCGGGCCAACACCAAGGACGCAAACCTGGTAGCGGAAGTCGACGCCTGCCTTCGGGAGGCCGACCGCGACAAGGAGATCAAGGTCGTGATCCTGAAGGCCAATGGCAAGGGTTTCTGTGGCGGGCATGTGGCCAGGTGGGGTCCCGACGAGAATCCTTACCCGGACTTCGGAGACACGTTCGAGGACCTGTACAAGGGAACCGCCGATCTGTTCCTGTGGCCGACGCTGTATCTATGGGAATTCCCGAAGCCGACGATCTCGCAGATCCACGGCTACTGCATGGGCGGCGGGATCTACCTCGGGCTGCTCACCGATTTCTCCGTCGCGTCGGACGACGCGTATTTCCAGATGCCGCTGGCGCAGAGCCTCGGCGAGCCCGGCGGGCACACCATGATCGAGCCGTGGCTGATGATGAACTGGCATCGCACCATGGACTGGCTTCTGCTGGCACCAACGCTTTCCGCGCAGGAAGCGCTCGAGTGGGGTCTGCTCAACAAGGTCGTGCCGCGGGACCAGCTCGAGGAGACCGTCGAGGAGATGGCCCGCAAGATCGGCCAGATCCCGCTGACGACGTTGATGGCGGTGAAGAACAACGTGAAGCGGGCCTGGGAACTGATGGGCATGCGGGTGCACCTGCAGGTCAGCCACATCCTGACGAACATGGTCGGTGCCGCATCCGACGTGCAGGCGCGTCGAGCGGAGCTCATCCAGTCGGGCTTGACGCCAAGGGATTTCGTCGACCGCGACGAAGATTCCTAGCGGCCGGCGGCGTGGCGGGCGGCGACGTAGCCGAACACCATGGTGTTGGCAATGCTCCCACCGGCGCCGAGATACTTCCGTCCCATCACGGTGGCGGTGATGTTGCCCGTCGCATAAAGACCGTCGATGACCCGGTTCTGTTCATCGAGCACCTGCGCATGCTCATTGGTGATCACGCCGCCGCACGTCCCGACATCGGCCGGATAAACCTTGGTCGCGTAGTACGGCGCGCGATCGAGCGGGCCGAGCGCCGCATTGGGCTTATACCCGGGATCGCCGAGGCAGTTGTTGTACGCCGATTGTCCGCGCCCGAAGTCGGGATCGAGGCCCTTGGCCGCAAACTCGTTGAAGCGCTTGACCGTGTGCTCCAGTGCGTCGGTGGGAACCTCGATCTGGCGCGCAAGGTCGCCGACGGTGTCGGCGCGCTTGATGGCACCCTGCTCAATCAGTTCTTCGGGCAGATGCCGCTTCTTGAATGGGTTGGCACCCGACACGTACCTGCCCACATAACCCTCGTCGAAGACCTGCCAGCACGGCACCGCCTTGTTGGCGTACATCGCCTTGCCGACCTCGACGTAGGAGTTCGACTCGTTGCAGAACCGCCTGCCCGTGCCGTCGACGTAGATGGCTCCGGGTCGCTGACGCCCGGATCCCAATGACACGGCGCCGGGATCGGCGATGAAAACCATTGGTAGCCACCAGGCCTCGTCCAGCAGGTCGGTCTTCGCGCCGAGGCTCATCGCCGTCTCCAGGACTTCGCCGGTATCACCGGCGTTCGCGATCGACCATTGCGCCTCATTGGGCTGCTCGCCGCTGAAGCGGCGGCGCATGTCCGCGTTGCGGCTGAAACCTCCCGCGGCGAGCAGAACCCCTTTTCGTGCCTCGATGTTCATCGACAAGCCATCGCGGCTGATGCGCGCGCCGACGACACCGCCGTCCTCGACGATGAGGTCCTCCATCGCGGCGTTCGTCCAGATTGGCGGCTCGCCGCCGATGTCGATCAGGGACTTCAGAATCTGACCGATCAGTGATGCACCGTTGGTCAGGATTTCACGACGCCGGATCCGGGCTAGGTTGGTGCGCAAGAACACCCGCATTGCCACGGCGAACGCGCGTGGTGAACGGTTGAAGTACTGCACCGAGCGCAGCTCGTTGGTCTTCACCACGAACCCGTAGTTCTTGCCCATCGACGGCTGGACCTTGTCGCTCCAGTCGCCCAGCGAGGCGGCGTCGTACGGGATTCCCTCGACGGAGCGACCGGCCGCATTGCCGCCTTTGTGATTCGGGTAGTAGTCGCTCCAGCCAGGGCACCGGACCAGCCGAACGCCCTTGCCCAGCAGGAAATTGATCATCTCGGAGCCCGCGGTGAGGAACATCTCGCGGCGGGCCGGCGATGATGCCGCGCCAATATCCCCGATGACATCGGCGAAGTACGCCAGGCCGTCGTCGTGCGAGTCCGCGATGCCGTCCGCCCGCATCAACGGGTTGTTCGGCAGCCACGCCATGCCACCAGACATTCCGGTGGACCCACCGACCACGTCCTGCTTCTCAATGACCAGCGGCTCCATCCCGGAGTCGAGCGCCGCCAGGGCGGCGACCATTCCGCCGCCGCCGCTACCCGCGATGAGAAGGTCGACGGACTTGTTCCAATTCACCATGCTGGGACTCGTTCGGTGAGCCCGAGGTTGGCGATCGGTACATCGATGGTGGTGTTCGTCTTCTGGATCGCGGGCACCAGCCGCTCATACGGCAGGCCGGCGAGGAAACCGTCGACGATGCGTTCAAAGTTCGAGATCAGCCCCTCGACCTGATTCGACAGCCGCATGTACTCGAAACCCTTGGCGTGCAGACCTTTCTGCTGGCGCGGCAGGTTGGAGAAATCCTGGGCGGGAATGGTCGGCCAGCTCGGGTCGTCGGGTGCCAGCGGCTCCGGCGGGGTGGGTTTCCCCGGTGACCGATCGGCCGGGTAGCGGGTCAGCGACCAGACCTCGAAGAGCGTCTGCTCGGGGCCGAGCGGACGAATCCGGTACGACGACGCGCTGCTGTACTGCGGCAGGATGAAGTAGTGCGGGAAGCAGAACCCGATCGGATCGATGACCCCGCGCCGATCCAAATCGTTCAGGTCGGGAAAGTCGCAGCCGCGGGCGCGGTGCCATTTTGTGATCTCGTCGTTGAGCGCGCCGCGCCAGGCCGCCATTGCCTCGGCCGGATCATTCGGCAGCGAGATGTTCTGCAGACCCTCGGCGATCCGGACGTCATTCTCATGCGTCATGCCGCCCATGCCCGATCCGAGTGTGCGCATGAAGTAGAGGCTCGCCTGCACGACGGGATGCACCGACGACGATTCCGGGCTATAGGACGACGGCAGCAGCTGCGGGTGGGTCTGCGGCACGTGGTAGCCCTCCATGAAGGCCGCCGTCGCCAGCTTCCAGTTCACCGGGAGGAGGCAGGACTTCCACCACTCGGTGCGCAGCGCCTCGATCTTCCATTCGTCGTGTTTGGAGGCGAACGGCTCGATGCAGTCACGCAACGGGGGCGCACCGTCGTCGAGGTTGAGCCACGCGCACCCGCCCCACAGCTCACACCTGACCGGCGCGAGGCCGAGATCGTCTGAGCACAGGTTGTTTTCGTCGAAGATCTCGGGTCGCAACACGAACGTGTTCTTGCCGTCGAGGCCCCAGCACCATCCGTGGAACGGGCAGACGAAGCTGCGACGGGAGCCATGACCTTCGATGATCTTCATGCCGCGATGGCGGCAGGAGTTGTAGTAGGCGCGGACGGTGGAGTCATCGACTCGCACCACGATGACCGACTGGTCGAGAATCTCGTATTCCACGAAGTCGCCGGGTTTGGGGATCTCCTCGAGCCGGCAGGCCATCTGCCACACGCGAGGCCAGAACAGCTCGGTCTCCAAGGCGTAGAAGTCCGGGTCGTAATAGCGCTGCTTGGGGATCCGGTCTACGGTCTGGACCGCCCACGGCACCGGAAGCGGTGTCCAGTCCATTTCGGGCAATCTGCTCACCCTTCTGCCTCGGCGACTGGCTGCTTATCTTAGCAAAAATAGCAAGTCGACCTGAACGGCTGCGGCGCTAGCCGCCGACGATGGCGGTGAACAGTTCGGCCATCTCCTCAGCCGGTCCAGACGGGACGGTGTGATCGGTTGGGTCGCGGATCTCGTCAAGGTGAGCCCGTACGTCCTCCACTGACAATGTCGGGTTGTAGTAACCCTTGGTCCTGCCGATGAAGAACCGGGATACCTGTCCGCCGCCGACTGTGTAGATCTCGCCGGAAACCGGGCAATCCGCGTGGGCGAGAAACGCCACCACCGGGGACACCAGGGCGGGGTCGAGGCGATCGAGAAAAGGGCGCATGAGTTCTTCGGCCTCAGGTTTGTTGACCTCGGCGACACTGGCCATCGAATAGTCCATCATCCGGGTGGCGGCGACGGGCGCGACCGCGTTGACCTTGATATCGAGCCCGACGGCCTCGGCGGCCAAAACGCGGGTTAGCCCGATGAGCCCGGTCTTGGCCGCTCCGTAGTTACTCATCCGTGGCGCGCCGAGTATCCCCGCTGCCGAGCAGGTGTTGACAATGCGGCCAAAGTTCTGCTGCCGCATTGCCTTCCATGCTGGCCGGGTGACGAAGAAGGCGCCCTTCAGATGGACGTTCAGCAGTGGGCTCAGCCGTTCTTCGGTCATGTCCTCGAACGCCGCATCAGAGACGGTTCCAGCATTGTTGACCAGGATGTCGACGCGCCCCCAGGACTCGAGCGCGGTGTCGATGATCGCCTGTCCACCCTCGGGTGTAGCGACGTTGTTGGTGTCGGCGACCGCGTCGCCTCCCTTGTCCTTGATCTCCTGCGCGGTCGATTGCGCAGCGTCGACACCTGATCCGTCGCCGGTGACCGACCCACCAAGATCGTTGACGACGACGCGCGCCCCGCGCGAGGCGAGCAGCAGCGCGTGCTCTCTGCCCAGCCCCCGGCCCGCACCGGTAACCACCGCGACATGACCGTCGAAACGCAATTCGCTCATCACACCGGCCAATCGCCTAGCGGCTGATATTGGATCGCCACCGCCGAGGGCAGCCGACGTGGTGTCGAGGTCGATACCGCGTCGAGCATCAACACGACGTAGCGCCGCCAACCATCGGACGCGGGATCCATCGTCGTGAGCACGCTGTTGAGCATCGCGATGATCCGCGGCAGATCGTCAGCGACCAGGTCGGCGCGGACGAGGCCGGCTTGCTGAGCGCGGCGGGTGAGGTCAGCGAGCGTCTCGTCGAGTTGCGTTGAAACGTCGGTCAGCGACCCGGCCTTTCGCGCCACCGCCAGCACATTGTGCTCCCGTGCACCGAGCGCGATCGCCGCCTCGATCAGATCGGTCAGGCCGCGCAGTGGGTTCCGGCTCCGCCTGGCCCGTTCGATGACGGGGGAAAGGTTCTCGGCGATGCTCTCGTCGATGACTGCCCTCGCCAGCTCACCCTTGGTCGGAAATCTGCGGTAGAGCGTTCGTTCCCCCACGCCGGCGCGTCGAGCGATGGCGTCCATGGGCGCGTCCGGTCCGAGTTCGGCATAGATCTCGCGGGCGGCGCGCACGATGCGTTCGGCATTGCGCGCGGCGTCCGCACGTAGGGGCCGGTCGGCTGCCACGGTCATAACCACACACTGTAACCGACAGTTGACTGCCATTAATGTCGCCTCTACGCTCGGGGCGAAGTGGCAGTTGGCTGTCGATTACATCAGCAGGAGCGGCAATGACGACGACCTCAGCCCTCGGCGACGGCACCGGACTACCCGCCGTTCCCATACCGCGGGACGCCCGTTGCCCGTTGAAGCCCCCGCCCGAGTTCGGAGAATGGCGGGCGTCTGAAGGCCTGCAGTTGGCCCTATGGCGTCATCAGCCGACTTGGGTAATCAGCCGCTACCAGGACATCAGGGCGGCCCTGACCGATCCGCGCCTGAGCGCGAACACGCTTCCGGAAAGCATGCAAACGAGAACTGCGGATGACAGCATTCCGGTGATCTTCGCGCGCATCGACGATCCCGAGCACAACCGGCTGCGTCGAATGATGACCAGGGACTTCACCTTCCGGCGAGCCGAGGCGATGCGCCCGCAGATCCAGGAGTTGGTCGACGGATTCCTGGACGACATGATCGAGGCGGGACCGCCGGCCGATCTGGTTCGCGCGTTCGCGCTGCCGGTGCCGTCGCTGGTGATCTCCCTGCTGCTCGGCGTCCCCTACCAGGACCACGAATTCTTCCAGCAGAACAGTACGAAGGGGCTCGACTCCCGATCGACGGACGAGCAGAAGGCGGCGTCGATCGGCGCGATGTTCGACTACATGTGGGAGCTGTACGCACTCAAGGAACGCGAACCGGGCGACGACTTGATGAGCCGGCTGATCACCGATTACGTCGCCAAGGGCGAACTCGGCCGCGAGACGGCGGTCATGAACTGTGTGATTCTGCTGCAGGCCGGACACGAAACCACGGCCGGCATGATCTCGCTGGGAACCGTTGCGTTGCTTCAGCATCCTGACCACCTGGAACGGCTACGCCAAACCGACGACCCGGCGTTGATCGCCAATATCGTCGAGGAACTGATGCGCTATCTGACCATCGTGCACAGCCAGGTCGACCGGGTGGCGCTTGAAGACCTCACCATCAACGGTCAATTGATTCGCGCCGGCGAACATGTGCTGATGAACCTGCCCGCCGGGAACTGGGATGCCTCGTTCGTCGACAATCCCGACACCTTCGACATAGACCGAAATCCACGCGGGCACCTTGGTTTTGGCTTCGGCGTACACCAGTGCATCGGACAGAACCTCGCTCGCGTCGAACTGCAGGTCGCGCTTGCGACGTTGGTCCGTCGACTACCGGGCCTTCGGCTGGCGGTGCCGGTGGAAGAGCTGAGCTTCGCCGGCGAGCAGGAGATCTACACCATTCACGAGTTGCCGGTTACCTGGTAACTCAGTTGAGCCCGTAGAAGCGCTGTGCGTTCAGGCCGCCGATTTTGGCGCGGGTCTCCTCGCTGATGTCGGGGCGGGTGCGCAAATGCTTTGTGCTATCGGGCCATTCGCCATCCCAATGCGGGTAGTCGCTGGCGAACATGATGAAGTCGTCACCGAGCACATCGACGACCCCGGGCAGGATCGGCTCCTCGGGTTCGCAGGTCGTCCAGATGTTGCCGGCCTTCAGATACTCCTCCGGATCCCGCTGCCAACCGCCGTCGATCCAATCGCCGCGCTTCTCGAAATGTTCACCCAACCGGTCGATGAAGAACGGCACCCAGCCGACACCGGCCTCGAGAAATGCGACGCGCAAGCCAGGATGCCTGTCGAAGACGCCGCCCGACACCAGCGCGGTCATCGCCGTCATCTGGTCGAACGGAAAACTGATGCAGTGCACCTGGATGTAGTTCGTGAAGCGGTCGACGCCGATCTTCGGCAGATGCATGCCCGGAGCACCGTGAATGCCGAGCGGCATGTCCATTTCGACGACGGCCGCATAGAACGGGTCGAGGTCGGGGTGATCGAGGTTGCGCGTCCGCAGTGCCGGCGGGATGTGCGTTGCCACCAGACCGAGATCCTTGGCCTCGCGCATGATGTCGATCGCCACCTGCCCGTGCTCGATCGGGGTCGCCGCGATACCGCGTAGGCGGCCGTTCGAGGTCGCACAGTAATCCGCAATCCACTGGTTGTAGAGCCGGGCAAAGCCCGAGGCCAGGTCTGGGTCTTCGAGGCTGGGCACACAGAGTCCGAGGCTCGGATACAGCACCATCGTGTCGATGTGATCGCGGTCGGCGTCCCGCAGGACACCTTCTGCGGATGAATGGTCGATGCCATCCGCGGTCGACAGGCCATGCTCGCGTGGACAGCCCGCGCCCGAACCGCTGTCCTCGGGATAGTTGCGGCCCTCGATCACCAAAGCGCGTCCGTCGTCCCGCGGCGTAATGTGTTGCGGCCAGCGCTGCATCGCTTCGACCGCTAGCGAAGCTCCCTCGGCGACGTGTCCATCGGCATCGATGATCCGCATGTCACGGAGGCGGTGGTATCAACGGGGGCCGGCACACGTGGGCCGCCGGATCCCACCATGCGCCGTTCACACATGCCAACGGCACCAGTGGCGGGCGGCAGTCGTTGATCACCGGATCCCACCAGCCATCCCCACAGTTCTTCGGCAGCTGGACGCCGACCGGGCGGCAGACACTGGCCACCGGATCCCACCACTCGCCATAGGCGCAATCCGCCGAGCTCACTGCCGGCGTCACGACCGTCACGAAGGCCATCGGCGCAAACGCCACCGCGAGGACGACCGCCAGACGACGAATGAACAACCGCATCGCAAGCCCCCAAGAGAGCGTTTCAGACCTCGACCGGATCCAGCTTACGCAGTGCGGGATGCCATCCGCCAAGCAAGTTCTTCCCGTGGGCGAAGTAACCGCGGAGCCGGCGGCGCGTCTAGTGAGGACGGACGAGAACCAGACGGGGGCGTAGGCGATTGGGTGTGATCTCGGCGCCGGCTGCGAGATCGTTGATCAGCGCACCGGCGTAGTCGACCAAACCTGCGACGTCGATGGCGTACGGTGCCGGCTTGTCGTCGTCGGCAATGCCGGCCGCCGCGCGGCGAAGCACGGTGATCGCGCCCTTGACATTGCCGCGCTGGACGTGGGTGATGCCGACCGCGAGCTGCGCCAGACCCTGCCACAGCATCCGCTCATCGACCGGGCCGGTCTTCCATGCGGCCTCGAGCACCTCGTGCGCGTTGAATGCCAAGCCCCGATCCAGCAGGTCCTGGGCATAGGCCAGTGTTTCGGCCGGCGCCAGGTTGAGGTCATCCGGAATGCGTGGAACGCCTTCATTGCCTGGCGGAAGTGGTCGACCCAGAGCGTCGCGGGGACGAGTGCTTCGGGGTCGGCCGAATTCGTCGCGATCACGCTCAGTCACGTGCACATCATGGCATCGATGGAGATTCGCTTACCGCGACCGGGAGATCGGACCGATCCGCAAACACGGGGTCCGCCGGAGGCGTGGCCAATACGTGCTACACAGACTGCCATGAGCGCACTTGCCGATCAGACACGTTGGATGGATGCGATCGATCAGGCGGCGCTCGTCGCGTCGGGCGAGGTGTCGCCGAGCGAGCTGCTGGAAGCTGCGATCGAGCGCATCGAACGCATCGATCCGGCCCTCAACGCGGTCGTGATCCGCTGGTTCGACCACGCCCGAGAGACTGCCGCAAGCCCCGATCTTCCCAGCGGCCCGTTCCGTGGCGTGCCGTTCCTCATCAAGGATCTCTTCGCCACGTACGCGGGGCAGCGGATCAGCAACGGCAACGTCGCGTTCAAGGAGGCTCACGTCATCGCCGATGCCGACACGACACTCATCAGCCGTCACCGTGCGGCCGGGCTCGTGATCGCCGGCCGCACGAACAGCCCCGAGCTCGGCAGCGTGCCTACCACCGAGCCCGTCGCGTGGGGCGCGACCCACAATCCGTGGGACACGACGCGCACACCCGGTGGGTCGAGCGGTGGTGCGGCCGCCGCGGTCGCGTCGGGGATGGTGCCGTTCGCCCACGCCAGTGACGGCGGCGGATCGACCCGCATCCCTTCGTCTTGTTGCGGCCTCGTCGGGCTCAAGCCGAGCCAGGGTCGCATCACACTAGGCCCCCTCCGCGAGGAGAGCGGACTGTCGGTCGAGCACTGCGTCAGCCGCACCGTGCGCGACACGGCCGCATTGCTCGACGCGACGCACGGCCCGGGGATCGGCGACACCGTGATCGCGACACCGCCCGCACGCCCATACGTCGAGGAGCTCAGCGCCGACCCGGGCCGGCTGCGCATCGGCATCCTCGACCACCACCCACAGGGTGGGCCGGTCGACACCGAAGTCACCGATGCGACACAAGCCGTCGGCAAGCTTCTCGAATCGTTGGGGCACCACGTCGAGGCGGCGTGGCCGAAGGCGTTGGAGGACGAGACGTTTGGCTCTAAGTTCGGCGCACTCTGGAGCGCCAACATCGGCCTCTCGCAGCGCCGCTTCGAGGAACAGCTCGGCCGCCCGTTGGAGGATCACGAGTTCGAACCGATGAACCGGATCCAGGCTGACTTCGCCAAGCACTTAACCGCCGTCGACTACGGGCTCGCGCTCTCGGCTGTCGCCCAGTATCGCCGGGCGGTGCAATCGTGGTGGCACGACGGCTGGGATCTGCTGCTCACACCGACGGTTTCCGAGGTGCCGATCAAGCTCGGCACGATCGTCAACGACCCCGACCACCCGATGTCGCCGATGCGACGCGCGGGCGAGTTCGTACCGTTCACTCCCCCGTTCAACACCAGCGGCCAACCGGCGATCAGCCTCCCGCTGGCGTGGACAGCCGAGGGCTTGCCTATCGGGGTGCAGTTCGTCGCCGCCTACGGTCGCGAAGACATCCTGGTCCGCGTCGCGAGTCAGCTCGAGCAGGCAAACCCCTGGGCCCACCGCACACCCGAGATCTGATCGAACGGAAAGTGCGGGCGGGGGGACTCGAACCCCCAAGCTCTCTCGAGCGCCGGCACCTAAAGCCGGTGTGTTTGCCGAAATTTCACCACGCCCGCGGCGTGCCGATCCTACCGCTCAGCGTGGCGGCGAATCCGTCGGCGGTGCCGGATAGCTTCAGGTCATGCGCTCGGCAGTTCAGTTCGACGCCGCTAACAGCTCTTCGCGGCCGGGATGAATGACTGCGCGATCGCACGCCAGATCGGCGTGCCACGAACGACGGTGCGAGGCTGGCGCCGACGACCGGCTGTTAGATCGAGAGATCTGGGTGCGCCCTGCGGCGTCGCCCATGACTTCTCGCAGCTCCCCGCAGAGGCGTACTGCTATGTTTTTGGTCTGTACCTCGGAGATGGTTCCATCTCACGGAATCGCCAAGTCTGGCGATTACGGATCACCTGCGACCAGAAGTACCCGGCAATCATCGGCCGCTGCAGTAAGGCGATCGAGGTCTTGATGCCAGGCCAGCACACGGGGATAGTGCAACGGGTTGGGTGCGTCGACGTTTCGCTTCATTCGAAGCATTGGCCGTGCCTGCTCCCCCAGCACGGGCCCGGTAGGAAGCACCTGAGACCGATCAGGCTCGAACCGTGGCCACAAGCCTTTGTCGATCAGGAGACGGAAGAATTCATCCTCGGTCTGATCCACAGCGACGGTTGCCGAGTCGTTGCCAACGATCGCGGCGTCATGAGCGTCCGCTATCACTTCTCGACCATGTCGGAGGACATCATCGGCCTGTTCACCGGAGCGCTCGACAAGCTCGGTATTCACTGGACACGGTCGAGCAAGAAAATCGTCTCTATCTACCGCAAAGCCGACACGGCCCGCCTCGACACATTCATCGGGCCAAAGTCCAAAGCGGTACCGTTGAATGGTGTCCACTACACGGCGTAGGAGACCGGCGCTGATCGCGCTGGTGATCGTCGCCGCGGCCGGTTGCCTGGCCCTGGCCTGGTGGCAGTGGGTCCGCTACGAATCGGCGTCGGGCTCCTTCCAGAATCTGGGCTATGCAATGCAATGGCCGCTATTCGCCGGCTTCTGCGTCTATGCGTATTACAAATTCGTCCGGTACGAGGAGTCGCCGCCCGAACCGAAGCACCACGACTCCGTCACCGAGATCCCGGCCGGTCTGCTTCCCGAAAGGCCCGAGCCCGCAACACAATCCGACGACGATCCCGCGCTGCGCGAGTACAACGCCTACCTGGCCGAGCTCGCCGAGAAGGACAAGGAACAACCGACGACATGACCGAAACCCAAACCACACCCGTCGAAACCATCAGAAGGGCTCTGCTCGGTTATCGCGTGATGGCCTGGACGACCGGACTGTGGCTCATCCTGCTGTGCTACGAGATGGTGGCGAAGTACGTCTTCGGCGTGGAGGGCCTGGACTGGATCGCGGTTGTGCACGGCTGGGTCTACTTTGTCTACCTGCTCTTTACCGCCAACCTCGCGGTGAAGGTGCGATGGCCGATCGCCAAGACCATCGGCGTCCTGCTGGCCGGCACCGTCCCGCTCGTCGGTATCATCGTCGAGCACTACCGCACCAAAGAGATCAAGCAGCGGTTCAACCTGTAGCGAGGTCACGCAGCGCCGGCATAAGCGCTGCCAGCGCCCGGCCCCGATGCGACACCGCGTTCTTCTCGTCCGGGCTCAATTCCGCGGCGGTCCGCGACGACCCATCCGGGATGAATACCGGGTCATAGCCAAATCCACCGTCGCCGCGTGGTTCTCGCGCGATGCTGCCCGGCCAGGTGCCACGCACCACCACGTCGCCCGCGCCGTACACCAGCGCGCACGCCGAAACGAACGCCGCGCCCCGCCGAGCGTCGGGCACGTCGCGCAGCTGCGCCAGCAGGAGCGTGGTGTTGGCCGCGTCGTCGCCGTGCACGCCCGCCCAGCGGGCCGACAGCACGCCGGGCATGCCGTTCAACGCATCAACCTCGAGCCCGGAATCGTCGGCGACCGTGGCCAGGCCGGTGGCACGAAGCCCGTCCCGCGCCTTGGCCACCGCGTTGTCCTCGAAGGTCGCGCCCGTCTCGGGTGCTTCGTCGAACGCGTCGACGTCGTCCAACGACAGCAGGGTCAGGCCCGAGATCCCCGCGGCGTCGAGCACCCGGCGCAGTTCCGCCAGCTTCTTGCGGTTCCGGCTGGCGACCAGCAGCTCGGTCAGCTTCCGAACGCCTTCTTTGCCGGCGAGTCCGACTCGGGCAGCACACCGGGATACGGGAGTTCCAGCGCCTCGCGTTGGATGGCGAACAGCTGATCGCAAGCGCCCAGCGCGGCATCGAGCAGCTTGTCCAGCGTCGAGCGCGGGAACGTCGCCCCCTCGCCTGTCCCCTGGACCTCGACCAGCGTTCCGGTGTCGGTGGCGACGACGTTCATGTCCACCTCCGCACGCGCATCCTCGGTATAGGGCAGGTCGACGCGAATGCGTCCGTCCACCACGCCGACGCTGACCGCGGAGATCGCGCACGACAGCGGACGCGGGTCCGATAGTTTCCCGGCGGCCGACAGCCACGACACCGCGTCGGCCAGCGCGACATATGCCCCGGTGATGGCCGCGGTGCGGGTACCACCGTCGGCCTGCAACACGTCGCAGTCGATGGCGATGGTGTTCTCCCCCAGCGCCCCCAGGTCGATGCAGGCGCGCAACGATCGTCCGACCAGTCGGCTGATCTCCTGGGTGCGGCCTCCGATGCGGCCCCGCACCGACTCGCGGTCCGATCGCTCGTGGGTGGCCGCGGGCAACATTGCGTACTCGGCGGTGAGCCAGCCCTGCCCCGAGCCCTTACGCCAGCGCGGCACGCCCTCGGTGACGCTGGCCGTGCACATGACCCGCGTCTGACCGAACTCCACGAGTACCGATCCCGCCGGATGCGAGGTGAAGCCGCGGGTGATGACCACCGGACGCAGCTCGTCGTCGAGCCGGCCGTCTTCTCGTGTGGACACCCGCCAACAGTAACGGTTCAGCGCTTGGTGACGGCGAACGTCTCCCCGCACACCACCGCGTGCACCGGCCCGTCGAACTCCGCCTTCGCCTCGCTGATCACGTCCTCACGTGACGTCCATGGCGGAATGTGGGTCAGCAACAATTCGCCGACCCCGGCCATGGCGGCGGCCTGACCCGCCTCGGTGCCAGATAGATGCAAAGCCGGCGGCCGCGACGGATGATGGGTCCACGACGCCTCGCACAGGAACACGTCGGCACCGCGGGCCAATTCGACCAGGGCGTCGCAGACCCCGGTGTCGCCGCTGTAGACCAGCGTGGCCCCGGACGGATCGGTGAGCCGCATTCCGAAGGACTCGGTGGGATGGGTCACCAGCCGCGGCTCGATCGTCAGCGAACCGATGTGCACGGTCTCCTTGTCGACCCAGTTGCGTACGTCGAAGATGTCGGAGAAATCGTCGATCTCCGCGCCTTCCGGCGACGACGCCGCGCCCAGCCGCGCCCACGTCTTCTTCGGGCCGTACATCAAGCCGCGTTCCTTCGCAGGCGTCGGATGGTAGCGCCGCCAAACGAAGAGACCGGGCAGATCGAGGCAATGGTCGGCATGCAGGTGTGACAGCAAGACGTGAACCGAGTTCGGATCGGCATGGCGTTGAAGGGCACCCAGCACACCGGGGCCGAAATCGATGACCAGTGGAGGCGTGTCGGGCGCGTGCACGAGATAGCCCGAGGCTGGCGAATCAGGCCCGACAACACTGCCGGAGCACCCGAGTACGGTGATTCGCACGCTCACTAGCTTGCCATGCCCGCTATCCCGGTGACGAAAACATCGCCGCTTTCGGCGACGAAGATCATTATTGAGCGCCGACGTGACGCTGAACAGGTCGAACGCCGTCGAGAGTCGGACCAAGGAATCGGGCCGCCAGTGTGGTGAACGCCTCAGGATCGCCGGTCGACTCGAACTGCCGCCGCGCCTGCGGTGCATCGTGGGGGCGAAGCAGATCGAGCTCGGTGAGCACCCGCAGCAAGTCCTTGGCGGTCTCCTCCGCACTGGACACCAGGGTGACCGCCTCGCCCATCGCCAGCTGGATCAGCCCGGACAGCATCGGATAGTGGGTACAGCCCAACACCAGGGTGTCCACCTCGGCGCGCTGCAGCGGTTCCAAATAGCCCTCGGCCAGACCGAGCACTTGCCGGCCGCTGGTGACACCGCGCTCGACGAAGTCGACGAACCGCGGGCAGGCCACGCCGGTGATCACGGTGTCGCGCGCGGCGGCGAACGCATCTTGATAGGCACCCGACGAGATCGTCGCCTCGGTGCCGATCACGCCGATGCGACCGTTGCGGGTGGCCGCCACGGCGCGGCGCACCGCGGGCAGGATCACCTCGACGACCGGCACCGGATGGTAGCGCTCCCTGGCGTCGCGAAGGCACGCCGAAGACGCCGAGTTGCAGGCGATGACCAGCGCCTTGACGCCGCGGTCGACCAGGTCGTCGCCGATCGCCAGCGCGTGCGCCCGAATCTCGGCAATGGTCAGCGGGCCGTAGGGACCGTTGGCGGTATCCCCGACATAGAGGATGTCCTCATCGGGCAGCTGATCGATGATCGCCCGCGCGACGGTGAGGCCGCCGACGCCGGAGTCGAAGATCCCGACGGGCGTCAAGGGCGGGCTCACGAGGAGTATGTCGGCGGTAGGGCGGTCCCGCGCTTGCGTAGTTCGCGGGCCTTGCGTTCGGGCCCGGACAACAGGTAAGCGGCGATCACCCCGGCGACCGCGCCGCACAGATGGCCCTGCCAGGACACCCCGGGGGTGCCGGGCAGCACACCGAGCAGGATGCCGCCGTAGATGAACAACACGATCACGCCGACGATGATCTCCCACGCCTTGCGGGTGAAAAACCCGAACACGATCAGAAACGCCAACCAGCCGAAGATCAGGCCGGAGGCGCCGATGTGGTTGGCCTCGCAGGGCACGCCGACGTAGGGGCACTGCGTGCCGACATTGCCGATCAGCCACGTGCCGAAGCCACCGAGAATCCAGACGATGGCCGTCGCAAAGATGAACCGGGACAACCCCGCCAGAGTCATCAGGAAACCCAGGATCAACGCCGGAACGGTGTTGGCGATCAGGTGATCCCAGTTCGAGTGCAGCAGCGGCGCGAAGATGATGCCCATCAGGCCATCGCTCTCCAGCGGCCGGATGCCGTTCTGGTCCAGGCGGTGATCGGTCAAGCTGTCCCACAACTCGATGACGTAGAGCAGCACGACGAAGCTGAGGATCGTGACGCCGCCGACCATCCACACCGGCCGCTTCTTCGGCTCGGGTGGGGCCGGGTATCCGGCCGGTCCGGTCATGCCCATAATTGCCCTTCCAGCGCGTCTTCCGCTTCGTCCAGGCTACCGGCGTACGCACCGGTCGACAGATACTTCCATCCCGCATCGGCGACCACGAAGGCGATGTCGGCGCGCTCGTTTGCCTTGACCGCCTTGGCCGCAACGCCCAGCGCGGCGTGCAGCACCGCACCGGTGGATATGCCGGCGAAGATGCCCTCGACCTGAATCAGTTCGCGGGTGCGCCGGATCGCGTCGAACGACCCGACCGAGAACCGGGTGGTCAGCACGCCGGGGTCGTACAGCTCGGGGATGAAGCCCTCGTCGATGTTGCGCAGCGCGTACACCCCTTCGCCGTAGCGGGGCTCGGCCGCCACGATCTGGATGTTGGCCACGTTCTCCCGCAGGTACCGTCCGGTGCCCATCAGCGTGCCCGTGGTACCCAGCCCGGCGACGAAGTGAGTGATCTCCGGCAGGTCGGCCAGCAGTTCGGGGCCGGTGCCTTCGTAATGGGACAAGGTGTTGGCCTCGTTCCCGTATTGGTAGAGCATCACCCAGTCGGGGTTCTGTGCAGCCAGCTCCTTGGCGTGCGCCACCGCCGTGTTGGAGCCGCCCTCGGCCGGCGAGAAGATGATCCGCGCGCCGTAGAGCTCGAGCAGTTGGCGGCGCTCGATCGACGTGTTCTCCGGCATCACGCAGATCAACGAGTAGCCCTTGAGCAGGGCCGCCATCGCCAGCGAGATCCCGGTGTTGCCGCTGGTGGGTTCCAGAATGGTGGCGCCGGGCTGCAGCATGCCCCGTCGTTCGGCGTCCTCGATCATCCGCAGCGCGGGCCGGTCCTTGATCGAGCCGGTCGGATTGCGGTCCTCGAGCTTGGCCCACAGCCGCACGTGCGGCTCGTCATCCCAGCGCGGCGACAGCCGACGCAGCGCCACCAGCGGCGTGTTGCCCAAGGCCTTCAGCAGCGAGTCATATCGCGTCAAAGTCAACCGCCTGCGACGGCCGGAAGGATGGTGACCGAGTCTCCGTCGGAGACTTCGGTGTCCAGGCCACCCGAGAACCGAACGTCCTCGTCGTTGACGTAGATGTTCACATAGCGGTTCAGCTTGCCAGGATTAGCCCCGTCGACCAGGCGCTCGGAGATGCCGGAGTAGTTCGACTCCAGATCGCTGATCACCGCCTGCAGCGTGTCGCCGGAGGCGGTGACGCGCTTCTGGCCGCCGGTGTGGGTGCGCAGGATGGTCGGGATGGAGACGCTCACGGTCATCGGCTGGGCTTCCTCTTTTGGTCTAGTACTGCTCGACGATTTTGACGGGTTCCTCGGTGACGACGCCGTCGATGATGCGGTAGCTGCGCAGCTCGTGTTCGTCGGGGTCGCGGGTGGACACCAGCACGTAGTGCGCGTCGGGTTCGGACGCATACGAGATGTCGGTCCGGCTGGGATACGCCTCGGTCGAGGTGTGCGAGTGGTAGATGATAATCGGGGCCTCGCCTGCATTTTCTAATGCGCGCCACACCTTGAGCTGCTCGCCGGAGTCGAAGCGGTAGAACGTCGGCGAGCGTTCGGCGTTGAGCATCGAGATGTATCGCTCGGGCCGGTCGGAGCCCTCTGGGCCGGCGATCAACCCGCACGCCTCGTCGGGGTGGTCGGCGCGGGCGTGGGCGACCATGGCGTCGACCAGGTCGGCACGGATCACCAGCACAGCACTTCACCTTCCTTTCAGGGCCGGTCAACCGAACGCTCCGGGCAACATGTCCCGGTAAGACGGTATTCCGGCGACCGACTCCGCGGCGAGCACGCCCACCAGCACCGCACGGGCCAGGCAGTCCGCCGCGGCCGCGCCGACCTGGGTGATCAGGGGCATCTCCGGCGACATCGACGCCGGCGTGGTGGGATCCGGTGGCACTTCGACGGCGCCGGTGGCCAGCGCGAACACCGTATCGCCATCCAGCGGGGTATGGCATGGCCGGATGGTTCGCGCGAGCCCATCGTGCGCCGCGACCGCGACTCGGCGGCACCCGGCCGGGCTCAAGGCAGCGTCGGTGGCGACCACCGCGATGGTGGTGTTGAGCGGGCTGAACTCGGCGTGCCGGGCGGCGTAGGCGGCGATCTGATCGGAAGGCGGCGACATCAGGCCGAACTCCTCGATCTGATAGGCGAGCCACGGCAGCCCGGTGGCCGTGTCGATCACCTCACCGGCGGCGTTGACCACCACGATGGCGCCGACGGTGACTCCCGAGTCGAGCGTCACCGACGCCGTTCCGACCCCGCCCTTGAGCACCCCGACGCGCGCTCCGGTCCCCGCACCCACGTTGCCGAGTACCACCTCCGCTCCGGCCGTCTCGGCGGCGGCGTAGCCGAACTCCGCGGTGGGACGGCACTTCCATCCGCCGACCGGCAGGTCGAAGACCGCCGCGGCGGGCACGATCGGCACCACGCCGCCCTCCAGCGCCACGCCGCGCTCGCGCTCCTCGAGCCATCTCATCACGCCGTCGGCGGCCGCCAACCCATACGCGCTGCCGCCGCCGAGCACCACGGCGTCGACGTGGCACACCGAGTTCATCGGATCGAGCAGGTCGGTCTCCCTGGTAGCCGGAGCGCCGCCGCGGGCGTCGACCGCACCGACGGTGCCCGGCGGCGTCAACACCACGGTTGTGCCGCTGGCCCATCCGGCGCCCAGCGACGCGTCGGGGTCCAGCCGCTGGTGCTGCCCGACCCGGATCCCGCCGACGTCGGTGATCGCGCTCGTCACTCGTCCATCAACCCGAGGACGAGATACTCCTGCAAGACGGTGAGCCATTGATAGACATCGAGATGTCCGGCCATGGCATGGTCTCTGGGCAGCCGATCGGGCCCGTCCGGGCCCACTTCGAGCATGGTGCCCAACGCAAGCCGTACGTCGTTGACCGCGGCGGCCCACGCGTGCGCGTCGTTCTCGGTCAGCTCGACTCGTCCGCCACCGTTCGGCACGGTCTCCAATACCCGTTGTGCCGCTTCACGTTTGGCGGCAATGATCTCTGGCTCGTGCAAACTGCGCAGCGCGCTGTTCAGGCTTTCCGTGGTGTCTGAACCCGCCGGGTGGTCGGTATGGGTCCGATAGAAGTCGGGTAGCAGCCTTTTCATCGTCTCGTCGTCTGGAGGGCGCGCGTTGCCGGTCTTCAGCCCGGTGATCTCCTCGAGTTCATCTGCCGGCGAAGATGATTCGCGTTCGTCGAGCATTGCCACCATTGACGAAACCAGGCTCGCCAGCAGTGCCGCCTCGTGTTCGGCGAGGGACGATCGGAAACGCGGACCGTGGGCGGTGTCGACCCGCTTCCATTTGCGCACTGTCGCGTACCGTCAGCGGTCCTGCTGCATGGTGGCCCATAGGCCGGCGGAATGCAGCTTGGACACGTCGACCTCCATGGATTCGCGGCTGCCCGCCGACACCACGGCCTTGCCCTCGTTGTGCACCTGCAACATGAGCTTGGTGGCCTCCGGCTCGCTGTAGCCGAACAGCTTCTGGAAGACGTACGTCACGTATGTCATCAGGTTGACGGGGTCGTCCCAAACGATGGTTATCCACGGGGCATCTGTGGCGTCGACGGTTTCGACGTGCTGGTCCTCGCGGGTTCCCGGTCGGGTCTTCGCCGGCGTAACCATGTGCCCAGAATAGCCGGGGCCTGCCTGTCCTGGAGAACGGCTACGGTTGCGGTGTGACAGCGGCGTTGCTGACCGACAAATACGAGCTGACGATGCTCGCGGCGGCGTTACGCGACGACACCGCCAACCGGCGGACCACATTCGAGGTGTTCGCCCGCCGGCTGCCGGCGGGGCGGCGGTACGGAGTCGTCGCCGGGACCGCGCGATTTGTGGAAGCCTTGGCGCAGTTCAGGTTCGACGACTCCGCGCTGGCCGCGTTGTCGGACTTTCTGGACTCCGACACGTTGACCTTTCTGGCCGAGTACCGATTCAGCGGTGACGTCGACGGCTATGCGGAGGGCGAACTGTACTTCCCTGGCTCGCCCGTGCTGTCGG
>NZ_JBOGDB010000178.1:0-6320 GCF_050701515.1 Mycobacterium sp. | reverse complement strand
GTGTACGACCCGGCCTGGCACCGGCGCACCAAGTCCGGCACCGATACCCCTGTCGGGTAGTCGAACCCACCCTGCTCATCCCTCCGTTCACCCGACACAACTACGCCTGCGACGGGTGGACGGAGGGATCCTCTCGTCTCCGGAAGGAACCCGCCATGCATTCCAGCGCGGCATTGCAACTAGTGCACGAGTCACCACATCGGGATCTGGCCGCCGCGGAAGTCGCCGCCGCCGCATTCCTTCGTGCGCTGGGGATTTCACTGGATTCCGAAAGTCTTGCCGGCACACCCGCGCGGATGGCGCGCGGCTACGCCGAACTGTTCACACCGCGGACCTTCGATCTGACCACCTTTCCCAACGACGAGGGCTACGACGAACTCGTGATTTCGCGCAACCTACCGCTGCGATCGGTATGCGAGCACCACATGTGCCCTTTGTCGGGATCGCCCACATCGGGTATCTGCCCGGCGAGCGCATCATCGGACTATCCAAGCTCGCCCGCGTCGCCGAGCACTTCGCCTGCCGACCCCAACGCCAGGAACGACTCACCAAACAAATCGCCGACTGGCTCGACGCACAGCTGCAGCCCCGCGGCGTCGGCGTGGTCATCGAGGCCGAGCACAGCTGCATGACCCTGCGAGGCGTGCACGCCGCCGGATCGGCGACCATCACCTCCACGCTGCTGGGCGCGCTGCGCGAAGACCCGCGATCACGCCAGGAGTTCTTCGCACTCACCGGCGCCAACACCTGACCAACAACGACAACCCCACCAGGGAGATGTCATGACCCAACGACGAAACGTCAAGGCACGCCGGATCTATGACCCGGCGCTGCCCTCAGATGGCACCCGTGTCCTGGTCGATCGGATCTGGCCCCGCGGCGTGAGCAAAGCCCGCGCGCAGCTCGACGAATGGTGCAAGGACATCGCTCCGTCCACCGAACTACGCAAGTGGTACAGCCACGACCCCGCCCTGTTCGAGGAGTTCGCTCACCGCTACCGCGACGAACTGAGCGACCCCGCCCGCGCGGCCGCAGTCGCGCATCTGCACGACTTGTCGAAGAGAGGCGCGCTAACCCTGCTCACCGCCACCAAGAACGCCGACCTGAGTGAGGCCGCGGTCCTCGCCGACCTGGTCGGCTCGGGCCGACGCCGGCCCGTCGGCTGAAACCCCCACGTCTCACCGGCGGTTCTCCTACCCCGAAACTGTGTGACTATCGGCAGTTCCCCGAGGGGTTGCCTCTCAATTACTATGCGTCGGTGAGAGATTCACGTCGCGTGCTTGTAGCGCTTGCTCGCGTCGCAGCACGTACCACCCCGCGCAGCCGCGACGCGATCAGCTCTCGCGGAAGCCGGCTCGGACTGGGATAGGCGACGATGACCCTGCCGTGGTCCGGGTCGCAGCCCTCCACGAACGTCAACCCGTTCTCGGTGTATGTATAGGTGGCCGGATCATGGGCGCGCAGACGGTTGGTCACCCGCTCCAACTCGGCTTGGCTGTCGGTGGCCCACATCAGGTACTCGATACCGATGGGGGCCAGCCGCGGCCGCCGAGACCGCCCCGTCGCATGCAGATAGATCTGAAACCCGTCCGGGGTCAACAACAGCGCCGTGTCGGGTTCGCGCAGGGCGACCCGGCAGCAGAACACATCGCGATAGAAGTTCACCGATCGGTCCAATTCGGCCACCCGCAGCACTGTCGATGCAACCGTCGTCGTGACCCCGCCGGCGTGAGCTGGTTCTGTCGCCTGCCTCATCGCCCTACCTCGATCTATTTAGAGTATTTTACTCCTCTATACTAACACCTCGCGCTTCGCGTCGGCGCGACCGTGCAGACGTCACAACCGCGACCATCGTGCCATCAGCGGCGACCACCACGCGACGTTAATCCCCCGCCGACAACGGTAATCGACACCGATGATGCGTGCGCCGGACGCTTCTTCGACCCCCGCGGAAGGGTGCACGGTGCCACTCGTCTGTTCACAGGATTGGGCGCAAAGGGGCGTGGCCAGTGTCCTTCCTCAATGAGTTTCGTCGCTGAGCAGTGTCAAGTGCCGGGCGTGCTCATCCGCCGGAGGGGTTGTTCTTGGGCACGGCCGGCGTTGCGGTTTCTGCGGCCGCGTTTAAGCGTCCGCGGCGGACGATGTGGGATTCTGCGCGCATCCGCTCGGCCATGTGCGGGTAGTGCAGCTCGAAAGCGGGCCGCTCGGAGCGGATTCGGGGCAGTTCGGTGAAGTTGTGCCGTGGCGGCGGACAGGTGGTCGTCCATTCCAGGAAGCTGCCGTAGCCCCACGGGTCATCGACGATGACGACCTCGCCGTAGCGGTAGCTCTTAAAGATGTTCCAGACGAACGGCAACATCGATGCCCCCAGGGTGAACGCCCCGATCGTCGACACGATGTTCAAGGCGGTGAATCCGTCGGCGGGCAGGTAGTCGGCGTAGCGGCGCGGCATGCCTTCGTTGCCCAGCCAGTGCTGCACCAAGAAAGTGGTGTGAAAACCGATGAACGTCAGCCAGAAATGCAGCTTGCCCAGCCGCTCGTCGAGCAGCCGGCCGGTCATCTTCGGGAACCAGAAGTAGATGCCGGCATAGGTGGCGAACACGATCGTGCCGAACAGCACGTAATGGAAGTGCGCGACCAGGAAATAGGTGTCGGTGACGTGGAAGTCGATCGGCGGGCTGGCCAACATGACCCCCGACAGACCGCCTAGCAGGAAGGTGAGCATGAAGCCCACCGAGAACAGCATCGGTGTCTCAAATGTCAACTGGCCGTGCCACATCGTGCCGATCCAGTTGAAGAACTTGATCCCGGTCGGGATGGCGATCAGATACGACATGAATGAGAAGAACGGCAGAAGGACGGCGCCGGTGGCGAACATGTGATGGGCCCACACCGCGGTCGACAGGGCCGCGATGCTCACTGTCGCGTAAACCATGGTGGTGTAACCGAAGACCGGTTTGCGGCTGAACACCGGAACGATTTCGGTGATAATGCCGAAGAACGGGATCGCGACGATGTACACCTCGGGGTGACCGAAGAACCAGAACAGGTGCTGCCACAGGATCACGCCACCGTTGGCCGGGTCATAGATGTGACCACCCAGGTGCCGGTCGAACGCCAACCCCAGCAGCGCGGCCGTCAGCAGCGGGAACGCGATCAGCATCATGACGCTGGTGACCAGGATGTTCCAGGTGAAAATCGGCATCCGAAACATCGTCATCCCCGGCGCACGCATGCACACCACGGTGGTGATCATGTTGACCGCACCCAGGATGGTGCCCAGACCGGCGATCGCCAGACCCATGATCCACAGATCGGCGCCCGCACCCGGCGAATGCAGCGCGTCGCTGAGCGGGGCGTAGGCGGTCCAGCCGAAGTCGGCCGCACCTCCCGGGGTCAGGAAGCCGGCGACGGTGACCAGCGCGCCAAACAGATACAGCCAGTAGCTCAGCGCGTTGAGCCGCGGGAACGCCACATCCGGGGCGCCGATCTGAAGCGGCAGAATGCAATTGGCGAAACCGAACACGATCGGTGTGGCATACAGCAACAGCATGATCGTGCCGTGCATGGTGAACAACTGGTTGTACTGCTCATTGGACAAGAACTGCAACCCCGGCGCGCCCAGCTCCGAACGCATCAGCAGCGCCATCAACCCGCCGGCCATGAAGAAGCCGACCGAGGTGACCGTGTACATGATGCCCAGCAGCTTGGGGTCGGTAGTCGTCACCACCCGGTATACGAACGACCCCTTGACCCCCCGCCGCGGCGAAAACGGCCGAGTGGGCGTCAGTTCGGCAACCGCGCTCACGGTGCGCTCACATCGGCGTGGGGATATGTCATCTCGTGTGCCATCGCCACCGCTTCCCCCTACCCAATCCTATTTAACGGACTATAGCCCGTTAAATAGGATTGGGTAGGGGGTGCGGGGAGGGCCCGCTAGGTATAGCGGCGGTCGAGCAGGCGGGCCGCGTCGGCGCACAGTTCATCGATCACCTCGGCGGCGGGACGCACGGTCCGCAGCATCGCCACACCCTGTCCGGCGTTGATCGGAGCCAGCCGGTGATCGTGGGCGGCGATAGCCGCTGCCAGTGCCGCGTGGGCGTGGTGGTCGGCGGACAACTCCTGTTCGTGACCGTGCCAGCGGTCGGTGAACCTGTTGCGCAGCACCCGTTCTGGGATCCTCGCCGGCCATGGATAGCGCTGCGCGATATCGAAGACGCGGGTGCTCACGGTGTCGCTGTCTTGGGCGGCGAGCAGCGCCTGGCGCGCGTTGTCCGACGACAGCGTTTCGGTGCAGGCACACAATGCGGTGCCCAGCCACGCCCCGGAGGCACCGGCGGCCAGAACGGCAGCCAGAGCGCGTCCGCAGGAAACCCCGCCAGCGGCCAGGACGGGCACCGATAGGTGATCGAGGATGGCCGCCAACAGTGGCAGGGTGCCGACGGTGGGCTCTCCGTGTCCGCCCGCTTCGGCACCCCGGGCGATCACGACATCGCATCCGGCCTCGACTGCGCGCACAGCGGCCCGCAGGTTCCCGACCTGGGTGGCCGCGGCGATACCCGCATCGTGCGCGCGCCGAACCCAGGAAAAGTCCTCACCGAAACTGACCGACAGCAGCGCCGGTTTGGCGGCGATCGCCGCGGTGAGCAGGTGGGGTTCGCTCGCGATCACCCATGCCACCAGGCCGATGCCAAACGGGCGGCCGAGCTCGCGCAGCTGCCCGAGTTGCTCATCGAGTTGCAAAGTTGAACCGGCGCTACCGATCCCGACCATGCCCAGCCCGCCGGCACGCGAGACCGCTGCCGCCAGCGCACCCCCGGCTACTCCACCCATCGGCGCGTTGACAATCGGGACGTGAAGGCCCATCGCGCGCGACCAGTCAGTCGACAACGGCGCCACAGTGGTTCCTCCTGCACACGTGGATGACGCGGTGACCTCAGAGCAGGCCGGCGATGCCGGGTTCGGTGATTCGGACGATCCGGATCCGCCACAGTCTGTCGGCCGGGCTGCCTTCCAGATAGCGCCAGTCGTAGGCACCGGGCCGGTCGCGGGCGAACTCCTCGCGCAGGTGTATCGGGTCGTGGCTGTTGACGAGCACGAACGACTCGCCGGCGGCCAGTGCGTCGAAGCGGGCGAAGATCATCGGGTGCCGTTGGGATTTCGGTATGTGGCGCACGTCGAGCTCGTCGGTGTCGGTGGTTGCGTGTGGATCGTCGTAGAGAGTCATGAACACATACTATTCCTACAAGTAGTAATTGGAGTAATGTCGTGGGTATGACATACGTGATCGGACAACCGTGCGTGGACATCAAGGACCGTGCCTGCGTGGATGAGTGCCCGGTGGACTGCATCTATGAGGGCGCACGGATGCTCTACATCCATCCCGACGAGTGTGTCGACTGCGGCGCGTGCGAGCCGGTATGCCCGGTGGAGGCGATCTACTACGAAGACGACGTGCCTGAGCCGCTGCGGCCCTACATCGATGAGAACGTCAAGTTCTTCACCGACATCCTGCCGGGCCAGACCGATTCGCTGGGATCACCGGGCGGAGCGGCGAAACTCGGTGCCGTCGATGCCGACACCCCGATGGTGGCGGCGCTGCCGCCGCAGGGCGACTGATGCCCACCGACGCGGCCACACAGCAACCGGGGATCGGCCCCTCGGGGCGCCGAGACGTCATCCTGGCGCTGCTGCGGGCCCCGGCCGAGCCGCGCAGCATCGCCAGCGTTGCCGATGAGCTCGGCGTGCACCCGAACACGGTTCGGTTTCACATCGGCGCGCTGCTGCGCGCGGGCCGCGTCGAACAAGTCCTCGGTGACTCCGCCGGTCGCGGCCGTCCGCCGATCCTGTTTCGCGCCAGCCGCCGGATGGACCCGACAGGGCCGACGAACTATCGGCTGCTCGCCGCCATTCTGACTGGCTATGTGGCCCGCAGCCCCGATGCCGCCGGCATCGCCGCCCAGTTGGGCCGTTCGACGAGCCCGGCGCTGGTGGCATCCTCCGGCCAGCACCGCGCGCCGTCGAAAACCCGCGCGGTCACCGAACTGGTGGAACTGCTGGCGGAGTTGGGGTTTGAGCCCGAACCCGCCGGCGGTCCGCGTGCGCGCGAGATCCGGTTGCGGCACTGTCCCTTCCAGAACCTGGCCGAACAACACGGCGAGGTGATCTGTTCTGTGCACCTGGGCCACATGCAGGGCGCGCTGAGCGCGATGCGGGCACCGGTGACCGTGGATCGTCTCGACCCGTTCGTCGAGCCCGACTTGTGCGTCGCGCACCTGGCACCCGCACCGTCCCGTGATCGGCACAAATCATGACCGAGC
>NZ_JBOGDB010000177.1:0-12159 GCF_050701515.1 Mycobacterium sp. | reverse complement strand
CGCTTACGCGCCGAAAAACACTGAGATGGGGTTTACGAACATCGGCGACACCGATGCCACCGTTCTCTGGATTTTTGATCGTCCAGGATTCGAGACGTATGTCCGCGCGACTTCGGTTGAACGCGATGAGGCTCCGGTACCGATGAGCGTGGACGAGATGCTCGCTATTCGCGAACGGTACAAGGATGTGCTGGTCTTCCCGGAAGTGTTCGGAGAAGGCTCGGAAGGATATCCGACGACCTGATGTCCCAGTCATGGCACGTGGTGACCGACGCGCAATCCCTCAAAGCGGCACTCGACGCTGGTGTCTCGCACATTGAGGTCAAGGGAGAGATCACCGGCTCGCCGATGGTGACGCTCGCTCCCGGAGTCAAACTGCGCGGTGGGACATTGACATTCGGCGCCAAGGGGATCCGTCTGACTCGAGACAATGAACTCAGCGACGTAACCGTCAACGTGCCCGTCGACGAGGTGGCCATTCTCAATGACACCAGCGTTGCGAGTCTGGGAACCCTGCGCCTCCGCGACGTCCGCACGACGGGCCAGGTGCTACTCCTCGCTGCCGACAATGTCGGCGGCGGACATGTGCAGGTGGAGGGACTGCACGTGGATCGCGCCGATGTGCGGGGCCGACCGCAACGTCCACACGGTTTCGGATGCGAAGCCTTGCAAGGTGCTTTCACGCTGTGGAACACCCAGGGCGACGCGTCAGTGGTCATCACCGCCGAGCTGCTCGATATCAGCGCCGGATCTCCCGAGCATCCGATCCGCGGGACCGGCGTGTTCGTCGGCGGTCACCACAACTGGGACGGGCTTGCCGACGGTGGACGAGTACAGGTCACCACGTTGCGAACCGGCGACGTCTATACCAACGGTGGGATCCCAGCGGCGACCCCAGACCTCATCAGCGGCGGCGTCTTCGTGATCAGCGGTGCTCACGTCGGCGAAGTGCTCAATACCGGCACGATTACCACTGGCGGCCAGAACGACATGGTGCTGGATAACTGGGGGTCCGTCGACACCTGGATAGCACTGCAGCCGATCACCTCTCACGGTGCGAGTGGTATCGGCTTCGTCAACTTCGGTGATCTGGGCCGACTCGACGTTCGGGCGCCTGTGACAACTTACGGAACCGGCGCGCGCGGTTTCAACCTCTACGCCGGGTCGCTGCAGCAGGCATCCTTTGCCAGTATTGCCACCCATGGCGACGGTTCGATCGGGGTCCAGATCAGCAAACCACTGCCGTTGTTGGAAATAGCCGAAGACTTGACTACCAGCGGCGGTGAGGGGCTGAGCCTGGTCAAGGGCGTGCAGATGAAACTGAGTGCAACCGCGCTGAGCGTCCAGCCTGGGGCGGAGGCGAGTCGAATCGCCGTCGGCGGCGAAATCCGCACTGCTGGTGACTCCATCGTCACCGTAAGAATCGAAGGTGTGGTCGACAGTCTGGAAGTCGCCGGTGGGATCTCGGCTCTCGGAAGGGATTCCGACGCTCTGCACGTGCACGGCGAAGTCGGCGGCGTCGATGAGATCGCGCTCTCTGCCCCGCGCGGTGACGAGTTGGTGCTGACCTAGTGCCGAGAATCGCGCCTCCCGCCCGGTAGCGTCCGTCGGGTGAACGACGTCTATGCCACCAGCGCTCGCCTGGACCGCATCGTCGATTGCAACATCCACCTGTGGGACCAAACACTCAACCCGGTGTTCTGGCTCTCGGATCGCAACTTGCTGCGCTCGATGCTCGGTGATTACGACTCGCTACCAGACCGGTACACCGTGGACGACTATCGGGAGGCAACCTCGGGCCTCGCCATCGATGGCGCCGTGTGGTCGGATCCCGGAACCGCCGATCCGCTCGCCGCCATCGACTGGGTCCGCAATCAGGACGACCACGGGCTGCTGGTTGGCCTCGTGACCCTGGCCGACCCGGACGATCCGAGCTTCGCCTCCCTGGTTGACCAGGTCCGCGACATCGATCTGGTCACTGCCATACGGATTCGCCTCACCGACAGCTTCGGGAGCACCGGAACCGCGCGAGCGCCCGATAACCACCTCGACTCGCTCGGTGCCGCGCTTCAGCTGGTTCATGAGGCCGGGCTCGTAGCTGTCATCGAATCCAGCCCCGGTCAGCTCGGTGTGGTGACCGACCTCGCCCGGCGCCTTCCCGACCTGCGGATGGTCGTCGACCACTTCGGCTGGCCGGACGACTTGAGCGCCACCGGACGTCGCATCCACCTGGCGCGGCTGGCGCCGCTTGCCGCCCGGCCCAATGTGGCCACCCGCATCGACGCGATCGGCACCATCTTCGGTTCGTGGACCACCGAGGCAATCCGGCCGTGGCTGGAGGGGGTGGTGGACCTGTTTGGCGCCGAACGTTGCATGTTGGGGTCGGACCTACCAATCGAGACGCTCCGATCTACCTTCAGCCAGCTGTACCGCGCTTACCACGAAGTGTTTGCCGGTCGATTCGCCGACGAGCGCGCGCAGCTGCTCAGCGCCACTGCCGTCGATTGGCTGGGAGCCCCGAGGGTGTCCGCCTAAGGCGGCGGAATAGAAGTTGGCGGTGATTGCTTTGTATAGCTAACATATGTGTTTTGCCTGTGCCGTGCCATGGATCTGTAAGCGAAGTAGATGACGACTGAGATCGAGACGACCAAGCCCCCGCTGGTAGCCGACGCTGACGCGGCAATCGCGGAAACCGACCGTCGACGCCGGCGAATCGACCACGACCACCCGTTCTACAAGTGGGTCGTGCTGTCCAACACCACGCTCGGCACGCTGTTGGCGACCATCAACGCATCGATCGTGTTGATCTCGCTGCCGGCCATTTTCCGCGGTATCGGCCTCAATCCGCTGGCCCCCGCCAACGTCAGCTACCTGCTGTGGATGCTGATGGGCTACCTGGTGGTTACCGCGGTGCTGGTGGTGTTGTTCGGCCGGCTCGGCGACATGTTCGGCCGGGTCCGCATCTACAACCTGGGATTCATCGTCTTCACGGCCGCGGCGATCGCGCTGTCGTTCGACCCGTTCCATCTCGACGCCGGCGCGTTGTGGCTGATCGGCTGGCGGGTGGTCCAGGGCGTCGGCGGCGCGATGTTGATGGCGTCTTCGGCGGCGATCCTCACCGACGCGTTCCCGTCCAACCAGCGCGGGATGGCGCTGGGAGTGAACATGGTCGCCGCGGTATCCGGGTCGTTCCTCGGCCTGCTGATCGGTGGCGTGCTCGCGGAATGGGACTGGCGCGCGATCTTCTGGGTCGGTGTGCCGATCGGCATCCTCGGCACCATCTGGAGCATGCGCTCGCTGAAGGAACTCGGGGTGCGCACTCCCGGGAGGCTCGACTGGGCGGGCTGCCTGACGTTCGGAGTCGGGCTGACCGCATTGCTCGCCGGAATCACCTACGGCATCCAGCCCTACGGCGATTCCACGACGGGGTGGGCCAACCCGTTGGTGCTGGGATCGATCGCGTTCGGGCTGGCATTGCTGGTGGCCTTCTGCTTCATCGAACTGCGGGTAGCCCAGCCGATGATCAATGTCCGGCTGTTCCGATCGGCGGCCTTCGGGATGGGCAACCTCGCCGGCCTGATGTCCTCGGTCGGTCGCGGCGGTTTGCAGTTCATGCTCATCATTTGGCTGCAGGGGATTTGGTTGCCGCTGCGCGGATACGAGTTCGAGTCCACGCCGCTATGGGCCGCGATCTACATGCTGCCGGTGACGGTGGGCTTCCTGATCGCCGGTCCGCTGGCCGGCTCGCTCTCGGATCGCTTCGGCGCGCGGCCCTTCACGGTCGGCGGGATGCTCCTGATGGCCGTGTCGTTCATCGCGCTGGTGCTGATTCCGGTGGACTTCGACTACTGGGTGTTCGCCATGCTGATCTTCCTGAACGGGCTCGGCGGCGGCATCTTCACCGCGCCCAACACCGCCGCGATCATGTCCAGCGTTCCGGCCGCCGAGCGCGGCGCCGCGTCCGGTGTGCGCGCGACCTTCTTCAACGCCGGCTCGTCGTTGTCGATCGGCATCTTCTTCTCCCTGATGATCGTCGGTCTGGCCAACACGCTGCCCACCGCTCTGAGCAGCGGGCTGCAGGAGCAGGGCGTGTCCGGCTCGGTGGCGCACGAGGTGGCCAACTTGCCGCCGGTCGGCAGCCTGTTCGCGGCGTTCCTCGGCTACAACCCGATAGAGGAGTTGCTCGAGCCGTACCACGCGTTGCAGCAGCCCGGTGTCAATGCCGAGGTGCTGACCGGTCAGGCGTTCTTCCCGCATCTGCTCACCGAGCCGTTCCACTCGGGGCTCGCAGTGGTCTTCGTCGCCGCCGCGGTGATGATGCTGATCGGCGCGATGGCCTCACTGTTCAACCCGGGCCGATACGCCGGGGCCGACGACGGAGATTAGGTCAGATTCGGTTTGTGGCCGGATTGGGTACTCGATCCACATGGTTAGTACCGATCACCGGCCCCCCGAAATCCGACAGCAAGCCGAGCACCATGCTCACCAGGCGCAAGAGGCGATGGACGCCCGGCGAGATGAACAAGACGGCGGCCTGGCCGGCTGGGTGGCCGATCGGGCCGGCGAGTGGAATTTGAGTGGTCCGGATGAAACCACGATGCAGCGGCAGAAGTTCTTCTGGAATGCGCTCGTCGACTACTGGTTCCGAATGGAGATGGACGGCTGGGAGAACCTGCCCGAATCGCCGGTGCTGTTGGTGGGCATACATTCTGGTGCGCCGTTTGTCTGGGATGCCTGGACGGTGGGCGTCCAGTGGTGGCGACGCTTCGGCCAAGACCGGCCGTTGCATGGCACTGCTCACGATGCATTGATGGCAATTCCGGTTATCGGTAAATACTTTCGCGCCATGGGCGTGCTTCCCGCGGCCCCGGATTCCATGGCGACAGCGCTGGCGGCGGGGCGAGACGTGGCGGTGTGGCCCGGCGGCGAGGTCGATTCACTGCGGCCATGGCATGAACGCGATCGGGCAAATCTTGCCGGCCGCAAGGGGTTTGTGAAGATGGCGATCCGCGCCGGTGTGCCAATCGTGCCCATCGCGACCGTCGGCGGCGCCGACGCGATGCCGGTGCTGATTCGCGGCGACCGAGTATCGCAACTGCTGCGGTTGGACAAACTGTTGCGGCTGAAGGTATTTCCAGTGGCGATTTCGCTGCCATGGGGCGTAGCGCCGGCGGCATTGCCGCAATTCCCGTTACCGGCAAAGATCAGAACTCGACTTATGCCGCCGGTTGAACTCGACAATGATCCCGAGCGGGCCGATGATGCCGCGTACGTCGAGGGCAAGTACTGCGAAGTGCAGGACAGCATTCAACGGGGCATGACCGCGCTGGCGCGCAAACGCACGCTCCCGCTGTTTGGCTAACCGCAGACTTCTAAATAGAATTTGCCAGCACACTCACCGGAATGGGCTGTGAACCCCGACATTTGCCGATAAGCTAACGCAACTCATGGAACGTGCCGGTTCGGGGGTGCGGACAAGGTGAACAGCGTCTATCGACGCCAGCGTCAATCAGGGCCTTCTGCCGTGCTCGCGCACCTCCTCGCACAGGCATCCCTCAGCAAACGACGGAATGGGAATCCAGCGATTCGCTTGCGTCTGATGGCGCAAAAGCGTTGAAACCAGGAGCACCCACCATGGCAGCCCCCGTACTGAGCCGTCCAGTGGAGTGTCGCGCGATCGATGACTTCTTGGCTTCGGCGTCGGTCGAACCCACGGCCTTGATGGTGGAGGGCGAGGCGGGGATAGGCAAGACCACGCTGTGGCTGGCCGCCGTGGATCAGGGTTGCGAGAAGGGCTTTCGCGTCTTGTCGGCTCGCCCCGCTGCGGCGGAATCGGTGCTCGCGTACGCCTCGCTGGCGGACATGCTGAACGAGGTCGACCCGGACGCATGGGCGGAACTACCCGAACCGCAGCGGGTCGCGATTGACCGGGTGCTGTTGCGCGCCAAGGGAGATGGCAACGCGACGGACCAGCGCGCGGTGGCCGCTGCCTTTCTGTCGGTGATCAAGGGTCTGGCGGACCAGACGCCGGTGTTACTGGCGATCGATGATCTGCAGTGGCTCGACGCCTCCAGCATGCAGATCATCGGGTTTGCGGCGCGGCGGCTTTCGGGCCGCGTGGGTGTGCTTGGCACCGTGCGCACGGAACCGGACGGCCCGTGCGACACATCGTGGCTGCAATTACCAGGGCCCGGGGCGGTTCAACGGATCGCATTGGGTCCCCTGAGCCTCGGTGGTATACGCGAGGTCGTATCCGAACGCCTCGGCCGGGAGGTGTCGAGGCACGCAATCGTACGCATTCACGAAGTGTCTCAGGGCAATCCGTTCTATGCCATCGAGCTGGCTCGTGTGATGGATGACGACACGCCGAGCTCAGAAGTGCCCCTGCCGGCCACGCTCACAGAATTGGTGCGGACCCGGATCGGCAGCCTCGGCGCCGATGTGCAGAACGTCCTGCTTGCGGCGTCCTGTGTCCCCGCGCCCACGGTCGAACTGATGGCACGCACCACCGGCCATGACGAGGAGCGCCTCGTCGGGTTGCTCGCTGTCGCGGAAGACAAGGGAATCGTGACCATCGATGGCCACCGGCTCCATTTCACGCACCCGCTGTTGGCTAGGGGCGTCTACTCCGAGGCCACTGCCGCCCAACGCCGCAACATGCACCGGAGGCTCGCCGATGTCGTCGAGGAGCCGGAGCTGCAAGCCAGGCATCTAGCCATGGCGGTCGCCTGGGGCGACCCAAACACGTTGAAATCTTTGGATAGAGCCGCCGAGCTGGCGCGCGCGCGGGGGGCACCGGCCGCGGCGGCCGAATTACTCGATTTGGCGATCAGGTTGGGCGGTGACACGGCCGAGCGGCGGATCCTATTGGCGGCGAACCACTTCGACGCAGGAAACGCCGCGCGGGCAAGGGTCTTACTCGAGGAAACCATCGCCGCACTGGAGCCTGGCATACTCCGAGCGCAGGCATTGAGCCTGCTGGGTCCGGTGCGAATTTTCGACGATAGTTTCGTTGAAGGCGTGGCCGCCATGGAGCGCTCCCTGGACGATGCACCCGACGATCTGGCGCTGCGCGTGCCGACCTTGATCACAATGCTCATACCCCTCTTCAACACCGGCGAGCTTGTAGAGGCGTCGCGTCGAGCGGAGGACGCCGTAACAGACGCAACCCGCCTAGGGCATCCGCTGCTGCTCAGCCAGGCGATCAGCTTGCGCGTGTTTCTGCGATTCCTTCGCGGCGACGGCCTTGACGAACCGAGTCTGCGGTCGGCGCTGGAGATGGAGGACCGCTACACCGGCAGCGCTATCCCTTCCGGCTTTCAGGTGATCGTGCGGCCATGCTCACATCACGCGATCCTGCTGAGCTGGTCCGGGCAGCTCGAGCGCGCCCACAAGGAGATGCTTTTCTTCCGGCGCAACTGCATCGAGCACGGCTTGGAGCACGAGTGGATATACGCCACCTACTACAGCGTTCAACTCGAGATCTGGCGGGCGAACTTCGGCGAAGCCGCCGAGCTCGCCGAGCAGGGCATGGAAAGGGCGTTGCAGATCGGCGGCGAGGTATCAATAGGGGGGGCCCTGACGTGGCGCGCAGCGCTGGCCGCCTATGCCGGAAACCAACAGCAGGCCGACTCCGACGCCAACGCGGCGCTAGCGGCGATGCAGCGGTGCGGCGCGCACATGTTGGAGAGGTGGCCAATCGCGATCACCGGCTTTCTCAATGTGTCAATGGGCGACTACGCAGCGGCGTTGGCCACGCTCGAGCCGCTGCTGTCGAGTCTGGACATGGATGCAACGGAGATATACCTGGCGGAGTTTGTTCCAGACGCCGTTGAGGCGATGGTCCATCTCGGCCGGCTTGACGATGCCGAGCCGTTCGTCGACGCGCTCGAGCGCAACGGCCGTCGGCTGGACCGGCCGTGGATGCTCGCCGTCGGCGCACGCTGTCGAAGCATGCTGTTGGCCGCCCGCGGCGACGTCGACGCGGCAACCGTGGCCGCGCAGGCGGCGTTGACCCACCACGAGCGGTTACCGATGCCCTTCGATCGGGCCCGTAGCCAACTGCTCTTGGGCCAACTGCAGCGTCGACAGCGCCGCAGGGACGCTGCCACGGTCGCCCTGCGTGAGGCGCTGACCGCGTTCGAGGCGATGGGTACCCCGCTGTGGGCCGATCGGGCCCGCGCCGAGCTGGACCGCACCACCGCCGGGCACGACCGCTCCGGGAAGTTGACGGTATCCGAACGGCGGGTCGCCGAGCTGGCGGCCTCGGGGATGACGAACCGGGACGTCGCGGCGGCGTTGTTCATCAGCCCGAAAACCGTCGAGGCAAATCTCGCTCGGGTCTATCGCAAGCTCGACATCCACTCCCGAGCCGAGCTGGGCAGGATGATCGCGCGAGCCAAAACATAGGGAAACACCCGATGCGGCGGCGTAGACGCACTCAATAGCGTCGAGCCATGTCGACGTATAACCCACACCGCCATGGCGTTGGCCGACGCATGGCGGAAGCCCTGGCCGCCGCACTGCTCCTATCCGGCTCAATGCTCTCGGGCGCGTTGTTCGTGTCCGCACCGCCCGCGATCGCGATGCCCGATAACGACAACGACGGCATCGAGGATTGGCGTGAGCAGCGCGCGGTCTGCTCGGATCCGAAGTTGTACGACACCGACTACGACAAGCTTTCCGACGGCAAAGAGGTTGAGCTCGGTACTAACCCGTGCCATCACGACCCCGACGACGACAATTTCCCCGACAGCAACGAGGTCCAAAGGGGCACCGATCCATTCAAGGCCGACACCGATGGCGACGGCGTCAACGACGGCGACGAAGTCTTCCGTGATCTCACCGACCCGAAGGTGCCCAACAACGGCGCCGGCCAGGGTGGCGGCGAGGAGTGCCCCGGCGGACTGCCCAACGACTGCGACGCCGACGGCATGTTCGACGAAGACGAGATCAACGGCTGGAACGAGAACGGCTACAGGACCGATCCGAAGAAGGCGGACACCGACGGTGACGGGGTTAACGACGGCGCAGAGGACGACAACGGCACGAATCCCCTGGACTCCAACGATAATTAGGGTCAAGCCGAAGTTGACGCAATGAGCATCCACGCGCCCACCCTGCCGTGCTACCTCGTGGAGTGGTACCGGCCCGAGCTCACCGCCGGCCAGCTCGACCGCACAGCGGCCAAGCTGGAGGACTGTGCTGCGACGATGCGCGACGAAGGCTCATCCGTACGGCTGCTGATGACGCTGGCCGTGCCCACCGACGAGGTGCTCTACGGGGTGTTCGCCGCCCACTCGGCGAACACCGTTTCAGAGACCTGTCGCCGGGCCGGCATCCCCGCCGAGCGGCTCACGAAAGCAGTGGACGCGCGCATTACCGGTTAAAAACGGCAAAAAGATAGGGAAACACCCGATGCGTAGGCCTACTGCCACTTCGTAACGTCAAGTCACAAGATAGGCAAGGTAGGAAAGAATCATGACCATTCAACGCGCGATCCGTCGCCCAATTCGTCCTGTCCTCGAACTAGCGACGGTCGGGATCTTGGTGGCGTCCGGATCGGTGCTCGGGCCCGGCATCCATCCTGCGGGCGCCCTTCCGGGAGAAGGCGATCAGCCCGATCGCGGCGCCGAGCCGCCCGTGGTCCAGAACGTGCGCACCGAGGGGGACACCGCTTACGTCACCTTTGTCGACAACTCCGCCCGCGAGTCGGGCTACAGGGTCATCGCGTGGGGCAATCCCGTCGACGACACTTGGACGAACGATAAGCAGGGTCCTGTCCAGGGCAACGGGCGGATAGCCACCGGTACGGTGACCGGCATTCCGCCTGGCGTGCCGATCTGTGCCCGGGTCGAGGTGAAGATAGATTGGGACGACAAAGTTGGCGCTATCTCCTTCACGGATTACCTAAGCTCCAACACGGTCTGCACCGATCCGGTGACTGCCCCGTCGGACGTGGCGCTACAGAACATCCGCGGAAACGCGGCTCCCCAAGCCAGCCGATCTCCTGCCTATCTGGTCGCCTTGCGCAATCCTGGCGGCAACGACGCGAGCGGCATCACGGTCAACGTATCGACATCGGGGGTGGCGACGCTGGGTGATCAGGCTGCAGTAGCGGGCGGCTGGGCCGCAAACGGCTTCAGCTGTGCGCCCAGGCCACCATCCGGTGGTGAGACCTCGGCGCTGACTTGCACGGGGGGCAATCTGAAAAAGGGTGAGGAAGGCGCTCCCGCAGTGATCGTGCGGTTTACCGGTCCGGGGTTGGGCGCCATCCACGCACAAGTCAGCGGTGCCGGCGACAACACTCCGGGTAACAACGGCACAGCGCTCAATGTGACGGCCAGCTAGGCGAGTTCGACCAAGACCGGCGCATGATCGCTGGCGGCCTTGCCGTTTCGCTCCTCGCGGACGATCTCGGCGTGCGTCACGCGTTGCGCGAATGCCGGTGAGCCGAGGATGAAGTCGATGCGCATTCCCCGGTTCTTCGGGAACCGCAACTGGGTGTAGTCCCAGTAGGTGAAGACACCCGGCCCCGGCGTGAAAGGCCTTACCACGTCGGTAAACCGGGCGTCGACGATCGCGCTGAACGCCGCACGTTCGGGCTCGGTGACGTGTGTGCTGCCGCGGTAGAACTCGACGCTCCACACGTCTTCGTCGGTGGGCGCGATGTTCCAATCACCGGTGAGCGCGATCTGCGCCGTCGGATCGGCGGCCAACCACTTGTGCGCCGTATCCTTCAGCGCGGCAAGCCACTCCAGTTTGTAGCCGTAGTGCGGCGAATCCACCGTCCGGCCGTTGGGCACATACAGGCTCCACACCCGTACGCCGTCACACGTGGCGCCCAGCGCCCGCGCTTCGGCCGCCGCTTCCACCTCGGGCTTGTCGCTCCAGGTCGGCTGGCCGTCGAAGCCGACCTCGATGTCGTGCAGGCCGATCCGCGACGCGATCGCCACGCCGTTCCACTGGTTGAAGCCGCAGTGCACGACCTCATAGCCGATGGCGGCGAACGGCATGGTGGGGAACTGGTCGTCGGCGCACTTGGTCTCCTGCATGGCCAGCACGTCGACGTCGGCGCGCTCCAGCCAATCGGTGACGCGGTCGACCCTGGCCCGGATCGAGTTCACGTTCCAGGTGGCCAGCCGCATGTCTAAAGGTTACGGGCGTCGATATAACGGGTCCGGTGCTGAGTGGTGAAACCCATCGACTCATGCAGCTCGATCGCAACGGCGTTGTCAGCCAATACCTGCACATAGGTGCGGGTTGCACCCTGCTGCGCACCCCAGGCCAGGAGTGCCGAACACAGGGCGCGCGCGTGGCCGTGGCGGCGCTGGTCCTCGGCCACCCGGACGGCGGACAACCCGACCCAGCGGGTGCCGTCGGGCGTGACGGTCACCGCCGCCCGCCCGACACCGGCGGCGCCACGGGTGGCGAACACCACAACGCCGTCGATGACGGCGGTCAACACGTCCACGGGAATCTTTCGTTCGTACATCCGCAGCCACTGTTCGTCGGGTCGCGGTGCCAGCTTGACCGTTGTGTCGGGCTCGCCGTCGGGCAACTCGCGCACCATGACGACCGTTTCGAGTTGGACCGGAACGTCTTTGGCGAGCCGCAGCAGCCGGTCGGGTACCGCGAGCCACGGGGTCTGGCCGCGGTGGGCGTACCAGTCGATGATCGCGGGCAGTGCGCCGGCGTCGGCCTCGACTCCAAGCGGCACAGCGGAATTTGCCCGGTGCGTGTGGCCGTTCGCGCTGCGCAGCAGCCAGCCGTCCAGCCACCGCTGCTCGATGCCTGACCAGGCCATCGCCGCGGCGTGCTCGGTCGCCCGGATCTGCGATGTTCGCACCGGCACCGCCGTAAGGGCCCGCACCGCAACGACGTCCCCGGGCGCAATCTCCACCACCGCACCGGTTTTCGTCTGCACCCGCACCCGCGGATCGGTTTGCATCAGGTGGCCGATCACGTCGGTGAGCGGCGGCACCGACCCGGTCGGCAGCCGGTATCGCAGACTGACCCTGGTGCCCACCGCCGGCAGATTGGGCACCATCAGTGACCGAACGGATCCGGGTCCTCGCCCGGCATCCACGTCAACCCCGGCACCCCCCAGCCGTGAGACTTCACCGCCCGCTTCGCGCTGCGGGCGTGCCGGCCGATCAA
>NZ_JBOGDB010000176.1:0-4239 GCF_050701515.1 Mycobacterium sp. | reverse complement strand
CTGCTGTTACGACCGGAATATGTTGGCGGGCACCATCACTGGGCGCAAGGAGCCATCGGCTGGTGTGTGCTACCGCTGGTGCTCGGCCTGTCCACCCGGACGGGTGCGGCCATCCTGGTGGCCTACTGGGTGGTCGGGGCGCTGGCGATGATCACCCGCGTGCCGACGGCGGAAGCGCTGGTGAACATCGGCCTGGGCACCGCCAGCATCCTGGGTGTGCAGTTGTTTGCGCTGATGTTCAACGGGCTGATGCGCGACGCCGCCGGCGACGTGCAGGCCGAAACCCAGACGCGCCGGCGGCTCGTGCTGGAGGACATCGTGGCGCAGGCGCTGCGCGCCGAGTACCAGCGCCGCTACGCGAAGCTGGTCGACAACATCGTGCCGCTGCTGGAGAAATTGGGCGGCGAGGGTGCGGTGGACGACGGCCTGCGCCGTCGCGCCCGAGCCGAATCTCGCCGCCTGCGTGGCTTGTTCGATCAGGCGACGACGTTCGAAAACCCGCTCATGCAGCAGGTGCGTCCGCTGATCGACGCCGCGGAGGCGCGGCAGGTTGACGTGGTGGTCGACGTCGCCGGTGAGCTACCAGATCTCACGGGCGTCGACATCTCCAGCCTGGTCGAGCCGCTCGCGCTGATCCTTCCGGAGGCGACGACGTCGGTGCGGCTCGTCGTCGCCGCGATGCCCGATGGGATCAGCGTCAGCGTGGTCTGCCCCCGATCGCCAAGCCTCGCAGAGCTTTCCGCCCGGCTGCCCGGAGACGGAATCGAAGTCATCACCTCCGATGATTCGGTCTGGTTCCTCATCCGACGGCCGGTGCATCGGCCGAAGGCACGGCAGGACGCCGGGGCGGCCTCGTTTGCCTGAACGGATCGTTGTCGGTCGTTTGAACGACACCGGGCCAGCCCGAACGCTGGATAGGATCGACGCACTCCGAGTTGCTGTGGGGAGGCGAAGTGGCGCCCATCAAACGCGTGGTTTCGGCACTGGCCGTCGCCTGTGTGCTGCTGGCGGGGTGCGGGACGGACGGGTCGTCCGGCGGTGCGGGATCGTCCGATCGGGTATCGGTGCCAACGGTGTTGATCCTGGACGCGTCGGGATCGATGAACGAAGCCGACGCGCCGGGGCCGCGGATCGACGCGGCGAAGGCGGCCGGACAAGCGTTCGTCGACGCGATGCCCGACGACTCGAGGATGGCGCTGATGACCTACGGCACCGGCACCGGCTCGACGGCGGCGGAGAAGGACGCCGGCTGCCAGGACGTGAAGACGCTGATCCCGCTGGGCCCGATGGATCGCGACAGGATGGGGTCCGAGATCTCGGCGCTGCGGGCGTCGGGGTATACGCCGATCAGCTTGGCCCTGCAGCGGGCGGTGTCCCTGTTGCCGACCGACGGGGCGCCGCAAGCCATCGTGTTGGTGTCCGACGGTGAGGACACCTGTGGTGCCCCGCCGTGCGATGCGGCCGCGGCGGCCAAGAAGTCGCATCCGGGACTGACAATCTCGACGGTGGGATTCAAGACCGACGGACCGGCAAGCGCAGAGCTGAACTGCATCGCGTCGGTCACCGGCGGAATGTTCGTGCAGGCGGCCAACGCGAATCAACTGGCGGCGCGGCTGACCGCCGTCCAGGACGTCACGAAGGCGAAGAAGTCGTTGACGTCCACCGGGATCCAGGACATCTCACTCGGACAGTCATGGAACGACATCCGTTCCCTGCACCCCGACTTCCCGGACGTATCGGAGACGGGGACGGTGACGGTGGTCTACGTGGACTGCGACTTCACCTTCGTCGACGGTGTGCTGGATTCCATTGCCCCGCACGGCGGGGGCTCGACCATCGATGGCGTCAAGCCCGGCAGTTCTATTGGCGATGCCACCGAGCTGTACGGCAAGCCGGTCAAGACCGAGACGAACAGCGACGGCAGCCACAACGTCATCTACAGCGCCAGCGCCGACGAGAACTCCGTCAACGGCTACCGGATCCTGGTCGACCGGTACGCCACCCACGACGACGGGACGATCTCCGGCCTGGTGAAGACGATCGTGCTGTGCCGCTGCAAGCCGACGTCGTCCGCGGCGGGAACGGGAGCCGGGTCTAGCGCCGAACCGGAGATCGTCGTGCTGAAACCCGTTGATGCTGAAGGCGATCCGCACGAGGGGTGGACCACGGATGACAGCCGCCGCAATGACACGATCGAATGTTCGTACGGCACACCGTCGCCCTACGACGTGACCGATGGTGTTCGCTTCTGTGGCGCGACGGCCGACTCCGGCGATGCCTGCTGGCCGACCAGTGGTGCTTACATCCTGTGCCTACAGGACCCATTCTCGAATGTCCTGCACCTGGTCGGCGCGGAGGGGTTGAGCACGCCGCGCGAGCCGCTGGAAGACGAGCCGATTCCGTTCGGGCTGGTACTCGACGACGGCACCACGTGCCGGGCGCGCATCGGCGGTTCGTGGCCGGTCCCCGACGAGCGACCGGATTTGGTGGGTTGGTACGGGTGCGACGGCGCGCGGTGGAACGCCATCTGGGGTGGCGAATCGGCCTTCGAAAAGGGGCCGGACGGCTGGACCGTGATCGTCGGTCCGTCCGACGGTCATCTCACGGAACACAAGGTGGTCAAGGCGATGTACGTCGGTGTGGCATGAGCGATCCCAACTCCCCGCGCGACAACCAGCCTAAGATCTTCCGGGCATCACCCGACTCCGGGGTGCCGCAGCCGCCACCGGCGGATTCGTCGCGGACGCGGCGATTGCTCGACGAGTCATCGCAGCGCTTCGGCGCCGGCACCACGTATGGCGGTTCCGGCCGACAGCAGCGGCCGCCAGCTCCGCCACCCGCCGCCCACGTGACACCCCCGCGTCCGGCGCCGCAGCCAGCTCCTCGTCCGGCGCCGCCACCACCCCGGCCTCCGGCGCCGGCACCGCGTGTGCCGCAAGGTGCGGCGGCCCCGGCCCACGTGACACCGGGGGACATGCTCTTCGACTTCAAGCCGCATTACGCGCTGTGGATTCTGACTGGCCTGTGGGTGGTTCTAGCGCTGCTGTTCCTGCCGGGTATCAGTTTCTGGCTGACGGCCGTCGGCTGCGCTGCCGCCGCCTGGTACACGCGGACCAATCACATCGGCTGGCCCGCCGACATTCAAGAGTTCCTGGTGCGACGGCGGCTGGCGGCGCCGACACAGCATGCTCGCGCTGCCGAGGTCGGCGACGCAGAGCCGGTGGTCCCGTTGCGTGCCATGAGCATTCCGGAACTGTTCGGCGGCGCGGTCAAGGTCGTTCTGAAGAACTGGCCGACGCTGCTGGGCATCCCATTGGTGATTCTTGTGGGCTTCGTGCTCGCCTTCGGGGCCATCCTTTTCGTGATGTACCAGATCTTGTTCCACGCGTCGTCGGCGATGTCGGGCGGTGTGTTCATGGCGACGACCACGGGTGGGACGGCCACCATGATCGCGATGTTGCTGGTGTTCATCGCGATGTCGTGCGTTATTGCGCTGCCGGCCGATGCGCTGCTGATCGTTCTGACGGTGATCGCCACCGATAAGGCGGTGCGCGGCGAACCGGTGCGCTTCGGTGAGGTGTTGCGCCTGGCGAAGAAGCGCATCTTCGCGGTCTGCCGATTGACCTTGACGTTCTACGCGATCTTCTGCGTTCCGCAGTTCCTGCTCACCGGGCTTACGTCGCTGCTCGCGGGCGCCACGAGCCCCGCCTTTTACCTGGTGACGCTGGCGACTTTTGTGTTCTTCTTCGTGCTCGGAATCCTGTGGAGCATGTCGCCGATCGTCCTGGTAATCGAGGAGCGTGGAGTCGTCGACTCCCTCAAGCGTTCGATGCAGCTGTGCAAACCGTTGTGGGGCCGGCTGCTGGCGATTCACCTTTTCTGGGCGGTGTGTGCCGTGCCACTGCTGGTGATCGGCCTCGTGATCATGTTCAACCCGGTGCTGTATGCGATCGCCATCGCATTCCTGATCGCATACTTCCGCACACTGCAGATGCTCATCTACACGGATCTGCGGATGCGCCAGGAGAACTACGACCGTGAGCTGCTGGCGGATTGGACCCGAAACATGGGCCGCGAAGGGGCGCTGTGACGATGACGCGACGGACGCAGCGCATCAGCAGTTCCACCCAGACCACCCAGACAAAGAGGAGCCAGGGTGTTTCGTACCGTTCCTGATTAGTGAGCAGGAGTGAGCAGACCCGCGCGATCGCGGCCGACCTCGGCACAGCAGCGAGTGCG
>NZ_JBOGDB010000175.1:0-7438 GCF_050701515.1 Mycobacterium sp. | reverse complement strand
ACCTCAAGGCCTCGGTCCACTTCGCCGAGCACCGCGTCGGCGGGTACCCGGACATCGTTCAACTCGACCTCGCCGTGGTCGGTCGGCATGTTGAACGTCCACCAGTAGTACGGAACGTTGAAGCCGGGGGTGTCGGTGGGCGCCAGGAACGCCGTGATGCCCCGCGCCTGACCGGGCTCCCCGGAGGTGCGGGCGAAGACCAGGTCGTGCGTGGCCCGGTGCACTCCGGTGTTGAACCGCTTGGCGCCGTTGATCACCCAGCCGTCGCCGTCGGTCTCGGCGCGGGTCTCCAGCCAGGTCGCGTCCGACCCGTGACCCGGCTCGGTGAGGCCGAATGCCATCGACCGCTCACCGGTGATCAGCGCCTCGCACCACTCCTTCTTCTGTGCCTCCGTGCCGAACCGGTCCATCATGATGACCTGCGGGAAGTTGCCGACGATCGACGACTCGTCCTGCAGGTCGTTGTGCAGCCCAAGACCCTTGTGCGCCAAATGTTCCCGGATCACCGCCATATCGATGTTGGTACCGTCGCGGCCGCCGAACCTGGATGGCAGACCGTAGCGCAGCCAGCCCGCCTTGTCGGCGCGGGCGCGCATCTCGCCGAGCAGGTCCTCCCACGCGCGCTTGGGAATACCACCGTTGTCCCAGTCGGTACGGGCGTTTTCGCGACGATGATCGAAGTACTGGATGTGCTCGCGTTCCAGCGGTTTGATCTCAGCCTCGATGAACGCGTCCATCTCGGCCAGCAGGCCGACAAGATGGTCCGGGAGGGTGAAATCCACAGTGATCTCCTTCGTCGTCAGAACCCGTACAGCGTCTTCTTCCAGATGGTCGACAGCGTCGCAATGGCGTCCTCGTCGCTGATCGTCAGGCCCAACCCGGACGGGCCGACGAAGACGGTGGTGAATCGCTGTTGGGTGGCGGCCAGCTGGGCGACCGCGATCATGATGCCGATGTTCTGTTTGAACATATTCCGGTAGCCGGTGACCACCGAGACGAAGAACTCGCGATCGTCCGGTGAGGCCGGCAACTCAACGCTCGCCCCAGAGGGCGCCACGATGTCATGCAGAAAGGACTCGGCCAGGGCGGCGAGCAGATCCTCCTTGTCGGCGAAGTAGCGATAGAACACCGCGGGCGACTTTCCCGCGGCCGAGGTGATGTCGGCCAGGGTGGTGCCGTGAAAACCACGCTCGGCGAACAGCTTCCGGGCGGCCTGTTCGATGGCGCGTCGGGTCTGACGGCCCTTGGGGGTAAGCGTCTCGACGGGCACGGGCTACTCGCCGAGCAGGCGGTCGCCGGCGCGTAGCAACGAGCTGGGGAGGTCGTGGCCGATCACCCGCTGCGCAACCTTGGCGGCGGCGATCGCGGCCTCCAGATCGACGTCGACATGTATTCCGCTGTCCCGCAACAGGTAGACGAGGTCCTCGCTGGCGATATTGCCGCTGGCGCCCGGGGCGAACGGGCAGCCGCCCAGCCCGCCCACCGAAGCGTCCAGGCGGGTGATGCCCGCGCTGACCGCGGCGTAGGCGCTGGCAAGGCCCGCGCCACGGGTGTTGTGGAAGTGGGCTCCGAGCGGGATGTCGCCGATCAACGGCCTGACCTGTGCGACCAGCTCGGTGACCCGCCGAGGCGTGGTGGTGCCGATGGTGTCCGCGATCGCCAACCGGTCGACGCCGTTGTCGCAGGCCACCGACACCAGGTCGAGCACCCGCTGCGGCGGGGTCGGGCCGTCGAACGGGCAATCCCAGGCGGTGGCGACGATGACCTCCACCGAGGCGCCGCTGTCGTGTGCGATCGACACGATCTCTGCGATCAGAGCGGTCGCCTCCGCGGTGGTGCGCCCGACGTTGGATCGGCTGTGCCCGTCGGCGGCCGACAGCACGTACTCGATCGAATGCAGTCCGGCCGCGATCGCCCGCTTGGCGCCGTTCGGGCTGGCCACCAGGGCGGAGAACTCGATGCCGTCAAAGTTGTGCAGTTCCGCCGCGAGTTCGGCGGCATCGGCCAGGGCGGGGACTTTCGACGGCGAGACGAAGGCCGTCGCCTCCATTTCCCGCACACCCGTGGCGGCGACGGCGGAAAGCAGTTCGAGCTTGGCCGACAACGGAATTGGGTCCTCGATCTGTAACCCGTCGCGAAGCGACACGTCACGAATGTCGACGTGTTTCGGTAGCTCGCTCATAACACACCCTCCGTCCGCAGCGCCGCGATCTCTTCATCGGTCTTGCCGAGCAGCTCGCAATAAACCTCGTCGTTGTGTTGGCCGGGCCGAGCCGGTCCGGCATTGCGGATCGTCCCCGGTGTCTCCGATAGCACCGGCACCACCCCGGGTCCCAGCACCGGGCGGTTGATCCGCTCATCGAAGTGCTCGACCAGCATGCCGCGCTCCCGCAGCTGGGGATCGTCGACCACCTCGGCGACGGTGTTGATCGGGCCGGATATCACCCCGGCGGCAGACAGCGTCGAGATGATGTCGGCCGGTTGTCTGTCGGCGGCCCAGTCGCCGATGATCTTGTCCAACTCGTCCTGGTTGCGGCCGCGGGCGACGTGTGTCGCGAACCGGTCGTCGGTGGCCAGTTCGGGCTGCCCCATCGCCGTGCACAGCCGCCGGAACACGGTGTCCTGGTTGGCGGCGATCACCACCCAGCTGCCGTCGGCGCTGCGGTAGATGTTCGACGGCGCGATGCCCTCCAGCCGGGTGCCCGACGGGCCGCGCACGACACCGCCGACGTCGTAGTCGGGGATGGTGGATTCCTGGACGGCCAAACATGATTCGGTGAGCGCGGCGTCGACCACCTGGCCCTCACCGGTGACGGTGCGCCGGTACAGCGCGGCAATAGCCCCCTGCGCGGCGAACATGCCGGCCAGGCTGTCGCCGAGGGACAGGGCCAGCCGGGGCGGCGGTCCGCCGGGGAACCCGTTCATGTGCCGTAAGCCGCTGGCCGCCTCGGCGACCGAGGCATATCCGGCCTTGTGTGCCTCCGGCCCGGTCTGCCCGTAGCCGGAGACCCGGACCAGGATGATGCCGCGATTGACCTCGTGCAGCACGTCGTAGCCGAGGTTCCACTTCTCCAGCGTCCCGGGCCGGAAGTTCTCGACGATGATGTCGGAGCGCGCGACGAGCTCCAGGAACAGCTTTCGGCCGGCCTCCTCACGCAGATTCAGCGTGACGGCCTTCTTGTTGCGGGCGTGCACGGTCCAGAAGAAGTGGTGGCCGCCGAGTTCGGCCTGGCCCCAGGTCCGCAACGGGTCCGGCGACCCCGGCGGTTCGATCTTGATGACTTCGGCGCCCATGTCGCCGAGCAGCCGACCGGCGAACGGCCCGGAGATCAGTGTGCCGATCTCGATCACCCGGATGCCGTCCAGCGGGCCGGTCGTAGTCACAGCGAGAACCCGTGCCGATGCAGCCAGTCGGTGCAGATGCCGACCGCGTTGCGCAGTTTGTCGCGCTGGTCGGCGCCCGCGTAGTAGTGATTGGCGCCGGGGATTTCGTACATCTCCTTGTCAGAATGCCCGATCGCCTCGAACAGCCGGTGGGTGTGGCTGGGCGTGCAGGCGTCGTCGGCCCGATTGCCGATCACGAGCGCGGGCACCGCGATGTCGGGTCCGCACTGCACGGCGTCGCCATTGGCGTCGTCGTAGCTCCACTGGGACAGCCAGCTGCGTAGGGTGCAGAACCGGGCGAGCCCGACCGGGCTGTTGTTCACCACCCGAGGATCACCCAGATAGCAGGTTCCCGGGGTGCGTTCGTTGGGATCTACCGTCGGGTCGAGCCAGCGCGGGTCGGCCATGGTGCCGTGCACGACGAACCCGAACTCGTCGTCGGGCCGTCCCGCGGCCTTGAGTTCGGTGAGTTTCTCTTTGACCCACTTCGTGATTCGACGGTTCCGGTCGATCTGGGCCTGCCGGTATCGCGCCAGGAACTCGCTCGTGTACGGCGGCTGATTGGGGTTGTCGGGGTTGTACAGGTCCAGCTCGGGATCGCGCTTGGTCGGATCGGTCTCGTCGAGGATCGACGCGTCCATCCACTCGGTCATGGTGCCGTGACGGCTGACGTGAGCGGCCAGCATCATGATCCCGTCGGCCGGGATCAGTCCGAGTTTGGTGAGGTCGGGTCCGTCGCCGGAAGGGCTCGCGGTGACCGTCGGGTGCTGCGCCTGCTGTTGGTAGAACACCGACAGTGAGCCGCCTCCGCTCCACCCGGCCAGCACCACCTTTTGGTAGCCGAGCCGGTTCTTGGCGTCCTTGACGCACTCGCCGAGGTCTTCGACGACCTTCTCCATCAGCAGCGCGGAGTCGGTGCCGCGGAAGCGGCTGTTGCAGTAGATGACGTCGTTGCCCGCACGGGCCAGTGCGTTGATCATCGGCAGGTACGCACCACCGCCGATTGGATGCATGAACACCAGCACGGTGTCCGACGGTAGCGAACCAGCAGAAGTCTTGGGCTTGAGCAGATAACTCTCCAGCACCACCAGTTCGGCAACTCCCCCGTAGACGTCACGTACAGCCGAATTGTTCTGGTAAGCAACCAGATACGGGATGCGGTCGTACTCGTACTTGACCGGCGCTTCGGTCGTCGTCATTAGTGCTGCCCCAAATCATTGGCGAGGACTTCGGCGGATGGGACGAGCCGGCGGCGGGTGTCGATGGCAATCACCGACCAGTCGACCTTGTCGTACTCGTCGAACTTTCGCCGCGCTCGTTCACGCGCCTTCTCCGGCGCTCCGTGGTGGACGCCTTGCGGCGCATGCGAAATCAGCCCGGGCGGCATTGGGATGCCGTAGAGCGATCCGCCGTGGAAGAACGCGATCTCGTCGTAGTCGACGTTGCGGTGGTACCACGGCGTGCGTTCGGTGCCCTGCACGCTCTCGGCGGGTCTGGGCAGGAAGTTCATCACGTAGACACCGGCGGCTTGCATGAAGAGGTGCACGGTCGGCGGCAGATGCACGCTGTCGGACATCACCACGTTGTAGTCGGCGATGTTGAAGGTGAAGGCGAAGTTATCGCCGCGCCAGCCTTCCACATCGAGCGGATTGTGTTCGTAGAACAGGGTTGTCGGGCCACCCTCATGGACGAGGCGGACCTCGTACTCGTCAGCGCCAGATGGCGGGTCATCATCGATGGGCGTCGGCTCGGGGATGGTGGCCTGGGAGGGGTCGAACGGAAAGTGCCGGCCGAGCGTGCCCGGAGGCGGAACCCGGAACTCGTCGGTGGCCTGGATCAACAACAGGGTTGACGCCCCGTCCTCGCCGCTGTCGGGCACCTGACGGAACGTGCACGCCTTCGGGATGTACACCCAGTCACCCTCGCGATAGGGCAGCGGGCCGAACTCCGTCTCGAGCAGGCCGGCACCCTTGTGCACGAAACACAGCAGGTCCCCGTCGACGTACCGGACGAAGAACGGCATCGGCTCGCTGCGCCGCGACAACAGCACCTGGCAGTCGGCATTCGAGAACAGCAACATGGGGCTGCCGGCGGCGTCGGTGGCGTCGCTGGGCTTGAGCTCGCCGGCCAGCACGTCGACCGGACGCAGTGGCCCGGAGCTGCGGTAGGCGGTCGGGTCGTGGCGGCGATACATATTCGCCGTGCGGCCGGTGAAACCCCCGCGGCCCAGCTCGTCATCCTTGAGGCCGTCCAGGTCGGCGTGCAGCCGCCGCGGAGTCTTGCCTTTTCGCAGGTGAACAAAGGATTCCATGCTTCACTCCTCGCCTCAGTCGGTCAGGTCGACCCGGATCGTCAGCAGGTTGGTGCCGAAGGTGCGCACGCCGAAACTATTGAACTGCGGCAGCGAGCGCAGCCGTTCGCGGGGGTCGTCGTCGGGCACGAGATGGGCCGTGCCGTTATGCCATTTCCCGCCCAGCCTCACCCGGACGTTCGGGTTGGCCTTGATGTTCTGCACGTACTGCGATTTCTCGCCGAACTCCGAGACGAACCAGAACTGGTCGCCGACCCGGCTGCCGCCCAGCGGGGTGCGGCGTGGCTGGCCCGACTTCCGTCCCGTCGTTTCCAGCAGCTGCTGGATCGGCAGCTGCCGCATTATCGGGTTGAGCACGAGTTTCTGGAAGGAAGTGGTAATGCGTTCACGTAGGTCGTTGGCCATCAGGACTCCTCTCGTCGGTGCGATCACACCATTGCGGTCCGCGAGACCTGCATACCCAATATCAGCGCACCGGCGAGTTCGCGGCTGGTGTCGTAGTCGAACACCACGTGGCCGGCCAGCACATCGACGTCGCGCTTGATGCGCTGCAGTGGGTTGTCGACGAAGTGAATGCTGGCCCCGGACGCCTCGAGCAGCCGGCCGATCACGGCCCGTGATTCGTGCACGATGTGCGCCGCCGCCAGCCGGGCCTCCGCGCGTACCGGTCGCGGCACCGGATCGCCCGTGGCGATGATGGATTCCAGCTCGCCGATGGTGTCGGCGAGCAGCCCGCGAAGCGCCCGCAGCCGGGTCCGCGCCTCGCCGAGGTGGGCTTGCGCGATGGGCTTGTCCTTCTGGGTGACACCCTCGTAGGCCAGAACACGCTCACCGAGCCGTTCGGCGTAGATGTCGGTGACGCGTTCGGCGCTGCCCAGCGCGGGCATCGCGGCCAGGAACGCCAGTGCGGGCACCATCGGCCAGCGGTAGGTGTCGGCGTCGTGCAGGGCGGCGCCCGGGGCGGTGCCCTTATAGATGTCCGATACTCGCACGAGCCGGTGAGCGGGCACGAACGCGTCCGCGACGACGACATCGTTGGATCCGGTAGCGCGCATGCCGTCGGTGTGCCAGACGTCGTCGATGCTGACGTCGGTGATCGGCAGCAGCGCCAGCGCAGGATAGATGTCGTCGTCGGGGCCGCACAGCGCGCCGACCATGATCCAGTTGCCGTGCATCACGCCGGTGGCCCACGACCATCGGCCGCGCAGCCTCATGCCGCCGTCGACCGGCACGCCACGGCCGGTCGGCGCCAGCGGAGCGGGTGCCAGGAACGGGCGCGTCGCGAAGGCCTCGTCTTGGGCCTGTTCGCCGAACAGGGCCAGTATCCAGTTGTGTAACGCGAAGAACCCCAGGGTCCAGGCGCTGGACGCGCACCCATGCGCCATCCGCCGGACCGGGTCGAGGATCGACGGGAAATCGGCCTGGCGGCCGCCGTAGCGGGCCGGTACCAGCAGCTCGGTGAAACCGGACGCGACAAATTCGGTGATCGTTTCGCTGGGCAGCTGGCGCAGCTCCTCGGCCTGCCGCGCGCGTTCGGCCAGTCGGGCGACGAACTCCGGGCTGATAGTCGGCGACGCCGCCGAGACCACGGTCATGTCCGCGAACCTACCATACTTTTAGGTATGGAGCTTGGGCGGGTCAGCGCGCGAGCATGATGTCGAGGAAGCGTTCCCGGCGGGCTGCACCACGGGCATTCGGCATCTGTCCGGACAGGTGCAGGAACCCGATTCCGGCCGCGAACGT
>NZ_JBOGDB010000174.1:0-2208 GCF_050701515.1 Mycobacterium sp. | reverse complement strand
GACTGAGCCTTCGGTTTTCGACTGGGCATTCTTGACCACTTCAGCGAATGCGGGCGAACGCTTCTGGAAGTCATCGTGGAAAGCGCCGGTCGACGAACCGAGGACACGTTGTATGTCGGCGTCCACCCGGGTGAAGTCGATTGTCGTCAAGTTGATCGCCCCCTGTCTGCCGACCTGCAGGAAGAGCTCTCTCTGTTGCGTGGCTCCATCTGATTGGTAGGCGCGAAACCCGAGCCATCCGACCAGCCCGCCAAGGCCCGCGAGTATCACCAGGCCGATGATCAATCCAGTTCGAAGCGGTGACGCGCTCTTCTTCGGCGGCTTCTCCCTAGCCGACGTAGCTGCACCTTCATCGTGGTCGCCCGAGCCAACTGCTTCGGCGCCTTTAGCGAGGACATTGTCGTCCTCGATCTCGTTACCGTCGACCGACGAAACGTTCAGCGTCCGGCCGGCGGCATCAGCATTGTCTGCCAACTCTGCTCCTTCGAGGTCTCGGCCAAATTCGTTTGGGTATAAGTGTTTCCGTCAGGCCCGAGGTAGGTTCCAGTCGCGGGGTCGTACTCCGCCGTCGCCAGCGCGGGCACGGCGGGTGCAGCCGGCGCTGACGGCGCGGCCCCCGTTGGCGCCGGTCCCGGCGGCAATTGTGGGATGTCCTGGCCCGTATTCGTGGCGTTCGGGTCGCCTTTCCAGTTCAGACCGTCGTTGAGGGGAACGTACTGCTCATCGCTCTCGCACAGTGCGACCGTCGGAGCGCGCTTACCGGGGACGGTCGCGCAGGGAGTGTTACGCGCACCGCGCACGTTCCACCTCGAGTCTTGCGGCACACGGCAATACACGTCACCTGCCGGCCGCGGTGGGGCGTCGACGAAGGTCGGCGGCCGCGCCTGCTGGGCAGGAAGGAACCCGGTGAGGCAAGCCGGCGGCAGGTTGGTGTTGCCGGTGTTGAAGCTCAAGTAGGCGCCCCTGTAATCCTGCTTGGTATTGAGGTTGGCCACCGCCGTTCCGTGCAAGTTGGCGATGCCTTGCGGTACCAGCACTAACAACTGCTCGATGTTGGCCTGGTAGGCAAGCGCCACCTGCCCGACGCTGACGAGGTTGGCCAGCACGATCGGCAATGTCGGCTGCAGTCGATCAAGCAGCTGCCGCACCTCGCTGGCGGCTGGGCCGCCCTGCTCGAGCACCCCGGCGAGTGTGTTGTCCTGGGTTCGCAACTGATCGGTGACGCCGGCCAGGTTCGCGGCCCACGACTGAATCGCGTCGGAAGTGTCGGTCTGAGAGTCCAGCACCGGCTGAGCTTCGTCGATCAATGCGGTGAGGGCGTCGAGGTCTTCTCTCGCGTCGATGGCAAGGGTTGTGGCGCCGCTGACGAATCGGGAGAATTCGGGACCGAGTCCGCCCAGAGCGGTGTAGCTTTCGTCGATCACGGTCTTGACGTTGTCGTTGGGGATCGCCTCTAACCCTCGATTCGTCGCCTCAAGCAACGTGTTGATGTTCGGCGGCACCGAGGTGCGGCTGTTTGGAATCACGTCTCCGTCGGCCAGCGGCGCAGAAGTGGCGTTACGCGGCAGCAGCGCAACGAATTGTTCACCCACCGCGGTCTGGCTGTGCACCTGCGCGTCGAGATCCGACGGAATACGCACGTCCGAGTCCAGCGAGAGGATGGCGTCCACCCCGGTGCCGGTCAGCCGCACCTCCTCCACTCGGCCCACTTCGGTGCCGCGGTAGGTGACGTTGGCCTGCGGGTACAGGTTCCCCGATTCCGATAGCCTCATGGTTACGGTGTAGCGCCCGATCCCGAAGAGCACCGACGGCAGGCGAATATAGACGATGCCGACGACCGCGATCCCGGTGATGGCCACCACGATGAAGGCCACCATCTGGATCTTGACGGTCCTGTTCAGCTGGTCCATGTCATGGCCCCTGATCCCAGCGGTACGGAATGATCAATGGGTTGGCTGCTGTGTAGGGGCTCGGGAACTGGCCGATGGTGCGGCCCCATTGCAGTTCCAGTTCGGTGAGATCGCCCTCCCAGCGGGTGCCGGTGAAGATACCGGCGTCGATTCGGCTTAACGTCAGGTCGATGACGGCCGTCAAGTTGCCGTAGTCGCCTCGAACCCAGTTCTCCAGCGTTTCGTTGGGCCACGGGTACGTCGCGAGGATGCTTAGCGAGCGAGTCAGCGCTGGACCGGCGTTGGCCAACGCATCCAG
>NZ_JBOGDB010000173.1:0-17350 GCF_050701515.1 Mycobacterium sp. | reverse complement strand
CCGTGCATCTTCGGCTTGACGATGTAGATGGACCCGGTGCGACTGTTCACCATCGGCCCGTTTCCGTCGCCGGACTTCAGCCCGTGCATCGCGATCAGGCCGGTGAACAGCGCGTCTTGGATGCCCTCATACACCTCGTCTCCATCGGCCTCGACGATCGCGTCGTTGGTCATCAGATGACCGACGTTGCGGACAAACAGCAGGCTGCGCCCGGGCAGCGTAAAATGCTCACCATCTTCCGGAGCCGATCCGTCGGCGACATTGGGCCGAGCGGTGGTGTAGCTGCGGTCCTCATTGAGAACGCGGGTGAAGGTGTCGCCGTCCTTGATGACCTCCGCAGCCAAATCACCCTTCATCAGGCCCAGCCAGTTGCGGTATGCGGCGGTCTTGTCGTCGGCGTCGACGGCGGCCACCGCGTCCTCGAAGTCGATGATCGTGGTGACGGCGGACTCCAGCACGACGTCCTTGATCCCGGCCCGGTCGGTGGAGCCGACGGGGGACTCTGGGTCGATCAGGATCTCGATGTGCAGGCCGTTGTTGACCAGCAGCACGGACCAGTCGGGCGAGCCGAGCTCCCCGGTGTAGCCAGCGAACTTCTCCGGACTGGCCAGCCCGGTGGACTGGTCGTCACCCAGCGTGACCAGCAACTGGCCGTCGTCGATCTGGAAGCCAGTGGCGTCGGTCCATGACCCCGACTCCAGCGGCACGGCCTCGTCGAGGAACCCACGGGCATAGGCGATGACCTTGTCACCGCGGACCTTGTTGTAACTCGTGCCCTGCTCGGCGCCGTCGGTCTCCGGGATGACGTCGGTGCCGTACAGCGCGTCATACAGCGAGCCCCACCGCGCGTTGGCGGCGTTCAGGGCGAACCGCGCGTTGAGCACGGGCACCACCAGCTGCGGGCCGGCGGTCGTGGTGATCTCGTCGTCGACGCCGGAGGTGGTGATGGTGAAGTCGTCGGGTTCGGGCTGCAGATAACCGATTTCGGTGAGGAACTGCTGGTAGGCCTCCATGTCGATCGGCTCGATGACGCGGTGACGGTGCCATTTGTCGATCTGGGCCTGCAGCTCGTCGCGGCGCGCCAGTAGGTCCTGGTTCTGCGGCGACAGGTCGGTGACCACCTTGTCTACGCCCGCCCAGAAGCTGTCGGCGTCGATATCGGTGCCGGGCAGTGCTTCGTTGTTGATGAAGTCGTACAGCACCCGAGCGACGCGCAAGTTCCCCACCGTCACGCGATCGGTCATCGTTCCTCCCTCACTGCCGTCTTGGCTGGGCAATCAATTCATCCTACCCGTCAGTAATATGCGGCCCGCTCAGACCGACGCCGCGAGCAGCAGGTCACAGCGGGCTTTCAGGGCCTGCCGCAGCGGTGCCGCGCGCTCGGAGATTACGCGCTGGCAACGCACGTATTCCGCACGCCCGGCGGGTTCCTCGATCGTGATCGGCGTGAACCCGTGTGCGGTGAGATCGTAGGGGCTGGCCCGCATGTCGAGCTCACGGGCGTCGGCGGCCACGTCCAGGCACTCCAGCAGCAACCCGGATTCGATCAGCGGACCCAGTTTGTATGACCACTTGTATAGATCCATCGCAGCGTGCAGACATCCCGGCTGCTCTTCTGCGACCTGTTCCGCTCGGGTGAGCTGGGTGACGTTCTTGGGCCGTGCTGAGTCGGTGAAGAATCTGAACGCGTCGAAGTGGCTGCAGCGCAACGGCATTGATTCCACGACCGCATCGGTTGCGGCAGGCCCGAGCCGCAGCGGCACCCGGTCGTGGCGCACCGTCGGTGACCGATACACCATCGCCCACTCGTGCAACCCGAAACAGTTCAGCTGCGGTTGGCGCTCGGCCGTGGCAGACAACAGCCCGGCGATGAACCGGACGGTGCCGACCCGGGCCCGCAGGTGTTCGTCGGTCACGGCGACCCCGGCGCCATCGCTGCCATAGCCGCTGCGGCCCAGGTAGCGGCGGGCCGCGTCGCCGGCAAGAGTCACGCCGAAGCCGGGATGCCAGACGCGGAGCTGGCGCGGACGCAGGCTGTAGTAGCGGAACAGGAAATCCCATACCGGATGGGCCGCACCGGCTTGCGCACGCCGCAGGTGCGGTTCGAGGAACCGGTCCACCCGGTCGCGGTGAGCCCGCTCCCGGGCGGTCCAGTCGGCCTCGTCGAGCACCGCGTCAGCCACGATGCGTCCTGTCACGCATGGTGCCGACCAAGTCCTCGACCAGGTCCTCCAGCGCCACCATCGCGATCACGTCGCCATCGGTCCCGGTCACCAGCGCCAGGTGGCTGTTGCGGCGGCGCAACTGCGACAGCGCATCCGGCAAGGGCAGCGACGCGGGCACCCGCGGCAGCGGCCGGACCATCGACAGGTCGACCACGGCGTCCGGATCGTCGACCAATGGCAGAACGTCCTTGATGTGCACATAGCCAACGAACCGGCCGGCGGCATCGGTGACCGGGAAACGGGAGTAGCCGCTGTCGACCAGCGCCTGATCGATCGCCCGCACGGTCGGTCCGGTACCTTCGGCGGCCACCGGCACGGCCCGTATCTCGCTCAGCGGTATGGCGACGTCGTCGACGACGCGGTTGCGGATCTGCAGCGCGCGGGTCAACCGGCCGTGCTCCTCGGGGTCGAGCAGGCCTTCGGACAGCGATTCGGCGATCATCTCGGAGAGTTCCAGCGTCGAGACGGTGACCTCGAGTTCATCCTTGGGTTCGATGCGCAGCGCCCGCAGCGTGGTGTTGGCGCACCAGTTGTAGAACGCGATCAGCGGGCGGGCGACCCGGATCCACACCAGGTACGGCGGGATCAGCAGCATCGCGGTCGATTCCGGGCCGGCGATCGCGATGTTCTTCGGCACCATTTCGCCGAGCAGCACGTGCAGGGTCACCACGATGGCCAGCGCGACGAAGAACGACACCGTGTGCAGCACCGCGTCGGGTATGCCCGCCAGGTCGAAGGGCTTCTCCAGCAGGTGCGCGACAGCCGGTTCGCCGACACGGCCCAGCAGGATCGAGCAGATCGTGATGCCGAGTTGCGCGCCGGCCAGCATCAGCGAGAGATTTTCGCCGGCCCGGATGACGGTGACAGCGCTTTTCTTACCCTGCTCGGCCAGCGCCTCCAGCCGATCACGGCGCGCCGAGATCAACGCGAACTCGGACCCGACAAAGAACGCGTTCGCGCCGAGCAGCAGCACGGTCAGCAGCACACCCAGTAGGTCGCCCATCAGCGGCTCCGCCTTGTCGCATCGTCTCGGCGGCCGAGCTTGCTGAGTTCGAGCAGGTCGATGCGCCGGCCGTCCATCCGGATCACCTTCGCGAGCCACCGAGGTGGGTCCTCCGGCGGTCCATCGGGGTCAAACCCCCTCAGCTCCACCGTCTCGCCGGGTTCCGGGATGTGACCCAGCTCCTCAAGTACCAGCCCGCCGATCGTTTCGTACTCGCCTTCGGGCGCACGGAATCCCATTCCGGCGGCCACTTCGTCGATGCGCAGCAGTCCCGACACGCGCCAGCTGTTGTTGCCCATCGACAGCACATCGGGCGTCACGTCGTCGTGTTCGTCGCGGACGTCCCCGACAATCTCTTCGATCAGATCTTCCATGGTCACCATGCCGGCGGTGCCGCCGTATTCGTCGACCACCAGCACCGTCTGCAGCGGGCTGGTGCGCACCTGGGCCATCACCGCGTCACCGTCGAGCGTGGAGGGCACCACCTGGACCGGAACCGCCAGCGTCGCCAGCCGGGTGCGGGCACGCTCGTCGTGCGGCACCGCGAAAACCTGTTTGACGTGGACCATGCCGGTCGTCTCGTCGAGGTCGCCCTGCACCACCGGGAACCGGGAGTAGCCTGTCTCGATCGCCATGGTCAGCAGGTCGCCAACGGTGTCTTCGGCCTGGAGTGCCTCGATCTTCGAACGCGGTGACATCAGCTCCTCGGCGGTCCGCGCGCCGAACCGCAGAGAGCGGTCCACCAACGCCGCGGTGACCGGGTCAAGCGACCCGCTGCGCGCCGAGGTGCGCACCAGCGATACCAGCTCCTGGGGCGAGCGGGCCGACCGCAGCTCCTCGGCCGGCTCGATGCCGAGTCGGCGGAGAATCCAATTGGCGGTGCCGTTGGTGAGTCGGATCAGCGGCGTCAACAGAAGCGAGAACAGCCACTGCGGGCCCGCGGCGGCCCGCGCGGTCGGCACCGGCCGGGCAACGGCCAAGTTCTTCGGCACCAGCTCGCCGAAGACCATCGACACCGAGGTGACGATGAGCAACGACAGAAACAACGCGACACCGTGCGTGACGTTGTCGGGAATGCCGAGGGCGGTCAGGCCGGGTTCCAGCAGGCGGGCGACGACCGGTTCCGCCAGATAGCCGGTCGCCAACGTGGTGATCGAGATACCCACCTGAGCGCCGGACAGCTGAAAGGACAGGGTGCGGTGGGCACGCCGGACGAATTCGTCCCGGCGGTCGCCACTGCGGGCATTGGCCTCTACGGTGCTTCGCTCCAGTGCCGTCAGCGAGAACTCGGCCGCGACGAACAGGGCGGTGCCCGCGGTGAGCACCACGATCGCCAGCAGGCTGAGCAGCGTATAGCCGACGCTCATCGGGTTCTCGTGGGATCGTCGCCGGGCCGTCTGCCCGGCCGACTAGAACAGGGCTCGGCGTCGGGCTCGTCCGAAAGCCGCTCGGCCCGGAAGCCCTCGGCCTCGACGGGTGCCTGCGGCACGGGTTCCCCTTCGCTAGCGGCCATGATGAAAGGCCTATGGTAGCCCGTCGCGCCGGATCAACCGATCTACCAGCCGGTCGGCAGCGGGTGGCCCTCGGCGTACCCGGCCGCCGACTGGACACCGAGCACGACCTTCTCATGCAGCTCGGCGATCGTCGCGGCACCGACATACGTGCATGTGCTGCGGATCCCGGAGGTGATGTGGTCGAGGAGATCCTCCACACCGCCGCGGGACGGGTCCAGGCCCATCCGTGACGTCGAAATGCCTTCCTCGAACAACGCTTTGCGGGCCCGGTCGAACTGGTTGTCCGCGGCGGTCCGCGCGGCTATCGCGCGCTTCGATGCCATGCCGTAGCTCTCCTTGTACGGCTGGTCCTCGCGGTCGCGCATCAAGTCTCCCGGCGACTCGTAGGTGCCGGCGAACCATGAGCCGATCATCACGTTCGACGCCCCCGCAGCGAGGGCCAGCGCCACGTCGCGGGGATGGCGCACCCCGCCGTCCGCCCACACGTGCGCGCCGAGTTGTCTTGCCGCGGTAGCACATTCGACCACGGCCGAGAATTGGGGACGGCCAACACCGGTCATCATCCGGGTGGTGCACATGGCGCCGGGCCCGACGCCGACCTTGACGATCGACGCGCCGGCGCTGATCAAGTCGCGGGTGCCCTCGGCCGACACCACGTTGCCCGCGGCCAGCGGAAGCCCGAGGTCCAGCGATGACACCGCCTTGATCGCGTCAAGCATCTTGACCTGATGACCGTGTGCGGTGTCGATCACCAGAAGGTCGATGCCGGCCTCGGCCAGCGCCCGGGCCTTCGCCCCGACGTCACCGTTGATGCCGACCGCCGCCGCGATCCGCAGTCGTCCGCGTGCGTCGACGGCGGGGGTGTAGAGGCCGGCGCGGATCGCCCCGGTGCGGGTGAGCACACCGGAGAGGGTGCCGTCCGCTTCGGTCAACACCGCCACGTCGATCGGCGCGTGTTCGAGCAGGTCGAACACCTTGCGGGGTTCGGTGCCCACCGGCGCGGTGACGAAGTCGGATACCGCCACGTCGCGCACCCTGGTGAATCGGTCCACCCCGACGCAGTTGGCCTCGGTGACCAGGCCGATGGGCCGCCCCTCGAACACCATTACCGCCGCGCCGTGTGCCCGTTTGTGGATCAACGCGATGGCGTCGGACACCGAATCGTCGGGCATCAGGGTCACCGGGGTGTCGACGACCAGGTCACGGCTCTTGACGAAGTCCACCGTCTGCTGCACTGCGACGATCGGAAGATCTTGTGGCAGAACAACGATGCCGCCGCGACGGGCCATCGTCTCGGCCATCCGACGTCCGGCCACCGCGGTCATGTTGGCGATCACCATGGGGATGGTGGTGCCCGACCCGTCAGATGTGGACAGGTCGACGTCGAACCGCGAGGTCACCTCCGACCGACCGGGAACGATGAAGACGTCGTTGTAGGTCAGGTCATAGGGCGGTGGGTGGCCTTCCAGGAAACGCACACCAACCAGCCTAGGCTTCTACTTCGCTGCGGTCTCCGCTCCACAGCGTGTGGAACTTCTTGCCGGGGTCGGCGTCGACGCGGCCGTAGGTGTGCGCACCGAAGAAATCCCGGAGTCCCTGGGTAAGGGCGGCGGGCAGTCGCTCGGTGCGCAGCGCGTCGTAGTAGGACAGCGCTGAGCTGAAACCGGGGATCGGGATACCGAGCTGGGTGGCGGTGACGACGACGCGCCGCCAGCCGTCGATGGCCGCCTCGATGGCGCTGCGGAAGTATGGCGCCACGATCAGGGTGGCCAGATCCGGGTCGGAGTCGTACGCCTCCTTGATGCGGTTGAGGAACTTCGCCCGGACGATGCAACCGCCGCGCCAGATGGTGGCGAGGTCGCCTGGGGTGATGCCCCAGTCATACTCGGCGCTGCCCGTCTGGATCTGGTTGAAGCCCTGCGCATACGCGATGATCTTCGACGCATACAGCGCTTGGCGGACGTCCTCGGTGAACTTCTCAGCGTCGCTGGGCTTTTCGCCGAGGTCACCCGACGCCAGGCCGGTGGTGGCCTTTCGCTGCGTGACCGAACCGGACAGCGCGCGGGCGAACACCGCCTCGGCGATGCCGGTGACCGGCACACCAAGATCGAGCGCGGACTTCACCGTCCAGCGGCCGGTGCCCTTCTGCTCGGCCTCGTCGAGGATCACGTCGACGAGCGGCTTGCCGGTCTTGGCGTCGGTCTGACGCAGCACCTGCGCGGTGATCTCAACGAGGAAGCTGTCGAGGTCGCCCTTGTTCCACTCGTCGAAGACGTCGGCGATCTCGGCCGCGGACTTGCCGAGACCGTCGCGCAGCAGTTGGTAGGCCTCGCCGATGAGCTGCATGTCGGAGTACTCGATGCCGTTGTGCACCATTTTCACGAAATGACCTGCTCCATCGGGGCCGATGTGGGTGCAGCAGGGCACACCGTCGACGTGCGCGGAGATCTCTTCGAGCAGCGGGCCCAGCGACTTGTACGACTCGGCGGGCCCGCCCGGCATGATCGACGGTCCGTTCAGTGCGCCCTCTTCGCCGCCGGAGATGCCGGCGCCGACGAAGTGCAAGCCACGTTCCCGCATGGCCTTCTCGCGGCGAATGGTGTCGGTGTAGAGCGCGTTGCCGCCGTCGATGATGATGTCGCCTTTCTCCATCGCCTCGGCGAGCTCGTTGATGACGGCGTCGGTCGGGTCACCGGCCTTCACCATGATCAGCACCCGGCGCGGTTTCTCCAGCGCGGCAAGGAATTCCGCGATGATCTCGCTGCGGACGAACTTGCCTTCCGAACCGTGCTCGGCGAGTAACGCGTCGGTCTTGGCGATCGAACGGTTGTGCAGCGCGACCGTGTAGCCGTGCCGGGCGAAGTTTCGGGCGATGTTGGACCCCATCACCGCCAAGCCGGTGACACCGATCTGAGCGGTGCCGACGGTGCCGGAGGCGGAGGTTTCAGACGAGGTCATTCGGACGGCCTTTCGTTGTTTTGTTGTGGCACAGGGGCTTCGACAAATGTCGGCTACGCGACGAATAGTCGATGTAATTCGGTCAGCCACGGCACCGCCAGCGCGACGGTGGGAACCACGAGTACCGCGGCCGCGGCGAGATAGGCGGTCACTCCCAGCACGAGGCTGTTGCCGCGGCCACCGAGGCGCCGCACCCGCAGCACGGTGGTCGGGCCGCCGGCGGCCAGCGCGCCCGACGGGGTACGACCGGACGCGCACGCGACCAGGGCGCGCGCCAGGGGAGTGGGGCCGGTGGCGCGCACCGCGGAGTCGTCGGCGAGCAGTTCGATGAGCAGCCGGACGGCGTCCAGCGCGCTGGCGCTGCGGACGAAGCGCGGGAAGGCGGCGTGCACCGCGGTGAACATTTCCAGCACCAGGTCGTGGCGGGCCCGCAGGTGTGCCCGCTCGTGGCTGAGGATGGCGGTGACCTCGGTGTCCGACAGGATGGTCAGCGTTCCCTCGCTGACCACCACCCGGCTGCGGACACCGGGCAGGCAGTAGGCCAGCGGCTGCTTGACATCGAGGATGCGCAGGTCATGGGCCTGCGTGCAGGGCTGGACGGGCACGGTGTGGTGCGACTTCCCGAGCAGGTCGACCAGCATCCGGTGATGCGCCCGGCGGCGGCGGGTGGCGATGGCGACCTGCAGCACCGCGATCACCAACCGGGCACCGACGACGAGGGTGAGTGCCAACACCACCACGTAGAGCAGCCACAGTGGCCAGCCGAGGACCGCGATCTCACTGGTGATCGTCGCGGTCGGCCGGCCGTCGTGACCCGGCACGAACAGCCGGCTGGCGATCGCGATGCCCGCGCTGAACGCGGAGAGCACCGCCGCCAGCGCGATGGCCTGCCAGAGCACGACCGCGGCCCGCGGCGCGCGCATCGGCCATGACGCACGGGCCAGCAGGGCCGGTACGGGTCCGACCAGGAGCAGCGCGACGATGGTGAAGGCCAGCGCGGACACGCTGTCAGTGTCCCTCAGGGAGTGCCCGGACCGCCAGCGGGTGGCGGCACGCCGTGCTTGGTCTCCAGCTCGGCCAGCGCGCGCCGCAGCGCGGCCGCCTCGTCGGCGCCAACCTGCTCGACGAAGTGGACGAGCGCGGCTTCTCGGCCGCCCGAGTCCGCGGCCTGGTCGAGCGCGTCGACCATCAGCCCGGCGACCAGCTCGTCGCGCCCGTGCACGGGCGCGTACCGATGCGCTCGGTCGTCGCGGTGCTGGACGACAAGGTTCTTCTTGGCCAGCCGCTGCAGCACGGTCATGATCGTGGTGTAGGCCAAGTCGCGACGGGCCGACAGCGCCTCGTGGACCTGGCGCACGGTTTGGGGCTCGCGTGCCGACCATAGGTGGTCCATCACGGCGCGCTCCAGATCGCCTAGACGCGTCACTTTGGCCATGTTCCGTTCATCTCCCGAGAGCGTTGATCTAAGGGTACTACGGCGTTACTACGGTGCGTCGTATCCGACCAGGAACGACTCTCCGGGGCTCGCCAGCTGCGTGTGAGTCCAGTCACAGGGGGTAGCCCGCTTCTTGGTGCACACTATAGTAAGGCTAACCTAACTTGCTGGAGGTGTCATGACGGTCTTGGTCGACGACCCGCTCATCGCGGGCATGGCAATCACGCGGAACCTGCCGCTGCACGAGTCCAGCCGACGGCTGCGCGAGCTCTATCCCGAATGCCCACGGGTGTACGGCGTCGCGGTGATGTCGGACTTGTCGCGGCGCCGGTGGTGGCCGCTGGCCGAGGCGCTCAGCACCGACCGGCTGCACACCATGTTCGACATAGCCGCATTGGAGATGGATAGCGGCGTGGCCGCCGCCCAACAGCTCGCGGCCACCCTGGCCCACGTCGTCATCGGGCGAGCGGTTCCGCTTGTCGTGCTGGAGGGCCGGGCCTGGGACACCGGCCTGGAAAACCTCTGGGTGCACGTGGACTCCGAGGGCGCGATCGACTGGGTCGGCGTGGTCGATCCGACGCTGCGGGTGCTGCCCAATGACCCGTTCTTCGGCGACCGTGGCGAGGCCGGCGCCGCGCACTACGCGCGCGACGGGGTGGTGCGCCTACCCAGTGAAGCGGCGCTGACAACCTGGGTCGCACACCGCAGCCACCGTGCGCTGGAACCGTTGTTCGCCAAGCTCTTTGACATCAGCGACGGGGCGATCTCGCTGTCGTCCATGTGGCACATCGTCGGCGCCGCCGTGGTGGGAGCCGCCACGCACGTTCCGCTGCTGGCCAGGTCCAGCGAGCTGACCAGCATGCGTCGCGGGCAGGCGGTGCTCGACGCGCTGGTGGGCTTCGGTCTGCCGGTGCGCGGCGGGACCCGGCCGCGGGAAGCGAAGGGCTTGCTTAATTAGGGCAGCCTTGCCTATCCTTTGAGCATCGAGGCTAACGGACCGCGCCGGAGTCCTGAGGGCTGCAGAGACCCCCGGTCCCCTCGAGGGCGGGTCCCGCGCCAGCAGCTTGCGGGGCCCGCCCACATTTGTAGGTGGATGATCACGCCTGTTACTTGTCGACGGCGCCGCCGCTGTCCGCCCAGTCACCGAAGCCGCCCATGTTGTAGACCTCGCCGTACCCCATTTCCTTGAGCGCCTGTCCGGACAGTGCCGAACGGCCGCCGGAGGCGCAGTACACGATCACGGTCTTGTCCTTGGCGAAATGCTGGTCATGGTAAGGCGACTCCGGGTCGGCCCTGAACTCGAGCATTCCGCGCGGGACATGAACGGCACCCGCGACCTTGCCGCTTTTCTCCACCTCGGGGGCGTCGCGCACGTCGACCACCAGCGCGTTGCCCTCGGCGATCTTCTCTTGTGCCTGAGCCGGCGTGATTCGCGGAACGACGGCATTGGCGGCTTCGATGAATTCCTTGACGGTTTTGGCCATGCCCGACGGTAACGCGAAGCCCCAACGCGTGGTTGTCGGATCCCGGCGTGTAGACACAATGTCGTGCCATCTGCGCCGCTACCCGACTTGGGCAAGGGATTCGACAGCGAAATAGGCCTGACGTACCTGGGCGTCAGTGCAGACGAGGGCCGCGCCCGCCTCGATATCCACGACAGGCTGCTGCAGCCATGGGGCATCGTGCACGGTGGCGTCTACTGCGCGATCATCGAAAGCCTGGCCAGCATCTGCGGGCATGTGTGGTTTTCCGAAAACGGCGGCGGCACTGTCGTGGGGGTCAACAACAACACCGATTTCCTGCGGGCCATCGGCGGCGGCACGGTCTACGCCGTCGCGACGCCGATCCACCGCGGCCGCCGCCAACAACTGTGGCTGACCACGATCACCGACGAGAACGACCGCGTCGTCGCCCGGGGTCAGGTGCGGCTGCAGAACATCTCGGCCGATTAGCTCGCCGCCTTTTCGCCTTCGACGGCCGCGGCGATCTCCTCCAGCTCCTCGATCCTGGTGCGGGCGTAGGCCTGCTGCTCGGTGATGTTGAGATTCCCGCGCGCGGTGGACAGGAAGGTCACCGTCCAGGACAGCAATGTGGTGATCTTGCGCCGGAATCCGACCAGGTATACCAGGTGCAACACCAGCCACGCCAGCCAGGCGATGAACCCGCCGAACTCCAGTGGGCCGATCTTGGCCACCGCGGAAAAGCGCGACACCGTCGCCATCGAACCCTTGTCGAAGTACTGGAACGGTTCGCGTTCGGCGGGGTTGGCGCCTCTCAGCTCGGCCTTGATGGCCTGCGCGACGTACTTGCCGCCCTGGATCGCACCCTGCGCCATGCCGGGCACTCCGTCGACCGCGGCCATATCGCCGACCACGAACACATTTGGGTAACCGGGGACGGAGAGATCGGGCAGTACCTTGACCCGTCCCGCCCGGTCGATTTCTACCTCGGACTGCTCGGCAAGGTCGCGGCCGAGCGGGCTGGCCGACACTCCGGCCGACCACACCTTGGTTGCCGATTCGATGCGGCGAATGGTGCCGTCGGAGTCCTTCACCGTCAGGCCGTTGCGGTCGACGTCGGTGACCATTGCACCGAGCTGGATCTCGACGCCCATCTTCTCCAGCCGGGCCTGTGCCTTCTTGCCGAGCTTCTCACCCATCGGCGGCAACACGCCGGGTGCCGCGTCGAGCAGGATCACCCGCGCCTTGGTCGAATCGATGTGCCGGAACGCGCCTTTGAGCGTATGGTCGGCCAGCTCGGCGATCTGTCCGGCCATCTCCACACCCGTCGGCCCGGCTCCCACCACAGTGAAGGTGAGGAGCTTGTCTCGCCGCTCGGGGTCGCTGGACCGCTCGGCCTGCTCGAAGGCGCCCAGAATCCGGCCACGCAGCTCCAGCGCGTCGTCGATCGTCTTCATGCCGGGCGCCCACTCGGCGAAGTGGTCGTTGCCGAAGTAGGACTGGCCGGCACCCGCGGCGATGATCAGGGTGTCGTACGGGGTGATGTAGGTGTGACCGAGCAGTTCGGACTTGACGGTCGTATTCGCCAAGTCGACGTGGGTGACTTCGCCCAGCAGCACCTGAGCATTCTTCTGCTTGCGCAGAATCATCCGGGTGGGCGGCGCAATCTCACCCGAGGCGATGATGCCGGTCGCCACCTGGTACAGCAGCGGCTGGAACAGATGGTGGGTGGTCTTGGCGACTATCTTGATGTCGACGTCGGCACGCTTGAGGGCCTTGGTCGCCGTCAAGCCACCGAAGCCGGATCCAATGACGACAACCTTGTGCCGGTCAGATCGGGTCGCTCCGGGGTGGCTCATTAGCTGCTCCTCGAAGGTCTTCACATTCACTACAGCGTCTACCGTAGTCGCCCGCATCTCTTCGGTAACGGCCATCTTCGTGAGATTTGCCACGTCACAGCGCGTTTAGCCCCCGACGAGCGGCCTCAGCGCCTCGCCCGCGCCGGCGATCATGCCGGGCTGGTAGCCCAGGATGTGCGTGGGCACGTGGATGATCACGCTGTCGATCCCGGCATCGAGCACCTTCGTCTTGATCTGCTCGGCTATCTGGTCCGGCCTCCCGGCGACCACCCGTTGTTTGTGCTCATCCGGGATCTGATCGGGGCCGAGGTTCTCGTCGACCAACGCGCCGACGAGCATGCTGGTTTCCAATGAGGACGGGTCCCGCCCGATCTCCTCGCAGCGCTGCTTCACCACCTTCACTTTGGCGGCCAGTTCGTCGAAGCCCGCCATCACATTGAGGTGGTCGAAATAACGCGCGGCGAGCGGGAACGTCTTCTTCTCACCGCTGCCTCCGATCATCAGCGGAATGTGGTCGCGTAGGTGAGGATTGGCCATCGCCTCGGTGGTCCGGTAATACGTGCCGGAGAACGTCGGCCGCTCGCCCTTGATCATCGGCAGGATGATCTGAAGAGCTTCACCAAGCTTGTTGAAGCGATCGGTGAAGGTGCCGAACTCGAAGCCGAGTTGGTCATGTTCCAGCTCGAACCACCCGGTGCCGATGCCCAGGATCGCCCGGCCTTGGCTCATCACGTCCAGCGTCGTGATCGCCTTGGCCAGCAGGGTGGGATTGCGATACGTGTTGCCGGTGACCAGGGTGCCCAGCTGAATGCGTTCGGTGGCCGTCGCCAGGCCACCCAGCGCCGTATACGCCTCCAGCATCGGCTGATCCGGCGTTCCCAGGCCGGGCAGTTGGTAGAAGTGGTCCATCACGAAGACGGAGTCGAAACCGGCGGCCTCGGCCTCCTGAGCCTGCGCAATGACGGTGGGATAGAGCTCGGCAACGCCGGTGCCGTAGGAGAAGTTGTTGATCTGAAGTCCGAGTCGAATCGTCACCTGATCAACACTAGCGATCGGCGACGCCAAGGACTGCCGGCGTTATCCCAGGTTGGCGAGCGCGCCGTGACTGACATGCATTGTCTGCCCGGTGATGTGGCGCGCGGCAGGTGTGCTCAAGAACAGCGCCAACCGCGCGATCTCGGCCGCGACGGGAGCCGAGCTGCCCAGGCCGGCATAGCCCTCCTGAGCACTACGGCCGGATGCGACGGCGTTCACGGTGATGCCGCGGGTGCCGAAGTGGCTGGCCTGCCCGGCGGTCCAGTTCGACATGGCCGCCTTGATCGCCGCATCGGCGCTGCCGTCGCGCGGATTCTCCGGCACGACGCTGACGATCGATCCGCCGGAGCGCAGGTGATCTCCGACGATCTGCACGGTCAGCACGGTCGAGAGCATCGTCGCGTCCAGCGCGTTGCGCCACGCCGATGCGTGGTCGGTCAGGGTGTAGGTGCGCGGGTCGCCGGCCTCCCACAACGGGGCGGGCACGTTGACGATGGCATCGAGGTGGTGCGGGAACAGGCCACGCGCCTCTTCGAGGCTCGCGGGGTCGGTGCTGTCGCAGACGATCGCGTCCACGTCGAGTTCCTTGGCAGCGACCTCGAGGTCGTCGCGGCGGGAGCCGGCGATCACCACTTTGTGGCCCGCGTCGCGGAAGCTCTCCGCGATCGTGCGGCCCAGCTCGGTGTCGCCCCCGGTGACCAGCACCTCCATCGCCATGCCCTCCTCGTGTTCCGCTGATCGTGGCACACCAACACCGCGGTCCCTGGGATTTCCGGCCGTGGTGGCGCCGATCAACCGACGATGTTACTGGACAGTAGCTATCTGGCGAAACTCGGCATGGAAACGATCCCGACACGATCAGCGGCGTGTCCTAGGGTCGTGCGCATGAGGCGGATGGCCGGGCTCGTTGTCTTGGCGTCGACGGTGCTGGTGGCGGGCCTGACCGCCTGTCACTCCGCGAGGGCGTCGCGGTCGATCGTGGTGTTCGCCGCGGCGTCGTTGCAGAAGTCGTTCACCGCGATCGGCGAGCGCTTCAAGGCCGACAATCCCGGCGCGTCGGTCGACTTCAGCTTCGCCGGCTCCAGCGACCTCGTCACCCAGCTGACCCATGGCGCCACCGCCGACGTGTTCGCCTCGGCCGACACCAAGAACATGGACAAGGCCGCCTCGGCCGGGCTGCTGGCGGCAGACCCGGTCACCTTCGCGTCGAACACCCTGGTCATCGCCACCGCACCGGGTAACCCGAAGCACATCACCTCGTTCACGGACCTGAACCGGCCTGGCTTGGCGGTCGTGGTTTGCGCGCCGGCCGTCCCGTGCGGTTCGGCGACCCAGCGCATCGAGGACAGCACCGACGTCCGGCTCGCCCCGGTCAGCGAGGAGTCGTCGGTCACCGACGTGCTGAACAAGGTGACCAGTGGCCAGGCCGACGCGGGGCTGGTGTATGTCACCGACGCACTCGGCGCCGGGGAGAAGGTGACGACGGTGCGGTTCGCCGAAGCCGTGGGCGCGGTCAACACCTACCCGATCGCGGTGCTCAAGGGTGCGCCCGAGGCAGACCTGGCGAACAAGTTCGTCGACCTGGCCACCGGCGATACGGGCCAGCGGATCCTCAGCCGGGCCGGTTTCGGAAAACCGTGACCGCCTCAACAGGATTGCCTCGCTGGATCTACGTCCCGGCCGCCATCGGGGCACTGTTCGTCGTACTGCCCCTCGTCGCCGTGGCCGCCAAGGTGGACTGGCCGCAGTTCTGGTCGCTGATCACCAGTCACTCCTCGCTGACCGCTCTTGGGCTCAGCCTGAAAACCGCGGCCGCCAGCACCGCACTGTGCCTGCTGTTCGGGGTACCGATGGCGCTGGTGCTGGCCCGCAGCGAGGCCCGGTCGGTGCGGATCATGCGACCACTGATCCTGTTGCCGCTCGTGCTGCCGCCGGTGGTGGGCGGCATCGCGTTGCTCTACGCGTTTGGCCGGCTCGGGCTGGTCGGTCAGTACCTGGACGCCGCTGGCATTCAAATCGCTTTCACCACAACGGCAGTCGTGCTGGCGCAGACCTTCGTGTCGCTGCCGTTCCTGGTCATTGCGCTCGAAGGTGCGGCTCGCACCGCGGGCGGCGACTATGAGGTGGCGGCCGCGACGCTGGGTGCCCGGCCCACCACGGTTTGGTGGCGAGTGACGCTGCCGCTGCTGGCGCCGGGGCTCATATCCGGGTCGGTGCTGGCGTTCGCCCGCTCGCTCGGTGAGTTCGGGGCAACGCTGACCTTCGCCGGGTCGCGCGAGGGTGTCACCCGGACGCTGCCGCTGGAGATCTATCTGCAGCGCGAAGCCGACGCCGATGCGGCGGTGGCGCTGTCGGTCCTGCTGGTCGTGGTGGCCGCCGTGGTCGTGCTCGGTCTGGGCGCCCGCAGGCTGCGGGCGGGAGCCGCGAATGGCTGGTAGCACGCCATGAGCGACCTGTGGTTGCGCGCCGTGGTCCCTCGGCGGGGAGTGGACATCGAATTCGAGGTGGCCGCGGGTGAAACGCTGGCCGTGTTGGGACCCAACGGCGCGGGAAAATCCACCGCTCTGCAGGTGATCGCCGGCCTGGTGCGACCGGACAGCGGTGTGGTCCGGCTGGGCGACCGGGTGCTCACCGACACCACGGCCGGCGTGTTCGTCCCCACGCACGCCCGCCGGGTCGGGCTGTTGCTGCAGGAGCCGCTGCTGTTCCCGCACCTGAGCGTCGCGACCAATGTGGCTTTCGCGCCGCGTAGCCGTCGTCGCGGGCTAGGGCGCCGCGATTCCCGCGCACTCGCCGCGCACTGGCTGGCTCAGGTCGATGCCGCCGATCTGGCCGATCGGATGCCCCGACAGCTGTCGGGTGGCCAGGCCCAGCGTGTCGCGCTGGCACGGGCACTGGCCGCTGACCCCGACGTGTTGATGCTCGACGAGCCGCTGGCCGGCCTCGATGTGGCCGCTGCCACCGCGATGCGAAAGTTGTTGCGCGGCATACTAACCCGTGCTAGCCGTTCCGCGGTGCTGATCACCCATGACCTGCTCGATGTGCTCACCCTGGCCGATCGGGTGCTCGTCCTGGAATCTGGCACGGTCGTCGAAACCGGTTCAACGGCAGCGGTATTGGCGGCACCGCGCAGTCGCTTCGGGGCGCGGTTTGCCGGAGTGAACCTAGTCAGCGGCATCGCCGGACCGGGTGGCGTGCTCAATACCGAATGGGGCTCAGCCTGGCATGGCAACCCCGAGCCCGACGTGGTGGTTGGGGATGCTGCCGTCGCGGTGTTCACACCGGCCGCTGTCGCCGTGTACCGCGACAAGCCCCACGGGAGCCCGAGAAACACGCTGGAGGTGACGGTGGCCGAGCTGGACAGCGGCGGGCCGTCGATTCGGGTACGCGCCGACGAGCAGCCGGATGGTGCGCACGGACTGGCCGCCGACATCACCGCGGAGTCGGCCGCGGAGCTGCGGTTGGCGCCGGGGGAGCGCGTCTACTTCTCGGTCAAGGCCGCCGAAGTCACCGTCGCGGCGCGCCGGTAACGGCGGGCAAGGCCGTCCCGATCTACCCCACCCCACACTTGCGTCACGGCGGTAACACGGTAGTTTCGTCACCATGGAGCAGTCGGACGCGAACCCCGAACACCGCAAGCGCCGCGCGAAGACGCTGGCGATGGCCGCGCTGACCGGTGCCACGGCAGTGGCGATTGCGCTGCCGACCGTGGCACACGCCGACCCGGAACCGACGCCGCCACCACCACCGCCCCCGCCAGGCAACACGTTCATACAGGCGCCGCCGCCGGACCCGAACGCACCTCCACCCCCGCCGGGCGCACCGGCACCCCCACCACCCCCGCCGGGCGCACCGGCACCC
>NZ_JBOGDB010000172.1:0-5117 GCF_050701515.1 Mycobacterium sp. | reverse complement strand
TGGCCGTAGTCACCGAGGTGGGCGAGAACGGCAACTACAAGGTGATTGAGCAGAATTATTCGTACTGGGACGGCAAGGACGCGAACGACCCTGCGACGGTCCGCCCGCACAACCTCAGCGAAACCGGCACCGGCCTCAAAGTCCTGGGATACCTGCGCCCGAAACTGTGACCTTCGCCCACGCTGCGGTGCCAAGATCGGATAGAGGCAAACGAACCAGTGCGCAGGAGGATCGCAGTTGTCTGACTTCCGGTCGGTCGAACTCAATGACGAAAACCCGGACCCGAGGGTCGCCTGTGTGGTTCTCGCCGACGTATCGGGGTCGATGCAGGGTGAGCCGATTGGGGCTCTGGAACGTGGGTTCGCCGCCTTCACGCACTACCTGCACAACGAGACCCTGGCCAGCAAGCGCGTCGAGGTCGCCGTCGTGACGTTCGGGACGGTCGCCACGGTGCTGGTTCCGATGCAGGAGGCGCGCGCGCTGCAGCCGGCCTCGTTCACGGCGTCGGGCACGACGAACATGGCCGCGGGCATCCACCTCGCGATGGACATCATCGAGGACCGCAAATTCGCCTACAAGGCGGCGGGGCTGCAATATTACCGGCCCTGGATCCTCCTGTTGACCGACGGAAAACCGAACATCGACGGCTTCGACGACGCGGTGGCCAGGCTCAACGCCGCCGAGATGGCGAGGGGGGTAACGGTTTTCGCGGTCGGCGCCGGGCCCAAGGTCGACTATCAGCAGCTGGCTCGGCTGTCGGTTCAGCGCTCGCCGGCCCCGTTGGACGGACTAAAGTACGAAGAGCTCTTCGAATGGCTGTCCGCGTCACTGAGCAACGTGTCCAACTCCCAGGAGTTCGCGCGCAACGACGAGGCGCTCAGCACCATGGGTGACCGCGTTCCGCTGCCCTCGGTCAGCGGGTGGACGAGCGCGTGACGCAGACCCCCGTCGCTCCGCACGAGCACGCGGAGTGGCTGGTGTGCGGCGCCTCGGTGACCGGGTCTCTGCACGAACAGCGCGGACTGGGATGCGACGACGCCTACGGGTACGGCGTCGTCGGTGATTTCGTCGTCGCCGCGGTGGCCGACGGCGCCGGGTCCGTTACCGGCACGTCCGCGTGGGGGTCCTACGCCGCGTGCCAGAGCATTCTTCTCAACGCGATGCAGCCGCGGTTCATCCACGACTTTCACACGGCGCCCGGCGAATACGCCGAGACGCTGATGCGCTGGCTGTTCGACTGCGCCGTCCAGCGCGTCGCCGACCAGGCCGAGGCCATGCGGGTCGAGGTGTCTCGTCTGTCCACGACGCTGTGTGTGGCGCTGGCCCACCGCGAAGCCGCCTTCTTCGGACAGGTCGGCGACGGCGTCATCGCCACGGAGCACGACGACCGTATCGAGACGGTACTGATCGAGCCCAAGGATGACTACGCCAACACCACCTGGTTCATCCAGTCCGACGCCGCGTTCGAAGAGTCGTATCGGACCGTGATGCAAAAGGGGGTAACGGCTTTCGCGCTCAGCACCGACGGGATGAGCTACAAGATCACGAATGTCGCCACCGGCGAAGCGTACGAGCCGTTCTTCCGCGGATCGTGGCAGCAGGTCCGGTCCGGGGCGAGCGCCGACAACTTCGCCGCCCTGCTGCGCGGCATCGAGGACGACCAGACCGGCGACGACAAGACCATGGTGCTGGCCGCGCTTCCGCAGCCCGGCGAATCGTCCGGCCTGATGCGCCCGGTCGTGAGTTGCAGCGCCGCGCCGGGCGAGGCCGCGGTCGCGGCCGGTCAGCCGTCGGAGCCGGAAACCGATCCGCTCCAGGCGGGTTCGCGTCGGCGGCGTCGGTGGATGCGGGCAAGGAAACCGAAGTGAGCACGGGGCCGAACCCGACCTTCACTCGGCTGCGACTCGAGACCGGCGAGCCCCTCGCGCTGGGGCCGATGCTGGGCAAGCCGGCCGGCGAGGGCACCATCTACCAGGTTCTCGGACACCCGCAATGGGTGGCCAAGGTCTTCCATCCCACGCTCACCGACCTGCCGGAAAAGCTCGGCAAGGTCGGCGCAATGATCCAGTCGTCCCCGCCGGGCGCCACCCAGCCGAACGGGTTCGCCGTGTTGACCTGGCCGCTGCACACCGTCGCCGACGATCGCGGGCCGATCGGGTACGTGATGCCGAGGATCGACACCGCGACGGCGGTCGAGATCCACACCATGAGCAATCCGTACGACCGGCAGAACCCGCCGCCGAACGCGCGGTGGACCAAGAACGCCACCTGGGGGCATCTGCTCAATGTCGCGGCGAACCTGTGCCTGGCCGTGGAGGTGGTGCATCGAGTCGACGCGGTGATCGGCGACTTCCAGGAACGCAACATCCTGGTGGCCGACACCACGGAGGTGACGCTGGTCGACTGCGACTCAATGCAATTCACCGACCGAACCGGCCGACGGTATCTGTGCGGGGTTGGGCGTCCGGAGTTCACCGCGCCGGAACTGTCCGGGATCAATCTGCGCACCCAGGCCAGGGAGAAGCCGTCGGACCTGTTCGCGCTTGCGGTACATATCCACCTGCTGTTGATGGCCGGCAACCATCCGTTCATGCGAGGCACCTGGGTCGGCGACGGCGAGCAGCCCGACGCGATGACGCTGGCCAAGACCGGACATTGGGCGGGCGGACCGTCATCGCTACTGCACACCCATCCGCTGGCTCCGCCCGTCACGTTCCTGCCGCCCGAAATCCAGCAGCTGTTCGCGCGCGCGTTCACCGTCGGGGTGCACGACCCGACCCAGCGTCCGACGGCGGCGGAGTGGCGGGCCGCGCTATCAAGGCTCCGGCTGGCCAGGTGCCCACGGCTGTCCCACGAGATCCCGGTCGGGTGCGCGACCTGCCCGTGGTGCGCCATCGACGACGAACGCCAGGCACGCCGACTACGGTCGGGTGGGACCGGCCCCCAGCCCCTCCGCGCGGTGAACCGTCCGATGCCGCCGCGCGCTCGCACTCCAAAGAATAATCAGGACAATCCTTTTGGGTTGAGCACGCGCATTCTCCTCGCCGGGATTCTGACCGTCGTCCTGATCGTCGTCGCCCTGTCCGTCTTCATTGTCTGGGCGCTGCTCAGCGGCGCGACGACGTTCGGCGCCACCGGCCCGCTTGACCCGGGTCAGCGGTGGGAACGCTCGCCGCCCGGGGGAGTGTTCATCGCGATGGGGTCGGGCAGTGCGACTGTCGGCGATCCGGGCAGTGCGATGGTTCCGCCGACCTGGCGGACCAGCACTTCACCCGTGTCGAGGTTGACCAATTGCAACTCGCCGAGCGGGGCGGTGGGTACCGGATCGGTGAACGACGCCGGGGCATCGGTGTAGGCGACGGCGACGACGTTCTGCAGTTCGTAACCGGGCCAGGCCTGCCCGACGGGCGGCAGTTGCTCCAGCTTGTCGTCGGCGGGCGGCCCGAGTGGATCGCCGCTCGCGCACTGCAGGCGCGGCACGCCGGCCGGATCGACCATCACCGCGTTACCGGCTTGCAGCACCGCCTGAGTGGGCACCGCCTCGGCGCCCGAGTAGCGATGCATGCTCACCCAGGTGTCAGTCGTGAGGACCACCGGGGTGAGGGTGTTGAGATAGTACGGGATCTGCAGTGGCCGGATTCCGATGGCCTTCGCCCACGCGGTGGACTTATCCGGATGGCCGTCAAGGAAATTGGCGATCGCCGCCGCATCGCAGGCATTGCCGTCGTTGTGTCCGCCGTAGAGACCGGGGTGGGCGCCCGACACCAGCCGCACCCCGCGGTCGGGTGACGCCGGCAGCTGCTGGGTGATGGTTTGGATCGCCTTGGCGGCCTGCTCCGACACCGGCGGCCGAGCAACGACCATCGGTGGGGTGAACGGCTGGGATCCCGGTGTGTTGGCCGCGATGAGCACCAGGTCACCGTTCGAGTTACCGAAAATCGTTCCGCGCTGCGCGATGACCACAACCACCAGCGTCACGAGAACCACGAAGGTCAGCACGGCACCCGCGATGGTGAGTACCGGCTTGGCGCGCGGATCGGTCGGGCTGGGCGGATTCGGGTCGGCCCAGGTCGTCGACGTCTGATCACTCATCGGTATGAACGACGACGCCCTGGAACTTCTTCATGCTGTCTTTGGCGTCGGTGAACCGGGAATCGGTGGACTTGTCGAAATCCGCGGCGACATTCTCGTAGGCGTCGTCACCGTGCACCTGTTGCCCGAAAGGCAGATTCGCATCCGACTGGAAGACCTGATCCGACTGGTATCCGCCCGCGCCGATGGCTCCTCCTACCGGCACCAGGTCACCGGAAGCGTGCATGTGCACCGTGTGGATGTTCGGGTTGTCACCCTGCGTGATCGGGGACCCGTACGTGACCAGGTTCGTCACGTTGTACTTGTCCGAGGCGGCGATGTTCTGCGCGTCCATTCCGCCTTGACTGAAGCCAACGAGCATGACCTCGGTGTTGGTCCCGTTGGGACAGCTCTTCAACGCCTCGTCGATCTTGGCGGTGATTGCGGGATCCACCCAGCCACCTACCACCGACATGCTTCGCCATCCGTCGCGGTTCTCCGAGGCGTCCTGCCCTTTGAAATAGGCGATCAACCGGGTTTCGCCGTCGGGCCCCACCACTCTCTCGATCCGAACACCGTCGTCGTCCTTGTCGAACTCATCGCCCCTGTTCTGGATGTGCTCGAATAGGCCGGATGCGCCCGTCGGCGCCGCGCTGCCACTCTGCCCGCCGGTACCGCTGCGGCCCTCACTGATCCCTTCCTGCTCGTCGGCATTGCGCTGCAGATCAATTGCACTTTGGCGCAGCAGGGTGACGGCGGCCGACATGGCCCGGAACGAGTGGTCGCTCCACTGCGATCGGAAGCGGTCGGCGTCGGGCCCACGCCAGCTCGTGCTGGAGCCGATCAGCGAATGCAATGACATGGCATGCGATTCCAGAACGCCGGCATTCTTGTTGAACTGCGTTGCCAGCACCCGCAGCTGTCCAGGGTCTGCGCCGTAGTACGCCATGACTAGCGCCCGCTGGCCATTTGTTGGTCCTGGGCGTTGCGGCGCGCATCTTGCGACGCTGTCTGCAGGGTGGAGACGACGGCACGCAGCTGCGCGG
>NZ_JBOGDB010000171.1:0-1542 GCF_050701515.1 Mycobacterium sp. | reverse complement strand
GCACGTACTGCCGCCATGACACGCCGATGTCGAGGCTGGGGGCTCCCAGTTCACCGAAGTACAGGATGCGCGGCCGGTCCTCGTCGGGAACACCGAGTATGTCTCCGATGACGGCGACCGGAAGCTGCGAGCAGTAGCGCTCCACGATGTCGACCACATCGGTCTCGCCCTCCAGCTCGTCTAGCAGGGCGGTGGCGGTCTGCTCGACCCGCTCCCGCAGTGTCGCAACGGCTCTCGGGGTGAACACCGATGACACCAGCTTGCGATAGCGGGTGTGATCGGGCGGCTCGACGGACAGCAGCGACGGCGGCTGCAGCGGGTGCAGCGTGCCGGTCTCGGTTTTCTCGACGATCCAGCGCAGCGGCCGGGGCAGGTTGCCCCCGATGGCGATCACCCGGAAGTCATCGGAGCGCAGCAGTTCGTGGGCCACGCCGTGGTCGAAGGTCATCAGCGCCGCGCGGCACCGGATCACCGGACCCCTGGACCGGTATTCGTCGGCAAAGGCGGCCGGGTTCTCCCGCACGCCGGGGTCGGCGATCAGACGCGCCTGAGGATCGCCGCGGCGGGCGCCGTAATTCGCGAGGCCACGGATAACGCCGTGCAGGGCGAACCAGCGGATTTGTTGCCTCATGCCGCGAGCTTACGGCCGCCGACGTTGTTAAACAAGTGTCAAACAGTGCCGGCCTTGCCCAGGCAGTACAGTCGCCAGCCGGCCTCGGTCCAGCGCGCCGGGTCCAGGCAATTACGTCCGTCGACAACCACTTTCGCGCGGACGGTGTCGGCCAGGTCGTCCGGATCGAGCTCGACGAACTCCCGCCACTCGGTGAGCACCAGCACGGCATCGGCGTGTTCGCACGCCTCGACCACCGACGTCGAATAGTTCAGCGTGGGGAACAACCGCTGGCTGTTCTCCATCGCCTTGGGGTCGTAGACGTTGACCGTCGCGCCGTTGAGCTGCAGCATGCCGGCCACGTTCAACGCGGGCGAGTCGCGTACGTCATCGGACTCGGGTTTGAACGCCGCACCGAGCACGGCGATGTTGGCGCCAAGCAACGAGCCGCACGCCTTGGTCGCCAGTTCCACCATCCGGGTGCGCCGGCGCATGTTGATGCTGTCCACCTCGCGCAGGAACGTCAGGGCATGGTTGGCGCCGAGCTCGCCGGCCCGCGCCATGAACGCGCGGATGTCCTTGGGTAGGCAGCCGCCGCCGAAACCGAGCCCGGCGTTGAGGAACCGGCGGCCGATGCGGGGGTCGTAACCGAGCGCGTCGGCGAGCAGCGTGACGTCGGCGTCGACGGCTTCGCACACCTCGGAAATCGCGTTGATGAACGAGATCTTGGTTGCGAGAAAGGCATTCGCGGACACCTTGACCAGTTCGGCGGTCTGCAGATCGGTCAGCAGGAACGGCACGCCCTCGTCGAGCAGTGGCGCGTACAGTTCGCGGATCGCGGCCTCGGCATGCAGCGAGTCCGGTTGCACACCAAGCACGATGCGATCCGGATGCAAGGTGTCGTGGACGGCGAAGCCCTCCCGGAGAAACTC
>NZ_JBOGDB010000170.1:0-28756 GCF_050701515.1 Mycobacterium sp. | reverse complement strand
TCCCGACCACGGACAGCACCCGCCCTCCGGACGAGACGATGTTCCCGTCATCGCGTCGCGCGGTGCCCGCATGCAGCACGCCGTCGGCTTCGGCGCCGACGATCACGTCGCCCACCCGCGGGCGCCCGGGATAGTTTTCGGCGGCCAGCACCACGGTCACCGCGGCGCCGTCACGCCACCGCAACCGCGGCGAAGCGGCCAACTCGCCGGTGGCGGCGGCACGCAGAAATTGGCCCAGCGGGGTGTCCAGCAGCGCCAGCACGGCTTGGGTCTCCGGGTCGCCGAAGCGACAGTTGAACTCCACCACCGCCGGCCCGCGGGACGTGATGGCCAGCCCGGCGTAGAGCACGCCGGAGAACGGGGTCCCTCGCCGAACCAATTCGGCGGCAACGGGTTTGATGATGTCGTCGACGATCTGCGCGGTGACTTCGTCGGGCAACCAGGGCAGCGGGGCGTAGGCGCCCATTCCGCCAGTGTTGGGTCCGGTGTCGCCGTCGCCGACCCGCTTGAAGTCCTGCGCGGGAAGCATCGGCACCACCGTCTCGCCGTCCACGATGCACAGCAGCGACACCTCGGGGCCGTCCAGGAAGGACTCCAGCAGCACCGGATGCCCGGCGTCGAGCAGGCTGGCCGCGTGCGCCCGAGCGGCGTCGCGGTCGGGTGTCACCACCACGCCCTTGCCGGCGGCCAGGCCGTCGTCCTTGACCACCCACGCCGGATCGCCGCCACTCGGACCGAACCGATCCAAGGCAGTGTCCAGGCGTGCCGGGTTGTCGACGACCTCACTGGCCGCGGTGCGGACACCCGCGGCGGCCATGACTTCCTTGGCGAAGGACTTCGATCCCTCGATGGCGGCGGACTCTTTGGTCGGGCCGAAGCACGCGATCCCGGCGGCGCGTACCGCGTCGGCCACCCCGAGCACCAGCGGCACCTCGGGCCCGATCACCACCAGGTCCGCGCCAATCCGCCGGGCCAGCTTCGCGACGGCCTCCCCGGAGGTGATGTCGACGTCATGCTGGTCGGCGATCACCGCAGTACCAGCGTTACCGGGCGCGATCGCCAGGCTCTCTACCTCTGCGTCGTTGCGCAGCGCCTGCAGGAGCGCATGTTCACGGGCTCCGGATCCGATCACAAGAACGCGCACGGTTGCCAAGACTACGGCCATACATTTGACATCAGAGTGTATGGTCGAACTATGACGCAGACCACATGCCCCTTCGGCCAGGGTTTCGACTTCACCGATCCGGACGTCCTGGAAAAGGGCATACCGGTCGCCGAGTTCGCCGAACTGCGCAAGACCGCGCCGGTGTGGTGGAACGAGCAGCCCGATTCGATCTTCGACGACGATGGCTTCTGGGTGATCAGCCGCCACGACGACATCAAGGCGATCTCCCGGGACGGTGACCTGTGGTCGACCAACCGCAAGGGCGCCGTGATGCGGATGCCCGAAGGCACCACGGCCGAGCAGCTGGATCTGACCAAGGCGCTGCTGATCAACCACGATGCGCCGGATCACACCCGGCTGCGCAAGCTGGTGTCACGGCTGTTCACGCCGCGGGCGGTCGCCACCCTCGAGGAGAAACTCGCGTTCGCCGCTCGCGACATCGTCGCCGCCGCGTGGGAGAAGGGGTCCGGAAACTTCGTCGACGACATCGCGATGAGCCTTCCGTTGGTGGCGATCGCCGACCTGATCGGCGTGCCCGAGGCGGACCGCGAGAAGTTGTTTCACTGGACGAACGCGATCATGAACACCGAGGATCCGGACTTCGAGTCGGACTACGTAGCCGCCAATGCCGAGTTGATGGGATATGCCTACAACATGGCCGAGGAGCGCAGGCGCTGTCCGGCCGATGACATCGTGACCCGGCTGATCGAGGCCGACATCGACGGGGAGTCGCTGGATGACGTGGAGTTCGCGTTCTTCGTGATCCTGCTGGCGGTCGCCGGCAATGAAACCACCCGCAACGCGATGACGCACGGCATGAACGCGTTCTTCGACAATCCCGAGCAGTGGGAGTTGTTCAAGCGCGAACGGCCCGACACCGCTGCCGACGAGATCGTCCGCTGGGCCACGCCGGTGCACTGCTTCCAGCGCACCGCGCTGGCCGACACCGAGCTGGGCGGGGTCGCCATCCGCGAAGGGCAACGGGTGGGACTGTTCTACAGCTCCGCGAACTACGACGAAAGCGTCTTTGACAGGCCCTTCGATTTCAACATCCTTCGCGACCCCAACCCGCATCTGGGTTTCGGCGGCAACGGGGCGCACTTCTGCATCGGCGCCAACCTGGCGCGGATGGAGATCAAGCTGATCTTCAACGAAATCGCCGACCAGATTCCGAACATCTCGAAACTGTCCGAGCCGCAACGGCTTCGGTCCGGATGGCTCAACGGCGTCAAGGCGCTGGCGGTCTCCTACCAGGGATAGCCGGCCAAGTAAGGTTTCCGGCATGCGCACTCACGGCTGGTCTGGTTCGGCACCCGCCACCGATGACGAAGCCATCGCGAGAATCCTGGCCGCCGCCGGAAAGGCCATCGACGAGCGCGGCGCCGATTTTTCCATCGCCGACGTCGCGCGGACCCTCGGCGTCACCCGTCAAACGGTCTACCGGTACTTTCCCAGCACCGACGCGCTACTGGTGGACGCCGCCGTGCATGCGGCGACGGGATTCCTGGACCGGCTGGCCGACCATCTGAACGGAATCACCGATCCCGTCGACGCCGTCAGCGAAGGCATCGCCACGGCGCTGGAATGGTTGCCCAAGGACAAGCACATCGGTCTGCTTATCGTCCCTGGACGTGCCGCTCATACCGAATCGGTGACGTCCGACGTCGCCCTGCAATTCGCCAACTCCATGCTGCGGCGCTTCGACGTCGACTGGGCCGGCGGCGGATACACCGATGGTGACCTCGACGAGCTGGCGGAGCACCTGCTGCGGATCATCCAGTCGTTCGTCATCGACCCCGGCCGGCCGCCACGACGCGGCGAGGAGCTCCGCGACTATCTGCGGCGTTGGGTCGGTTCGGCGCTTGTCACAGCACCGTCAGCGGCAGCGACTTCCTCGGCTCGAACACGAACGTCGATCCGCCGCTGATCCTGGTCACCGAGACCTCGCGGAATTCCTTTGCCGCCGTGTCGGTCTCGATCACCTGTGCCGTCCAGTCCGTGTCGGTACCTGTCACCTCAACGTCGAGGTGTGGATCCACGGCGGCGACAATCGCCTGCAGCGGTCGCGTCTCCGACGGACCGGGCAGCGAGACCCATGCCCCGTCCTCATGTGCCGGCGACCTGCGCACCTCGACGGTATCCGGGCCGAATTCGGCGGTCACGTACACGGCCGGGTTGAACATCGGATGCAGCTCGAGCGTGCGGACCGCACCCTCGATCCCGCTCGGCAGATCGAGTGCACGATGGATGCGTTCGGCGGCGATGCCCGCGATGCCGATCAGCTGTTTCGTGCAGATCTCGGTCGCAAGGTCGGTGTTGGTGCCCGCCCGCTTGCCCACAGCGATCACGAACGACAGGTTGAGCAGGTGCATCTGCAGACAGACCTCGTCCGCCATCCGTACCAGCGCCGAGCGTGCGAACGCGGAGAAGTCGAAATCCGACAGCAGCGGACCCGAGTAGTCGGACTCGCCCTCGTCGTCGGGGTTGATCGGGTCGAGTTCCGTTCTGGCGGCACGCGTTCGGCGCAGCACGTCCACTGCGGCGATGCCGCTCACTTCTGGGTAGGACTCGTCGATGATCACGGTCCACCTGCAGTGTGGATGCCGGTCGGCGGGCACCCGCGGCGGGCGGTGGATAGGTCGCACCTGTGCGTGCGGGTTGGTCGCCACCGCGGTGGCGTCGAAAGTGGGGTCCTCGATGTCGTGACACATGCCGCGGACAAAGTCCTCGCCCATCGGCTCGACGTCGAGCAGCGCGCCACAGTGGTCGAGGTGGAACTCGCCGTGCCACCGGTCGTGCACGGTGTAGCGGAAATCCATGAACTGCGGCGGGGCGCCGATGTCGAGCTGCAAACCCTTGAAGATCGTGATGACGTCGTCGCCCTCGTACTTCAACGCCTTCTGCATGCGCTTGGTGTAGATCGGACTGCAGCCGGCCCACTCCTCGATCGCGATCTGCAGCATTTCCGGATGGCCGAAGTTCTTGATGCACCAGGCCATTCCGGAACGGTCGATGAGCTGGCCGATCAGCAGCAGCTCCGGCACCAGCGTCGCCAGCTGGTCCCGGGATAGAGAGGCGTACCTACTCATCGAGGGTCTGTCCGGTATTCATCTTGACCGCTGCGTTGACGTTGGCCTTGCGGTCTGCACCCTCGCCCTTGGCGGCCGCCTTCTTGCGCTTGGCGGTGACGCGGCTGATCACTCCGTTGAGTCCCGAACCCAGCGGGAAGCCGACGTAGTGGGTAAGGAAGACGGCCATCTCCTTCAACTCGGCCTCGGTGAGTTCCTCGTTCTCGAGCGCGGCGTTTACCTGAACCTCCGTCAGATCCTGCAATCCCAGCGCCGTCACCACCGACAGAGTCATCAATCGTTTGTCGCGCATGGACAGCCCGGGCCTGGTCCAGATGGTGCCGAACAGGTGGTCGACGGTGAGGTCGAAGTACTCGTCGCCCTCGATATTGGGCATCTCCCAGGCGTACACCTCGTTCATCTTCTCGAGGCCCTTGCGGCGCAATTCGTCCATGGTGTTACTCCTTTGCGTGCGGCACGCCCAAGCCGGCCGCGAGATTCTTCAGCGCCACCTCGGCCAGCGGCAGCGCGACGTCCACAGTTTCGCCCAACGCCAACGCCAGGCTGAGGTCCTTCTCGCCGAGGCCCCGCGCATGTACGAACGGCTCATAGAGGAAGCTGTCAGGTTCAATGGTTTTCATGTCGTCTCTGACCATGATCGCCCCGGCACCGCTGGTCAGCGCATCCGTGTGGCGCACCACCCGACCCAGCGCCTGCAGATCGATCCCAGCCGTCTCGGCCAGTTTCATCGCCTCACAGGCTGCGGCGTACGACGTGAAGGTCAACATGTTGCGGGCCAGCTTCATTCGCGTTCCCGCGCCGGGAGGGCCAGCGTGGACCACCATCGACGCGAACTGTTTGAATGCCGGCTTGATCCGCTCGTATACCTCGCGATCGGCACCCACCATGGTCGCCAGCTCGCCCTTTTCAGCCGCCGCTCCGCCGCCGCTGACCGGTGCGTCGACGACGTGAATGCCCTGTGGTGCAAGCTGTTCGGCGAGTTTCACCGCGGTGTCGGGGCTGATCGTCGAATGAATCGCGATCACCGTGCCCGGCTTTGCGTTGGCCGCCAGCTCGGCGACCACCTCACGCACCTGCTCGTCGTTGAGAACGGTCACGCTGATGATGCCGGCAGTGGCTACGTCGGCCACGCTGTCGGCCAGCGACGCACCCGCCTCGGCCAACGGCGTCATCGCCTCGACGCGCACGTCGAAAACCTTTACACCGCCAGGCCAATGGACTAGGCGCTTGGCCATCGGAGCGCCCATGCTCCCCAGGCCGATGTACCCCAGTTTGACTTGCTCACTCATGATCGGATGATCTGTCCACCGTCGACATTGAAGATCTGGCCGGTGATCCACTTCGCCTGATCCGACAGCAGGAACAGACACATGCCAACCAGATCGTCGGGTTGGCCCATGCGGGACAGCGGAATGCCCTTGACGATGTCGGCAACCATTTCCTGCGGCGTGGTGGTTCTGTTGGCCTCGGTATCGATCGGTCCCGGCGCGATCGCATTGATCCGGATGTTCATCCCGCCCAGTTCGCGGGACAGCTGCTGGGTCAGGCCGTTGACCCCGACCTTGGCCAGCCCGTAAAAGTTCGCGTACATCCACGCCGCAGTCGACGACTGGTTGACGATCGCCCCGCCGCCGCGCTTGGCCATCTTCTTGTACACCGCCCGGGTGCACACCAGCGCGCCGTCGAGGTTCACGCTCATGAATTTCTTGTAGTAGTCCCAGTCGACGGTGAGCAGCAGGTCCAGTTTCATCCCGCCGAAGATGGCGGCGTTGTTGACCAGATAGTCGATCCCGCCGAACTCGGCCAGCGTGCGGTCGGCCATCGCCTTCGCCGACTCGATATCCGAGACGTCCACCGGCACGCTGATGGCCGTTCCGCCGTCGGCGACGATCTGCTTGGCCACTCCTTCAGCGGCCTCGGCGTTGATGTCGGCGACCACCACGGCGGCGCCCTCACGGGCGAGGGCCTCGGCGTAGGCCTGGCCGATACCGCCACCGGATCCGGTGACGATGGCCACCTTTTCGTCGAATTGACCCATCCTGTCGTTCTCCTTAATCAGCCGCTGTGGCAATGGCTTTGGTTTCCAGATATTCCTCGAAACCCGCGAGCCCCATTTCCCGGCCGATGCCGGATTGCTTGTATCCACCGAACGGCATGTCGGCCGAATACCAGACGCCACCGTTGACATTCACCGTGCCGACCCGCATCCGCGCGGCCACGCCGGCAGCTCGGTCGGAATCGGCGGAGAACACCGTGCCCGACAGGCCGTACGGCGAGTCGTTGGCGATCCGCACGGCGTCGTCGTCGCCGTCGTGGGCGATCACCGTGAGCACCGGGCCGAAGATCTCTTCACGTGCCACCCTGGCGCTGTTGTCGAGTCCGGTGATCACGGTGGGTTCGATGAAGAAGCCGGTGTCGCGATCCGCGGGACGTCCTCCGCCGCAGGCGAACTTGCCGCCTTCTTCGACGGCCGAATCCAGATAGCCCTGCACGCGGTCCCGCTGGCGAGCGGAGATCAGCGGCCCGCAGATGGTGCCCGGGTCTGTGGGATCGCCAGGCTTCAGCGAAGACATCGTCGCCGCCGCCGCCTCGACGGCTTCGTCGTAGCGGGCGCGGGGTACCACCAGCCGGGTGGTGATGGCACAGCCCTGGCCGGCGTGCATTGACGCGGTGAACGCCGACATCGAGCAGGCGCCCGCGAGATCGACGTCGTCGAGGACCAGGAAAGCCGACTTGCCGCCGAGTTCGAGGAAGACCTTCTTCAGCGTGGCGGCGGCGTCGGCCATGACACTGCGGCCGGTAGCCGTCGAGCCGGTGAACGAAACCATGTCCACCCGTGGGTCTTTCGCCAACAACGCCCCGACACCGTGATCACTGGATGTGACGATGTTGACCACGCCCGGCGGGATGTCGGTGTGCTCGGTAATGAGCTGTCCGAGCACAGCGGCGCACCATGGTGTGTCCGGCGCGGGTTTGAGGATGACGGTGTTGCCCGCGGCCAGCGCCGGGCCGAGCTTGGCGAGGTTGATCTGGTGCGGGAAGTTCCACGGCGTGATCGCCCCGACCACGCCGACCGCTTCCCGGGAGATCGTGCGCGCTGACTTGATGCCCATCGGCGATGCGATGCCGAGGTCGGTTTTCCATTGGTATGACTCGGCGGTGTCGGCGCCAAAGCTCAAGTCCTCGATCGGGCCCTCCAGCTGCGCGGCGGAGGTGAGCATCACGGGCGCCCCGACCTCCGCGATGGTCATCTCGCGCAGTTCCTCGACGTTGTCACGCAGCGCTGCTTGCAATTGGCGACTGCAACGCACCCGCAGTTCGGTGTTGGTCGACCAGTCGGTGTCGTCAAAGGCGCGGCGCGCGGCCTCGATGGCGCGGCCCATGTCCTCCACGTCTCCGTCCGCCGCGACGCCGAGCACCTCCTCAGTGGCCGGATTCACCGTCGGGAAGGTGCCGCCGCTGCCCGCGACCAGCTTGCCGTCGATCAGCAGCCGACTCTCGCGGTCCGCCAGGATCCCCATCTAGAACTCCCGTTCAGGTTTCTGGACAACTGTCCGGCTGTATTCCCTCGAACGATAGCCTCAGACGGGTGCGGGCCGCAAGGTCGGGTCACCTGGGACACCTCATCGCATCATGGATATGGCAGTTATCCTGGGATTTCGTCCGCCGGGCTTGCCTGCTGCCGAGTTCGTCGGATAACTTGGACATGTGTCCAGCGATGCAGTGGTTGCGATCACAACGGAGACCGCGACCGAACCTGGCGAAACGCCGCGCAACCGCCGGCAGGAAGAGACCTTCCGCAAGGTGCTCACCGCGGGTGTCGAGATGCTGCGCGAGTCGTCGTATGCCGATCTGACCGTGCGCGCGGTCGCCGCGCGGGCAAAGGTCGCCCCGGCGACGGCCTACACGTACTTCTCCTCGAAGAACCACCTGATCGCCGAGGTCTATCTGGATCTCGTCCGTCAGGTGCCCTATTTCACCGACGTGAACGACGGCACGGCCGCTCGGGTCGAGAAGGCGCTGCGCAGCCTGGCGCTGGTGGTCGCCGACGAACCCGAAGTCGCCGCCGCCTGCACGACAGCGCTGCTGAGCAATGGGGACGCGGCGGTCCGAAAGGTGCGGGAACGTATCGGCGCGGAGATCCACCGCCGCATCCGATCGGCGGTCGGCCCGGATGCCGACTCCCGATTGCTCGCAGCGCTCGAGATGACGTACTTCGGCGCGCTCGTCCAAGCCGGCAGCGGCGCCTTCACCTATCGCCAGATCGCCGACCGGCTCAGCTATGTGGTCGGCCTCATCCTCGGAGAGGACAAATGAGACGAAGCCTTGGAGAAGACGGATGACTGTCCAGGCCAGCGATCTGGTTCTCGACCCGTACGACTACGACTTCCACGAGGACCCGTACCCGTACTACAAGCGGCTGCGCGACGAGGCGCCGCTCTACCGCAATGACGAGCTGAAGTTCTGGGCGCTATCACGGCACGGCGACGTGCTCCAGGGCTTCCGCAACAGCACGGCGCTGTCCAACGCGTATGGCGTTTCGCTCGATCCGATTTCACGCAGCCTGGAAGCGCACAAGGTGATGTCCTTCCTCGCCCTCGACGACCCTGCGCACCTGCGGCTGCGCACCCTGGTGTCCAAGGGCTTCACCCCGCGCCGCATTCGCGAACTCGAACCACGGGTCACCGAGATCGCCATAGCGCACCTGGACACCGCGCTTCAGCACGAAAGCTTCGACTACATCGCCGAATTCGCCGGCAAGCTGCCGATGGACGTGATCTCAGAGCTGATGGGTGTGCCCGAACCGGACCGGGCCCGCATCCGCGAACTGGCCGACGGCGTACTGCACCGGGATGAGGGCGTGCCCGATGTGCCACCGTCGGCGATGCAGGCCTCGGCCGATCTGATGGTCTACTACACCGACATGGTTTCGCAGCGCCGCAAGAAACGCAGCGAGGACTTGACGTCGGCGCTGATCGATGCGGAGATCGACGGTGACCGCCTCACCGACGAAGAGATCATCGCGTTCCTGTTTCTGATGGTGGTCGCGGGCAACGAAACCACCACCAAGCTGCTGGGCAACGCCGCGTATTGGGGCTATAAGAACCCCGACCAGTTGGCGACCGTCTACACCGACCATTCCAGAATCCCGCTGTGGGTCGAGGAAACGCTGCGCTACGACAACTCGAGCCAGATCCTGGCGCGCACCGTCGCGCAGGACACGACGCTCTATGACACCCCTGTGGCCGAGGGCGATGTGATGCTGCTGCTGCCCGGCTCGGCCAACCGCGACGACAGGGTATTCGAAGACGCAGACCAATACCGCATCGGTCGCGAGATCGGCTCGAAGCTGGTCAGTTTCGGCAGCGGCGCCCACTTCTGCCTCGGCGCACACCTGGCCCGGATGGAGGCACGGGTGGCGCTGGCCGAACTGTTCAAGCGTATCCGCGGTTACGAGGTCGACGAGGCCAACGCCGTGCGAGTGCATTCCAGCAATGTGCGCGGATTTGCCAGCCTACCCATGACGGTGGAGGCCGCCTGATGCCCCGTTTCGAACCACTGCCTAAGCGCAGGCCCGCAATCGTTGCGGGTGCATCGTCCGGAATCGGCGCCGCGACGGCCACCGAGCTGGCCGCCCGCGGCTTCCCCGTCGCATTGGGCGCCCGTCGGGTCGAGAAGTGCCAGGAGCTCGTCGACCAGATCCGTTCTGCGGGAGGCGAAGCGGTCGCACTCCCGCTCGATGTCACCGATCCCGAGTCGGTGAAGGGCTTCGTGCATCGGGCCACCGAGGAGCTCGGCGACATCGAGCTGCTGGTCACCGGTGCCGGCGACACTTACTTCGGCCGGCTGCACGAGATCAGCACGGACAGCTTCGAATCGCAGATACAGATCCACCTGATCGGCGCCAACCGGTTGTCCACCGCGGTGCTGCCGGGGATGGTGGAGCGGCAACGCGGCGACCTGATCTTCGTCGGATCCGATGTCGCGCTGCGCCAGCGGCCACACATGGGCGCCTATGGCGCCGCCAAAGCCGCGCTGGTTTCGATGGTCACCAACCTGCAGATGGAACTCGAAGGCACCGGAGTTCGCGCGTCGATTGTGCATCCCGGGCCGACCAAAACCGGCATGGGCTGGAGCCTGCCGCCGGAATCCATCGGGCCGGCGCTGGAGGACTGGGCCAAGTGGGGTCAAGCCCGCCACGATTACTTCCTTCGGCCCGCCGACCTCGCCAGGGCCATTGCGTTCGTCGCCGAAACGCCGCGCGGCGGTTTCATCGCCAACATGGAACTGCAACCGGAGGGGCCACTGGCCAACGCGCCCAAGGAACGTCAGCAACTCAAACTTGGACCGGAGGGGATGCCGTCATGACCACCGCGATCGTTCCTCGCGTCTCGGGTGGCGAAGAGGAACACGGGCACCTGGAAGAGTTCCGCACCGACCCGATCGGATTGATGCAGCGAGTCCGCGACGAGTGCGGCGATGTCGGGTGGTTCCAGCTCGCGGGCAAGCATGTCATCTTCCTGTCGGGATCCAAGGCCAACGAGTTCTTCTTCCGGTCCGCCGACGAAGAACTCGACCAGGCCGAGGCATATCCGTTCATGACGCCGATCTTCGGGCAGGGCGTGGTGTTCGACGCCAGTCCGGAACGGCGCAAGGAGATGCTGCACAACTCAGCGCTACGCGGCGAGCAGATGAAGGGCCATGCCGCCACGATCGAGCGCGAAGTGCAGCGGATGATCGCGAATTGGGGCGAGAGCGGTGAGATCGATCTGCTCGATTTCTTCGCCGAGCTGACCATATACACATCCTCGGCGTGTTTGATCGGCACGAAGTTCCGCGACCAGCTCGACTCGCGGTTCGCCCACTACTACCACGAACTCGAACGTGGCACCGACCCGCTGTGCTACGTCGATCCGTACCTACCCATCGAAAGCTTCCGACGTCGTGACGAGGCCCGAAAAGGCTTGGTGGCTTTGGTGCAAGACATCATGGACGGCCGGATCGCCAACCCACCGGCAGACAAGAGCGATCGCGACATGCTCGACGTGCTGGTGTCGATCAAGGACGAGGACGGCAATCCCCGATTCTCAGCCGACGAGGTAACGGGCATGTTCATCTCGTTGATGTTCGCCGGGCATCACACGAGCTCGGGTACCGCCTCGTGGACGTTGATCGAACTCCTGCGCCACCCCGGCGTGTACACCGATGTGATCAACGAGCTGGAGGAGCTCTACGCCGACGGGCAAGAGGTGAGCTTCCATGCGCTGCGGCAGATTCCGAAGCTGGAGAACGTGCTCAAGGAGACGCTGCGCCTACACCCGCCGCTGATCATCCTGATGCGGGTGGCCAAGGGCGAGTTCGAGGTCGAGGGTTTCCCGATTCACGAGGGCGATCTGGTGGCTGCCTCGCCGGCGATCTCCAATCGGCTCGCCGAGGATTTCCCGAACCCGGATGCCTTCGACCCGGACCGCTACGAAAAGCCGCGCCAGGAGGACCTGATCAACCGGTGGACCTGGATCCCGTTCGGCGCTGGCAGGCACCGCTGCGTCGGTGCCGCGTTCGCCACCATGCAGATCAAGGCGATCTTCTCAGTCCTGTTGCGCGAGTATGAGTTCGAGATGGCTCAGCCGTCGGACAGCTATCACAACGACCACTCCAAGATGGTGGTGCAGCTGGCCCAGCCCGCCAAGGTGCGCTACCGCCGCCGCGCCTGAGGAGGCAGGCAATGGGATACAAGATAGAAGTCGACCTGGACCTGTGCCAGGGCCACGCCATGTGCGAGCTCGAGGCCCCCGACTATTTCAAGGTGCCCAAGCGCGGACAGGTCGAAATCCTGAACGACGAACCGCCGGAAGAGGATCGGGCCGAAGTCGAACAAGCCGTGTGGGCCTGTCCCACGCAGGCACTGTCCATCAAAGAAGAGGATGACTGATCATGCCGGCATTACCCCGCGAGCAACTGGAACATTGGGTCGAGCGGTGGCTCCAGGTCAACCGCGACGCCGAGAAGGCCGGTGACTGGAAGCCGTTGGCGGACTTCTACGCCGCCGATGCCACCTACGGCTGGAACATCGGCCCGAAGGAAGAAGTGATGTGCATCGGAATCGACGAGATCCGGGACATTGCACTGGGTCTGGAGATGGCGGGCCTGGAGGGCTGGAAGTACCCGTACCAGAAGGTGATCATCGACGACAAGATCGGTGAGATCGTCGGATTCTGGAAACAGGTCGCCACCGATCCCGACGATCCGGACGGCGGCGAGCGGGAGATCTACGGCATCGGCGGCAGCTGGTTCCGCCTGGACGCCGACGGCAAGATCGAGTGGCAGCGGGACTTCTTCGACTTCGGCCACGTGCAGAAGCTCTACCTGGACCTGATGACGGACGGCAAGCTGTCCAAGGGCATGCAGGAGCGGATCGAACGCAGTCTGGCCGGAGAGAAGCTGCCCGGCTATTACCCGCTGGGCCAGTCGCCGGTGCCGATCTGGTAGCCCGCAAAATGCATCAGGGGACGAACACCCGGCCGACACGTGTGTGACTTACCTAACTACGCTGTCGCTTGAAGTTCTCCGACGAAAGCAGGACGCAATGAAGACAAAAGGTGCTCTCATCTGGGAGTTCAACCAACCGTGGTCGATCGAGGAGATCGAGATCGGGGACCCCGTCCGCGACGAGGTGAAGATCCAGATGGAGGCGTCGGGGATGTGCCACTCCGACCACCACCTGGTCACCGGCGGTATTCCCATGGGCGGCTTCCCGGTGCTGGGCGGGCACGAGGGCGCGGGCATCGTCACCGAGGTCGGCCCCGGGGTCGAAGAGGTCGCACCCGGCGATCACGTGGTGCTCGCGTTCATCCCGTCCTGTGGCAGGTGTCCGTCGTGTCAGGCGGGGCTCCGCAACCTGTGCGACCTGGGTGCGGGATTGCTCAACGGCGCGGCGGTGTCCGACGGCACCTTCCGGATTCACGCCAGGGGCGAGCCGGTCTTTCCGATGACCCTGCTGGGAACCTTCTCGCCGTACATGGTGGTGCACAAGAGTTCGGTGGTGAAGATCGACCCGTCGATCCCGTTCGAGGTGGCCTGCCTGGTTGGCTGCGGCGTGACCACCGGCTACGGCTCGGCCACCCGCACCGCGGACATCCGGCCCGGTCAGGACGTGGCGATCGTCGGCGTCGGCGGGGTGGGCATGTCCGCGCTGCAGGGCGCCGTCATTGCCGGCGCACGCTACATCTTCGTGATCGAGCCGGTGGAGTGGAAGCGTGACCAGGCGCTGAAATTCGGTGCGACTCATGTCTATCCGGATATGGAATCCGCGCTGTTGGGCATCATGGAGGTTACGGCGGGATTCATGGCGCACAAGGTGATCGTGACCGTCGGCGAGCTGCACGGCTCCGACATCGAGAGCTTCATGACCATCACCGCCAAGGGCGGAACCTGCGTGGCGACCGCGATCGGCAGCCTGCTGGACACCGAGGTCACGCTGAACCTGGCGATGCTGACCCTGATGCAGAAGAACCTGCAGGGCACCATCTTCGGCGGCGGCAACCCGCACCACGACATTCCTCAGCTGCTTTCGATGTACAAAGCCGGCAAGCTCAACCTCGACGACATGATCACCCGGCAGTACAAGCTGGAACAGGTCAACGAGGGCTACAGAGACATGCTGGACGGCAAGAACATTCGCGGGATCATCCGGTATACCGACGACGACAGGTAATCCTTATCGTGGCCAGCCCACTGCGCGTGTTCCAGGCGGCATCCGGCAATGTCGGCACCGAGATGGTGAAGCGCATTGTCGAGCACCGGGATCTGGCGCTGGTGGGCCTGCACTGCTATTCACCGGAGAAGGTCGGCCGCGATGTCGGCGAGATCGTCGGCATCGGGCCGATCGGTGTCACGGCGACCGGGTCCATCGACGACTCCGCGCCCGACGCGTTCGCAGCGATCGGCATGACGGTCACCGGCATGCCCGCGCTCAACTCGATCCGCGCGGTGGTTGACGCGGCACCGGGCATAGTCACCAGCGCCGACCTACCGTTGCGCGCGTTCGCCGGTCGTTTCACAACTTGACCAAGCACGAGTTCCGGCATCTGTTGCAGCCGGGCGCGATCGGCGGGATGTCACTGCGAAACCGGCTGGTGATGTCGCCGATGGAGACGATGTACGGCACGCCGGACGGTCTGCCATCGGAGCGCACCCGCGATTACTTCGCGGAACGGGCCAAGGGCGGTGTCGGTCTGATCACCGTTGGCGCAACGGGAATCGACCACCACCACCCAGAGACGCCGGGAGGCCTGCACCTGGCCACCGACGACGCGGTTGACGCGCATCGCGCGCTGGTTGAGGTGGTGCACGAGCACGGAGCCAAGATCCAACCGCAGATCGTGCACGCCGGACCCGACGGGCTCGGGCCGGAGATGCACGGCGTCACCTCGATCGGCCCGTCGGTCATCCCGTCGTACCTCACCGGCCGGCCGTCGGCCGAAGTCACCCGCGACCAGCTGATCGAGGTGTTCGACCTGTTCAAGGCGGCGGTGCGGCGCGCGGCCGAAGCCGGATACGACGGCATCGAACTGCACGCCGCTCACGGCTACATGTTCCTGGGCTCTTTCCTCGCCCCGCGGCGCAACCGCCGCACCGACGACTACCGCGGCGACTCGGTGCGTGGGCGCATCCGGGTGGTGCTGGAGGCGCTGGCAGCGATCCGGTCGGAGATCGGCGACCAGCTGCCGATCACGCTGCGGATCTCCGGCTACGAACGGGTGGCCGGTGGCCGGCCGATATTCGAAACCGCACAGGTGGCACCGCAATTGGCCGCAGCCGGCGTGGACGCCTTTCATGTCAGCGGCGGGGTGATCGATCGGCTCGTCACCGGCATGGTGAACTCTGCCGACGACGGTGACGCGCTGAACGTTGGCGCCGCCGCAGCAGTCAAGCAGGTTGTCGACGTGCCGGTGATCGCGGTCGGCCGCATTCACGACCCCGAACGCGCTGAGCAGATCCTCGCCGAGGGGCGCGCCGATTTCATCGCGATGGGCCGCCCGATGCTGGCCGATGCCGAGCTGCCGAACAAGGTCGCCTCCGGGCAGTTCAACCGTGTGCGCATGTGCATATCCTGCGAAAACTGTATCGACGCAATGGAACTGCGCTTCTCGGTCGACTGCGCGGTCAACCCGCGGACCGGCAAGGAGCGGGAGCTGGCCGTGCACCGCGCATCGCACGCCAAGCAGGTGGTGGTGATCGGCAGTGGCCCGGCCGGCATGGAGGCGGCCCGGGTTGCCGCCGAGCGCGGCCACCACGTCACGATGTTCGAACGCAACAGCCAGACCGGTGGCGCGCTGCTGTGGGCGTCGATCCTGCACCCGGAGAACGAGCCGTTCCTGCGGTACCTCCGCGACGAGATCCGCCGCAGCCACGTGAAGGTCGAACTGGGGCAGGAGCTTTCGCCCGACGACGTCGGCGCCCTGCAGCCCGACGCGGTGGTGGTGGCCAATGGCGGCCAAGTCGTCCTGCCGACGATCCCCGGCTCCGACCTGTCGCACGTGCAGACGGGACAAGCGCTGCGGGAGAGATTCGGCGGATGGCGGCAACGGCTGGTCCGGCCCAGAGCCGTTCGGATTGCGTCGAAAGCGTGGATGCCCCTGGGCCATCGTGTGGTGATCGTGGGCGCGGACCTGGTGGCGCTGGAACTCGCTGAATTCCTCGCCGCCCGCGGCCGTCTGGTGTCGGTGCTGGAGGCGGACAAGACGATCGCGCCGGAGCTCGGCAACAAACGCAAGACCGAACACATGGACCGACTCGATCGGTTGGGGGTGGCGGTGCATGTGCGCGCTCCCGTCGAAGAGATCGTGCCGGACGGGGTGGTCTTTGCCCCCAGCGGCGGGAGCAGCCGGCACCTCGCCGCCGACAGCGTCGTCATCGCGGGAACCCTGGAACCGAACACCGAACTCTACGAGAAACTCGTCGCCGCCCTGCCCAACACCCGTGTCAGTGCCGCGGGCGATTGCACCGGGCTGGGGCTGATCCGCAAGGCCACCGAGGACGGCGCCCGCGCCGCCTGCGCCATCTAACCGAAGGAGCGAAACACCATGTCCGACAAACACACAGCCACCGTCGAGCAGACGCCGGCATTCACCGCATCGCAGAACTCGTGGCGATGCGTTCAATCGCATGACAAAGAGGGCTGGCTGGCGCTGATGGCCGACGATGTCGTCATCGAGGATCCCATCGGGCCCGCCTATACCAATCCCGACGGCAACGGAGCGCGGGGCAAGGAAGCGGTGTTGTCGTTCTGGGACAAGTCGATCGGCATGGCCGATATCACGATCACCTGCGAGGAGACCTTCCCGTCGAGTTCGCCGAACGAGATCGCCCACATACTGTCGCTGAGGTTCACATTCAAGAATGGATCAGCGAGCGAGGTGCGCGGCATCTTCACCTACAAGGTCAACGATGACGGCCTGCTCACCAACCTGCGCGGCTACTGGAACATGGACATGATGAAGCCCGTCCAGGAGGGCGAGAGCGATTAGCGACCTGCTGGCCGGCCGCGGCGCCGTCGTCGTCGGCGGCTCCCGCGGCATCGGGCTGGAAGTGGCCGAACTATTGGCCGCGCACGGCGCCGGGGTGGTGGTCAACGGTCGTGATGCCGCTGCTGTTGATGCCGCGGCGCAAGCGATTAGCAGTGCTGTTGGCCACGCCGGCTCCCCCGCGGATCCAGCTGTCGCGGACGCATTGATCGACACCTGCATACGTGAGTTCGGCAGCATCGACATCCTGGTGAACTGCGCGGGCACCGCGGGCCTAGCCGGCGAGTCGATCCTCAGTATCACCAGCGCACAGTTCCACGACCTGCTCGACGCACACCTCGGCACGGCATTTGAGACGTGCCGCGCCGCGGCACCAAAGATGGTGAAACAGGGCGGGGGTGCGATTGTGAACACCAGCTCCTTTGCATTCCTCGGTGACTACGGCGGCACCGGCTACCCGGCGGGCAAGGGCGGGATCAACGGGCTGACGATGGCGATCGCCGCCGAACTGAAGGAACACGGTGTCCGCGCGAACGTGGTTTGCCCGGGCGCCAAGACCCGACTCTCGACCGGCCCGGCGTACGAGGCGCACATCGCTGATCTGCACCGCCGCGGCCTGTTGGACGAGCTGAGCACGCAGGCCGCACTCGACGCGCCGCGACCGGACTACGCCGCACCGATCTATGCGTACCTAGCGAGCGACCGCGCGAAAGATGTAACCGGTCAAATCTTCATTGCGGCAGGCGGATTCATCGGACGGTTCGACCGCCCGTCGCCCGCCATCATCGGCTATCGCGACCACCACAATTCGCCGCCATGGTCGCTCGATGAACTGAGCGATCTCATCGGCGAGCGGTGACGGGGAGACGGAGTCTCACCCCACCCGTCCGCCACCGGAAGCCTGCTGGAATGCTCATGGCCATGGCGACCGTCTTCACCAAAATCATCAACGGGGAACTGCCCGGCCGGTTCGTCTACGAGGACGACGACATCGTGGCGTTCCTGACAATCCAGCCGATGACGCAGGGGCACACGCTCGTCGTGCCACGCGCCGAGATCGATCAATGGCAGGACATCGAGCCCGCGGTGTTCGGCCGGATCATGGAGGTCTCGCAGCTGATCGGTAAGGCGGTATGCAAAGCGTTCGGCGCCGAGCGCGCCGGCGTCATCATCGCCGGGTTGGAGGTGCCACATCTGCACGTGCACGTCTTCCCCGCCTACAACCTCAACGACTTCGGCTTCGCCAATGTCGACCGCAATCCATCCGACGAGTCCCTCGACGAGGCGCAGGCAAACATCAAAGAGGCGCTCGCTCAGCTGACCTGAGCGGCAACCTGCACTTCCTGTGAGTTTGCGCTTGCGCAGTCCCTAGACTGAGCCCATGAACCTCGGCAAAGCCCTGGCCGACCTGGCCACCGCCCCGGTACGCGTCGGGCTCGCGGTCGCCGACGCCGGCCTCGGAATCGCCAACGGCGCGCTGGGCATGGCGCAGCGAACACTGGGCGAAGCGAATAACCGGGCCAGGTCGGGCTCGGGTTCGGTGGCGCACATGCTGGGCATCGACGACGCCGTCGAGCGGGCAAATCGGCTGGCCAGGCTGATGGACGAGGACCAACCGCTGGGCCGGGCGCTGATGCCGGGTGGACCGGTCGACCGGTTGCTGCAGCCCGGCGGGCTGGTGGACCGGCTCACCGCCCCGGGCGGTGTGCTGGACCGGCTGACCGAGGAGGACGGCGGGCTGATGCGGGCCACCGATCCCGGTGGCCTGCTGGACCAGTTGCTCGATGAGGACGGCCTGATCGAGCGGGTGCTGGCCGAAGACGGTCTTGCCGATCGGCTACTGGCCGAGGACGGCCTGATCGACAAGCTGACCGCGCGGCACGGACCGCTCGAGCAGCTGGCCGATGTGGCCGACACGCTGAACCGGCTGGCGCCCGGGCTGGAGGCGCTGGAGCCGACGATCGAGGCGTTACGCGAGGCGGTCATCGTGCTGAGCCAAGTGGTCAACCCGCTGAGCAGTATCGCCGACCGAATCCCGATTCCGGGCCGCCGTCCACGGCGGTCGTCGACCTCGGTGCGCTCGCAGCGCGTCATCGACGCCGACGAGTAGGGTCCGACCGGCCCGCGATGAACTCGGGGCCTTCAGGCCTCCTTGGCGCAGTGGTAGAGCACTCGTCGTGGTAAGCGAGCGGGTCGAACGCTAGTCGGATGCTCAGGCGGCTGCAGCGTCAGTAGGACTGGCCGTCGGCGTACCGCTGTCGGCGGTAGTAGCGACCGCCACCGCGATTCCTCGCCTTGTACGTCGGCAGCTGGCTGTCACAGTTGGGACAGATGAGCCGCAGATTTTCACGACGGTTATTGGTTGCGTCTCCATTGACGTGGTCGACGATCAGCGCCAGGGTCACGCCATTCCACTTGTCCTCGATGCCGCAGATAGCACAGCAACCGCCCTGCTGCTCATAGAGGTAGTCCCGGACGTAGTGGCCTTGGTAGGACGTGCGGCCACAGACTCCGGTTTCGAGCCGGGCCTCCAAGAGCAAGCGCCGCCGGTGCGACTGTTGGCATGCATTGGTGCAGAACACCTTTAGCCGACGGCCTTCGACATCGACTCCGCACCCGAGACAGGTCGTCGACATAAAACGACGCTAGCCCTAAGTGCCGACAGGAATGGAGCCGCGTGAGAGAATCGAACTCTCGACATTCGCCTTACAAGGGCGACGCTCTACCATCTGAGCTAACGCGGCCAGGCCGGCTCGATGAGCCATGACGATTCTACGACGGGGGTCACCATCGAAGCTGCGCGGCCGGGCCGAGCCGGCGGAGGTGTGAGCCGCCGCTGTCGGTGTCGTCGTGTCGAGCGGAACGCTCGCTTGGGTGAGCGAGCGGTCGTCAGTTCAATCCTGACAGGAGGCTCCAGTACCACAAACGCCACATTGTTCAGAAGCGTTTTAGTGCAAGCACCAGGCTGCTAGCGTTTCGAGCAAAGGCGGCGCCTGGTGGTCTGACGTCGCCCGCAGCGGTCGATGGTGCATCGGTAGGAAGGCGTACGAAAATGGTCAAACACCCGCCGGCAAGACTGGTTGTCGTGGTTTGCGCTCTGGCGTTGGCGTGGACCACTGGGGCAGGGGTCGCGTCCGCACAACCCGATCTAAGTACATTGATCAACACGACCTGCACTTATTCGCAGGCGGAGGCGGCGCTGAACGCGGTTGCGCCCGACGGTGGCAAGGAGTTTTCCGCTTCCTCGATGATGCAGACCTGGCTGCATGCATTTCTCGACTCGCCGGCTGAGCAGCGCCGCCAGTTGATCCAGCAGGCGCCTGAGTTACAGCAGTACACCGACGTTGTCGTGGCGATGGCCAACACCTGCAATAACTATCCAGTGGCCTAGCGGCGGCCGAGCCACTAAACGTGGCTAGAGGCGACTCGCAACGAAGGCTGCGGCCTCGTTGGTCATCCCGTTAAAGCCATACGTGATGTGCGCGAATCCGGGCTGCCCGCCGGGGACACCAGAGCAGATGTCGTCACCGGGAGCGCACAACTGAATGGTCTTGGGCTCATACAGCGGGCCGATCCTGATAGGCGGCACACCGTACGTGCTCAGAAACTGGTCCGAAGGCTTTCCGAACAGTGCGACCGCGGCGACGTGATCAGCAACCTCCGGAGGCATCGGCTTGGGCACGTACTGAATGTACTCAGCAGGTACTTCCTCCGGTACCTCAGCCGAGGTGACGAAACCCGCCAGGGCCGCGCCTTGGGAGTATCCGCCGAGCACAATCCTGGTGTTCGGGCAGTTCGCCGCCAGGAACTCGACGCGATCTCTCGCGTTGTAAATCCCGTTGACGACGGTACTGACGAACTCTAGGCCTGCTTGCAAATCGCCGGGGGGAGGGAAATCGCCGCTGGCCGGGTAGTCGACCCCGTATACCCCGACCGACCGGCCGCCGGCTTGCGAGCGCAGCGAGTCGACAAATGCCTGTCCTACCATGCCAACACCGGGTGGCTCGTAGGTACCGCGGGCGAACACCACCTCGACGTCGGGGCACGGCTGGGCGAACGCGGATGGGACTGGTGGCGCCAGTAGCGCCGCCCAGGTCGCCACCACGGCAGCACCAAGGAAACGAGCGATCTGGCGTGCGCTCACGACGACCAGCAGCCGACGCGCCCACTCAGCTTGGATTGGTTTGACGGCTTTCATTTCCACCCCACAGCGTCGCGGCATCCCGACCCTTGGCCTGCATTCAATGCTGCCATACCGGGCAAGGGGAACACCCCCGTTCTCAGCAAGCTGGCCCCGCTACCTGGCCGCTGCGAAGTCCCGTCTGTTCACCCTTCGCCGCCCGCCGGGCCGGCGATGGCGCTCACCCGATTCGTCAGGACATCCAACACGTCGGTCCTCGACTCCGGCACTTCGATGCGCATGACCACATCCGAACCCGCGGAGTCGAACTCAAAACGGAAGAACGAGCAGCAGCCGACTTCCCGCTCGGCCAGGTCGCGCGCGGTCGCCTCGGCACTGGCGGTCAGCACCAAATCCAACCGCGTCGTGCTCGCCCGTCCAAACCGCAGCACCGATTCGCCGAACAATCGGACAAACTCTGCCACTCGCAGCGGCTGCTCGACGGTCGGTAATGAGCACGACTCGGGCACCCAGCCCAGGGCCTCATCAATCGCCATAACCCGACGATAAACCCGTACCTAGGTACGGAATGCAACCTCTTCGACGCCCCTCTGGCCGGCCTGGTCGAATCTACGTCTCGTCAGCGATGTGATCTTTAGTCTGATGCCGCCCTGGTGCGTTGGGGTCCTCGTCTTGGTGATCCAGCTTGTTCTGAAGCTCACGCTGCCGCTCAGTCGCCTTGGTGGCGTCCTTCGGTATGGGTGGAGGATCGTTGGGATGTTCCATGGGACGCTTCCGAGTCTCTGACTTACGACGGGCACCTGCGTCGGGGTCTCCTGATTCGGCCATGGTTAAACCGATCTGCACATGGGTGTGAGCCACAAACGCGCATGACGGGCCGCTCGCCCGGCGTCAGCCCGGCGGTCAACTACCGAACTCAAAGGAAGTGCCGGCCCGACTTGCCGACCATGTAGCCGGCGGGAAAGGACTTCTCAATCACGTGGCACTGGTTGTTGTGGAGGTGCTCGAGCTCCAAGACGACGCACTCGCCGTCGACGACTCTGCGTTCCAAAACCTTGTAGTGCTGGCCACCGCCATCCACGTCAAAGATCGGATCACCGCAACGGACGTTTTCGATCGGCACTCGTTCGGCGCCGGGAGACTGAGACATATCGACGAGGGTAGGGCCCCGAGCCGCAAGACACGAGGGTTTCGTCCGCTTGCCCACCGGCTCCTAGCCCAGCTTCGCGACGATGCCCGCGATGCGGCGGGCCCGGGTTTCGGCCGCCTTCGCCTCAAGGACCGACGTGACGTGGGCCTTTCGGTTGCTGTAGGAGAGCTTGTCCCACGCCGCGGACGCCGCCGGGGAAGCGTCCAGCGCGGCCTGCAGGTCTGCAGGTACATCGACCGTCCGCGGCGCGGTGTCCAGGGTCAGCTCGACGTCGATCGCGTCGCCGCCCCCGATGCCGGACTCCTTGCGCCTGTCCGAACTGAAAGGCAGCAGGTACTTGCCGCCCATTACCGCCACCGTTGAGCGGTACTCGTAGCCGTTGACGTTCACCACCACCGGTGGCCGCTTGCCGGCACCCAGCGCCTCGACCACATCGGCGGGCACCTCAATGCCGGTGTTGTTGCCGTCCTGGAACATCGTCGTCGAGAACCTCACGTTCTCCACTAAACCGCATGGCGGCGGCAACGTCGAAGTGCGGACGCCTGGGCGAGCGGAATGGGCGCCTTTCGCGATCGTGAAGCCACAGCGAAGAAGCCCTGAAAATTTCGCAGCCCCTTCACATTCGGTTCGACGGCAGTCGCCGGTTTGGCGGGGCTTATAGGCGCATACTCGGGCCATGGCCAAGCACAAACTGTTTTGCGTACCAGGAACCTGGGAAGCGGTGGCGGCGGCGGACGGTGATCCCGGCGGAATCACGCCTGGCGCCGAGATCGGCATGCTCAAGGGCATCACCGACGTCCTGAACCGGAACGTGTTCGACGTCGTCTACGTCAACTATCCGGCCAGCTTCGGTCCCATCGCCGGCGGTGGACAGGACGTGCTCGACGCTCTCGGAAACCCGTCCTACACAAAGTCCCGCGACATGGGCGTCGCCGAAGTGAAGCGGCTGATCGGCGAACACCAAGGCTCGTTCGGCCTGCTCGGCTACAGCCAGGGCGGGGCGGTGGTGTCGTTGGTCGGCCGCGAACTCGTGTCCGGATCGCTCACGTCGCGGCAACGAGACTGCCGGTGGGTGCACGCGATCGCGTCCCCGCACCGTGGCCGGGGCCGCACGTTCCATCTCGGCAACCAGCTGGCGTACGAGGGCATCTCCGGCGACAACGTCACGAACACGGGGACCATCGATTGGTTCGACTACTGCCTGCCCGGCGACATCTACGGCAATGCCGACGTCCGCGGCACCTACCTGAAACAGGGCTACGACCTGGTGACCCCGCTGTCGCTTATGGACCCGTTCACGATGATCGCCGAGATCGCCGCGAACCTCGCGCGTTGGCTACAGACCGGCGAACTGGGGCCCCTCAGCATCTTCCGGGCGGTGAAGACCGGATTCGACCTCGGCGTGTTCCTGCGCGATTTCCCGCACGACAAGTACGGAATCTGGCAAATCATTCCCGGATGGACGGCGCTGCAGCACTCGGCGAACCACCTGAACTTCTGGGGGCCGCGGCTGCCGACCACCATCGATGTTTAGGGCGCCGTTAGGCCGAGACCACCCCGCGCAGCCCGTCGGCACCGAAGAGGGGTTCGAACATGGCCGAGAAATCGGGACCGCGGCGCAACACCTGGCCCCCGTCGACATTGATCAATTGGCCCGTGATGTAGCTGGACGCGTCGCTGAGCAGAAACACGGCGGCATTCGCGATGTCCTCGACCTCGCCGGGGCGCGGCAGCGGTGTGCAGGCCGCGTAATCGCCGGAAACCTCTGGCGACTGGAAAACCGCCGCCACTAGATCGGTTCGGATCAGTCCGGGCCGGATGCAGTTCACCCGCACCCATGACGGGCCCAGTTCATCGGCCGCGAGCATCATCAGGTGGTCGAGCGCCGCCTTGGAGACGCCGTACGCGCCGAACCACCGGTGCGTATTGCTCGCCGCGATGGATGAGATGCCGACAAATGAGCCACCGCCACCCCTGACCATCTCCCGGGCCGAGTGTTTGAGCACATACATCGAGCCGTTGACGTTCAGATCGACCAAGCGCCGCCACGCCTCGGAGTCGAGCTGGGTAATCGGGCCGATCGTGTCGCTCCCGCCGGCGCAGTGCACCACCCCGTGCAGACGGCCTGTCCACGCCGTGGCCGCGTCTACCACCCGGCTGACTTCATCCTCTTTAGTGACATCGGCGGGCTCGTAGAGCACCGAGCCGGCGTCGCCGGCCGTGGACTTGATCTCCTCGGCGGCCGCGGCCAGCCTGTCGGCGTTGCGGCCAACGATCATCACGTTGCCGCCCGCCGCGGCGGCCGCCGTCGCCACCCCCTTGCCGATGCCGGTGCCACCACCGGTGACCAGGACGGTCTTATTCGCCAACGAGAGCTGCACTGCTACCCCTTACCCAAAATCGGAACATGTTTTCGTCACGGAACATCGCGACGCGCTGGCTTGGGCGCGCCAAGGGTGCGCCAGTCCGGAACGTCCGGCGGCAGGCCCACCGGATACCTGTTCTCGTTGTGCGAGGCCCAATGCGCGTGGCCGAGCTCGTGGATGTGGAAGGCGTGTCGCAGCGCCTCGGTGAAGCCCATAGCGTCACTGGCCGCATTCACCGAATCCTTGATCAGCAGGGCGGCCATCGTCGGGCGCTCGGCGATGCGTCGCGCGAACTCCAGTGTCTTGTCCTCGAGTTCATCAACGGGGAAAACCTTGGACACCATGCCCAGTCGGTAGGCCTCGTCCGCATCGAGCGAATCACCCGTCAGCAGTAGCTCTTTGGCCTTTCGCGCGCCGAACTCCCACGGGTGCGCGTAATACTCGACGCCCGGCATGCCCATCCGCACAGCCACCACATCGCTGAACCTCGCGTCGTCGGCGGCGACGATCAGATCGCACGCCCAGATCAGCATCAGCCCCGCCGAGATGGCATTGCCCTGCACCTGCGCGATGGTGATCTTGCGCAAATCCCGCCACCGGCTGGTGTTTTCGAAGAAGTAGTGCCACTCCTGCCGATAGGTCCTCTCCGCCACACCCGCCACGTTCGCTCCATGCGAGCGGAACGTCGGGTGCTGCGCCGGCCCGGGCTTGCGCTCGAGGAGCGCTGCCTCCGAACCCAAGTCATGTCCGGCGGAGAAATTCTTGCCTCGCCCCGCGAGAATGACCACCCGGACTGTGTCGTCGGCCTCGGCCCGGCCGAACGCCTCGTCCAGCTGCACCAGCAGGGTGCGCGACTGCGCGTTCTGCGCCTCCGGCCGGTTCAGCCAGATGCGCGCGATGCGCCCCTCGTCCAGCGTTTCGTAGGTCACCTGCTGGGGCGTCTCATCGGGGACCGGTTCGGCGTTGGTCAGGTCCGGGCTTGCCACGGTGTACACCTCGTTTACGTCGGATGCTTCAGATGTAAATGCACACTACGTCCACCCCGAAAACGACGGATCAGCGGACCACTGTGACGTCGCCGATCTGCGCGAATGCGTTTGCTGGAAGGTGCATATTCCCAGGAAACTCGGGGAATGGATGCAGATTTCGTTCACCTTCCATAGAATTTATCCGACGAGACTAGACAGGAAATCGACAGAAAGCGTGACGATGGCGACCTTCCAATTTCCAGCACGAAGAATGATCATTGCGGGTGGATTTGCCGTCGCGGTTGCGGCAGCCCCGGCGATCGCCGTCTTCGCCGTACCAACATCCGCGCCCGCACCGCTCGCCCAATGCCCGGGCGGTGAGGAGCACGACCTCTACACCTCGATCTGCATTCCGCATTTGGTGCCCAATGCAGGGTCGCCCTACTCGGCGATTCCCGGCAACCCCGACCTGGCCGCGGTGAATATTCCGGGCGGCGGCGGCGCCATCCCCTGCACCGGCCACAACACCGGCAAATGCATCGGCCTGGCCGAGGAATCGGCGGCCATGGGGCCGCCAGCGGTGGCACGCTCGACGGTCGGCAGCAGCCCGACGGTCCACGGACACGTCGGGCCTTAAGGCGCGGGCGGCGACCGGGGTGCCCCCCGGGTCGCATATGGTGGTGTCATGGCTGCAAAATCTGATCCCGCCGAAATCGGCGACGTCGAGCCGCTAGCCGATAGCACCGCACGCCAGGCCAGGCGCGTCGTCGCCGCGTATGCGACCGACGCCGACGAATGTCGGATCTTTCTGTCGATGCTCGGCATTGGACCGTCAAAGCTCGAGGCGTAAGTGGGTCAAGGAGGCGGCCAGGAAGTCGGCTCCGGTAACTCTGACTTCGTCGTGGTGGCCAACCGGCTGCCCATCGACATGGAACGGCTGCCGGACGGCACGACCGAGTGGAAACGGAGCCCCGGGGGCCTGGTCACCGCCCTCGAGCCGCTACTGCGCCGTCGGAAAGGGGCGTGGATCGGCTGGCCGGGACAACCGGACAGCGACGAGGACCCGATCTTCGAGGAAGATCTGAAGCTTTACCCGGTACGGCTGTCGGCCGACGATGTGGCGAAGTACTACGAAGGTTTCTCCAACGCCACGCTCTGGCCGCTCTATCACGACATCATCGTCAAGCCGATCTACCACCGTGAGTGGTGGGAGCGCTACGTCGAGGTGAATCGGCGCTTCGCCGAGGCCACCTCTCGGGCGGCCGCGCGGGGCGCCACCGTGTGGGTCCAGGACTACCAGCTGCAACTGGTCCCGAAGATGCTGCGGATGCTGCGCCCGGATCTCACCATCGGATTCTTTCTGCACATTCCGTTTCCACCGGTCGAGCTCTTCATGCAGATGCCCTGGCGGACAGAGATTGTCGAGGGGCTGCTCGGCGCCGACCTGGTCGGTTTCCACCTGCCCGGCGGTGCACAGAACTTCCTATTCCTCGCGCGGCGCCTCGTCGGCACGAACACTTCACGGGGATCGGTCGGAGTTCGTTCGCGGTTCGGTGAGGTACAGGTAGGTTTCCGCACCGTGAAGGTGGGCGCGTTCCCCATCTCCATCGACTCCGGAGCACTCGACAGCATGGCCCGCAACAGGAGCGTCCGGCAGCGCGCGCGAGAGATCCGCGCCGAGCTCGGTAACCCGCGGAAGATCCTGCTCGGTGTCGACCGGCTTGACTACACCAAGGGCATTGACGTTCGGCTGCGGGCGTTTTCGGAATTGCTCGCCGAAGGCCGCGCCAAACGCGACGACACCGTGCTCGTACAACTGGCCACGCCGAGCCGTGAACGTGTCGACAGCTACAAGGAGATGCGCGAAGACATCGAACGGCAGGTCGGTCACATCAACGGCGAGTACGGCGAGGTCGGCCATCCGATCGTGCATTATCTGCACCGTCCCGTCCCCCGCGACGAGCTGACCGCTTTCTTCGTAGCAGCCGATGTCATGCTGGTGACCCCGCTGCGAGACGGCATGAACCTGGTGGCCAAGGAATACGTCGCCTGCCGCAGCGATCTCGGCGGCGCCCTGGTGCTCAGCGAATTTACCGGCGCCGCAGACGAACTCCGTCAGGCATATCTGACCAATCCGCATCATCTCGAAGGCGTCAAGGACGCAATCGAGGCGGCGCTGAATCAGACACCCGAAGAGGGGCGTCGCCGGATGCGTGCGCTCCGACGGCAGGTGCTCGCCCACGATGTCGACCGCTGGGCTCGGTCGTTCCTCGACGCGCTGGCCGCGACCGGGGCGGTTCCTGACGTCAGATCGGGGTGATGTAGTTGATCAGCCACTTGTCATCGACCTTCAGGTAGTCCACCTTCAACCGACTGCCGTCGTACATCGGCTGGCGCGACTTATCCGTCACAGTACGATTCAGGTACACCATGACGGATGCCGAATTGCGTTGGGCTGCGAGCACTCCGACGCCCACCACGTGGGCCTGACTAACCAGCTCCCTTTCCCGGGCCTGCGGAATGATGTCCTTGGTGGCGCGGTTCTCGAATTCGCGCCGATACTCGGGGGTGAGTAGCGAGTACGCGTCGGTCAGGCTGCGTTCGACGGTCTGGTAGTCATAGCCAAACACCTCGGGGATTTGCTTGGCGGCCAGCGGAGCCACCTCCGCCCGGGCCGCCTGTTCGCCGCGGATCTCCACCCGGTTCCAATACAGCCAACCGCCCACCGCGGCAAGGCCGACGAACACCGCGGCCACCAGCACGGCAACGACCGCCACCAGCCTGGCGACCCATCCGCGCATCAATTGCCGCCCTCGGGATATTTCAGGTCGTAGCCGGTCATGTGCCCGTTGTCGTCTTCGTGCACGATGAGCCGCAGCCGATACGGCTGCGACGGCTTGTTGACGCCGTCGATGTCGGTCACCGTCACCCGCACCGACACCAGCACCGAGGCGTTCTTGGCCAGCTCGTCGACCTCCTCCAGAGCGGCGCCGTTGATCACCGCCTCCGAGGTGGCGTTCGTGTCGCGGAACAGTGCCTTGAGATTCTCGACATTGTTGTCCTGGCTCAACATGTCGCGAAGCGGACCACTGGTGCCGTTGACGAACCGGTCCACGCTCTCGTCGATGTTGTCCTGGGTGTAGCTGAACATGTTCTGTACCGTCTGCGAGGCGGTGTCGACGAAGCGCTGATCGCGCGCCTCCTCGGCCTCCGCGGTGCGCTGTTGCACGAGGAGCACGGCGACCACGGCGGCCAGTGCGACCGCGGCGACAAGGCCCACGGCCAGCGAGACGACGCCCACCAGCCTGCGATTCGCGGGCCGCCGCGGAGGCGGGCCGGCGGGCCGGGCC
>NZ_JBOGDB010000169.1:0-20983 GCF_050701515.1 Mycobacterium sp. | reverse complement strand
GGGTGAGCCGCTGCGTCAGCGCGGTGAAGCCGGACAGATCCGCGAACCCGACACCGTATGTCACGCTCGCCGACGTATCGCGAATGACGGCCTCGAAGTAGGGTCGGGAACCGGTCATGTGGTGGAGATATACGACGCCTATCAAAGCCAGGGTGCGGGGAACGGTTTCAGCGACCTCGCGATAAGCGCGCGCCGTCTTGAGCTCGTCCTGGGTGTGCGTCATGAGGATGTCGGGCTGTGCCAGCCGCGCCATGGTGACACCTGCCTCGACGAGTCGGGCCATCGCCGCGCCGAGCACCCGCAGCCAGCCGAGCGCGGCGTCGTCACCCATCGTGGCCTTGGTCGCGACCCAGCCTTCCAACGCGTCGACATCGGCCTGGCTCAGCGCGGGCTGCTCGGGATCGGCGACGGTCAGACCGAGCACGGCCCACGCGCGCGACACCTCATCAAGCGTCACGCCGAGTGCCTCGGCGGCCGTGCGCAGGCTGTGGGTCGGGCGGCCGGACGCCATCACAACGTCACCGGCAAGCCCGAAAAGGCGGCCCCGGCTCTCGGCCTCCACCATCTCCTCGACGGTGAACCCGAGGCCGTCCAGGTACTCGATCAGCGGGGCTCGCTCGCGCGCATTGGCGATTCCGGCGGCTTCCAGCGCATCGAAATCGACCACGGATGAAAGTGTGCCAGCAGTGGCCGTACTGTGGACCGCCGTGAGCGAAATCCAGCACGGCCCGCTCGAGGATCGGCATCGTCAACTCGGTGCCAACTTCGCCGAGTTCTCCGGCTGGTTGATGCCGGTGTCCTTCGCGGGCACGGTGAGCGAGCACACCGCAACCCGCACCGCCGTCGGCCTTTTCGACGTCAGCCACCTCGGCAAGGCATCGGTGCGCGGCCCCGGGGCGGCGGCCTACGTCAACTCCGCGCTGACCAACGACCTGCGCAGGATCGGACCGGGCAAGGCTCAATACACGTTGTGCTGCACCGAATCCGGCGGTGTCGTCGACGACCTGATCGCTTACTACGTCTCCGACGACGAAATGTTTCTGGTGCCCAATGCCGCCAACACCGCGGCCGTTGTGGCCGCGCTGCAACAGAATGCACCGGCCGGGCTGACCATCACCGACGAGCACCGGTCGCGCGCCGTGCTCGCGGTGCAGGGGCCGAAGTCTGCCGAAGTCGTCGCGGCATTGGGGCTGCCAACCGACACGGACTACATGGGATATGCCGACGCGGCGTTCGGCGACGTCCCGGTTCGGGTCTGCCGCACCGGCTACACCGGCGAGCACGGCTACGAGCTGCTGCCGCCGTGGGACGAGGCCGGGGTGGTATTTGACGCGTTGGTCGACGCGGTTGGCCGGGCAGGGGGCGAGTTGGCCGGGCTGGGCGCCCGCGACACGCTGCGCACCGAGATGGGCTACCCGTTGCACGGCCATGAACTGTCGCTGGAGATCTCGCCGTTGCAGGCGCGCTGCGGATGGGCGATCGGCTGGAAGAAGGACACGTTCTGGGGCCGCGACGCGCTGCTGGCCGAAAAGGAAGCCGGGCCCAAACGACTGTTACGTGGTCTGCGAGCTGTCGGGCGCGGCGTGCTGCGGCCAGGCCTGACCGTGCTCGACGGCTCAACCCAGATCGGGGTGACGACGTCGGGAACCTTTTCTCCGACATTGAAAGTCGGCATCGCACTCGCGTTGCTCGACACCGCCCGTGACATCGCCGACGGGCAGCGCGTCGCGGTCGACGTACGTGGCCGTGAGCTCGAGTGCGTAGTCGTCAAACCACCATTTGTCGAGGCAAAAACCCGTTAGCACCCGGATATACAATCGGCCCATGACCGACCGCCTCGAGTTCACCGTCGATCGCAATACCGATCCGGCGAGCGACGAGGTACGTGCCGAGATACTGGCGAATCCGGGATTCGGCCGCTATCACACCGACCACATGGTGTCGATCGACTACCTCGACGGCAAGGGCTGGCACAACGCGCGGGTGATGCCGTACGGCCCGATCGAACTGGACCCGTCGGCCATCGTGCTGCACTACGCGCAGGAGGTCTTTGAGGGGCTGAAGGCCTACCGCTGGGCCGATGGCTCCATCGTGTCGTTCCGGCCGGAGGCCAACGCGGCGCGGCTGCGCTCCTCGTCGCGCCGGCTGGCGATCCCGGAGCTGCCCGAAGAAGCGTTCATTGAGTCGCTGCGCCAGCTCATCGCGGTCGACGGGCAATGGGTGCCGCCCGCCGGCGGTGAGGAATCGCTCTACCTGCGGCCCTACGTGTTCGCCACCGAGCCGGGCCTGGGTGTGCGGCCCGCCGACGAGTACCGGTACCTGGTGATCGGCTCGCCCGCCGGGGCGTACTTCCCGCGCGGCATCAAGCCCGTCAGCGTGTGGCTGTCGAACGAGTACGTGCGCGCCTGCCCGGGCGGCACCGGCGCCGCGAAATTCGGCGGAAACTACGCCGCTTCGCTGCTGGCGCAGGCACAAGCCGCCGATAACGGTTGCGACCAGGTGGTGTGGCTGGACGCCATCGAACGCCGCTTTGTCGAAGAGATGGGCGGGATGAATCTGTTCTTCGTGTTCGGCAGTGGCGGCTCGGCGCGGCTTGTCACCCCCGAGCTGAGCGGCTCACTGCTGCCCGGCATCACCCGGAACTCGTTGCTGCAGTTGGCTACTGACGCCGGCTTCGCCGTCGAAGAGCGCAAGATCGACGTCGACGAGTGGCAGAAGAAGGCAGCGGCGGGCGAAATCACCGAGGTGTTCGCCTGTGGCACCGCGGCCGTGATCACCCCGGTGTCGCATGTGAAGTACACCGACGGCGAGTTCACCATCGCCGACGGCGAGCCCGGCGAGATCACCATGGCCCTGCGCGACACGTTGACCGGAATCCAGCGCGGCACGTTTGCCGACACCCACGGGTGGATGGCCCGGCTGTCATGAGCACACAGAGTCCGGTCCTGGTCGCCCGTGATCAGGGGGAGCACTTCCTCGACACGCTCTACACCGCAAAGATCAACAGCGAGCAGTCGAACGGCGCGATCACGGCGATGGAGTTCCAGGCCCCGCGAAACTTCGGCCCGCCGCTGCACCGCCACGACGCCGAGGACGAAATGTTCTATATCATCGCCGGCGAGTTGTGGCTGTCGTGCGGCGACGTGGAGGCCGTGCACGGCGAAGGCGCGGTGGTCTGGTTGCCGCGGGGCCTGCCCCACACCTTCCAGGTCCGCTCCGAAACCGCGCGGGTACTCCACGTCTCAACGCCGGCACAGTTCGAACGCATGTTGGCCAGGCTGGGCCGACCGACCGAAAGCCCGGTCCTGCCCGAACCGGCGGAGATCGATCCGGCGCGGTTGGCCGAGGTATGCCGGGAGTTCTCCATCGAGGTGCTGGGCCCGCCGCCCCAACCCATCGGTTAGCGGATCGCCAGGCCGACAGCGGCCACCGTCGTCGTCACCTCGATCGCGGCGCCGAGTACGTCGCCGGTGACGCCGCCGAACCGGCGGACGCAGTGAGCCACCAGCGCCGCGCCGCAGGCCACCGCCACCAGGACGGCCAGCGGTCCCTGCCACGGTCGTGGACCCGCCAGCACCGCGAGCGCTGCGACGGCCACCAGCCAGGCCGCCACCACCGCGGCCGGTTGACTGCCGGCGACGATGGCGCCCAGCGTGCTGCCTTCGGCGGCGGGTATCGATCGGCGGCAGGCCAGCACCGCGGCAACCCGGCCCGCGGTCACCGCGACGACCACCGCGATCCAGCCGGCGATTCCGGCCGGGAGCGCCGCGAACGCCAGGCCCTGCACCGCCACCACGACCACGACGGCGGCGACCCCGAACGGGCCGGTCGACCCATCCCGCATCACCTGCAGCGCCCGCTGCGGCGGTCCGTAACAGCCGAGGCCGTCGGCGGTGTCGGCGAGGCCGTCGAGGTGCAGACCGCGGGTGGCGATCAGCAACGCCGTCACCGCCAGCATGCCGGTCAGCGGGTTGCCCGCCCCGAAGCCAAGCGCCGCCGCCCACAGCACCGCGGCGGCCAGCGCGCCTAGCGCGACGCCGACCACCGGCAGTGCCGTCAACACCCCGCGACCCAGCACTGGAGTGCCACGCGCCGGGAGGACGGTGCCGAACGCGAATGCCCCTGTGATCGAACGGATCACGACGAGACGCTGGCCTCGTCGAACGTGGCCATCGACGCCAACGCGGCCACCGCGGCCCGCACGACCGGCAGTGCGACGGCCGCGCCGGTACCCTCGCCCAGCCGCATCGCCAGGTCGACGATCGGCTCGAGCTCCAACCGCGCCAGCGCCAACCCGTGCGCGGGCTCGGTGGACCGGTGTCCCGCTTGCCACCACTGGCGGGCACCGGGCGCCAACAGTTCGGCCACCAGCGCCGCCGCCGTCACCACCACACCGTCGAGCAGCACCGGGGTGCGGCGCACGGCCGCCTGTGCGCAGAACCCGGCCATCGCGGCCAGGTCGGCGCCGCCGCACACCCGGAGCAGTCCGAGCGGATCCGCCGACAACCCGCGCGCCCGGTACAGCGCGTCGCGGACCGCGGCGGTCTTGCGCGACCATCCTTCGTCGTCGATCCCGGTGCCCCGCCCGACCACCGAGACCGGTTCGGCGTCTGTCAATGCGGCAATCAATGTCGTTGCGGCCGTGGTGTTCCCGATGCCCATGTCGCCGGCGATCAGTAGATCGGCTCCGGCGTCGACCTCCTCGTCGGCGATCCGGCGGCCCGCTTCGACCGCGGCCGCGGCCTCGTCGGCGGAGAGCGCATTCTGCACCGCGATGTTGCCGCTGCTGCGGCGCACCTTGTGCGCGCCAACGGCCGGCGACAACGGCTCGTCGACGTCGACGGCGATGTCGGCCACCCGGACGCTGGCTCCGGCGGCTTCGGCCAGCACGTTGATCGCGGCTCCACCGGCATCGAAGTTGGCGACCATCTGCGCGGTGACCTCGGGCGGATATGCCGACACCCCGGCGGCGGTGACCCCGTGGTCGCCGGCGAACACCACCACCCGCGCCCGCTGGAACGAACGCGGCGGGCAGGCCGCCTGACACGACGCCACCCAGACCGCGAGCTCTTCGAGCCGGCCCAGCGAACCGGGCGGCTTGGTCAACGTGTCCTGCCGGGCCCGTGCCCGTGCGGCAACTTCCTCGTCGGGTGCCGCGATCGGCGGAAAGTCCGTCACATTGGTCCTTTCGCTGGCCCCTTCACCGTGACCGGTTGTCCGGCCACCACCAGCACCACCCGCTCACACAGCGCGGCCAGTCGCCGATTGAGGGTGCCGAGTTCGTCGGCGAACCGGCGGCCGGTGACGGTTTCGGGCACCACCGTGAGCCCCACCTCGGGGGACACCAGAACCAGCTCGGTTTCGCACCCGGCGACGGCGTCGATCAGGTCATCGATGTCGGCGCTCACCGTTCCGCCGGTCCATGCCCCGGCACGGTCCATCGCCGCGGTCAACCAGCATCCGATGTCGTCGACCAACGTGGGGGAGTCCGGGTCGGACCGCAATTGCGTTGCCACGTCGGCGGTTTCGACCGTCGACCAATGGTCCGGCCGACGATCGCGGTGTGCTGACACCCGGGCCGCCCAGTCGGCGTCGTCCCCAGTGCCGGTGGCCAGATAACGCACCGGGCGCCGGCTGCCTGCGGAATCGGCGATCTGCGTCTCCGCCCACGCGGACTTGCCCGATCGGATGCCGCCGAGCACCAGAACGCGCACCGGTTATCAGACGACTTTGTCGCCGCGGTTGACCTGCGGCCGGGGCGCGCGCATCCGACGCAGCTGGGAAGCTCGGCTGGAAGCGTAGAACCCGAGCCGCCAACCGCTTTCGGTGTTGTCCGGGAACTTCGCATCGACCAGCCGATTCACCCTGCGGCCCAAGAAGAATCCGTCGATCACCATGATCGCCACCAGCGCCAGCATCGCCGGCGAGATCAGGAGCTGCAGCTGCGGGACCGCGAGCATGATGAAGATCAGGCCCAATGCGGACGGCATGAACAGGCCGAGCACGCTGATGCGGCGCGAATCGACCATGTCGCGGACGAACCGGCGCACCGGGCCCTTGTCCCGCGGCAACAGGTAGCCGTCCTCACCGGACATCATCCGCTCGCGGCGATCGGCCATTGCCGCGCGCCGGTGTGCCTTGTCTTCGCGTCGCTCCCCGCGGGACAGCTTAGGACCGCGCAGTTCCTTGCGCCGGCGCCGGGCCTCGGCGGTGGTCATCGGCGCCGGCGCCACCGGACCCCGGCGGCGGGCGGCATCGCGCTTCGGCGTCGGCCTGCCCTTGGGGGCGGTGGTGCTCGATTCCTTGCCAGCCGGTTCCGCTTCCGCGGGGGCCGCCGAACCGGCGCCCTCGGCTGGCGGGTTGTCTTTCTTGCGGCCCAGCAGGTTCACGCGAGCCAGCATAATCTGCTGAGATGGCGGGCCCGGACCACAATGGCCGACGCGTGCTGATCGCCCCCGACTCCTACGGCGACAGCCTCACCGCGGTGCAGGCCGCAGAGGCGATCGCCGTCGGCTGGCACCGGGCCCGACCGGATGACGAGCTGTCGCTGGCGCCGCAGTCCGACGGTGGGCCCGGCTTCGTCGGCGTGCTGGCCGGCCGGCTCGGCGAGCTGCGCACGCTGCGGGTCAGCGGCCCGCTGACCGCCGAGGCGGACGCCGACTGGGTGTATGACCCCTCCGGGACCGGCACCGCCTACATCGAAAGCGCGCAGGCCTGTGGCTTGGCGTTGCTGGGCGGTCCGCCGACCGTGCAGACCGCGTTGGCGGCGCACAGCCGGGGAGTGGGACAGCTCATCGCGGCCGCGGCGGCAGCCGGAGCGGGCCGGATCGTGGTCGGCCTTGGCGGCAGCTGCTGCACCGACGGCGGCCGCGGGATGGTGGAGGAGCTTGCTGCCGACGTGAGGAGCACAACAAGAGACCGCCTGACCGCGGCCCGCGGGCTGCTGGCCGGAATCGACGTGATCGCTGCCACCGACGTCGAGCACCCGCTGCTCGGCCCGATGGGCGCGGCGCGGGTGTTCGGCCCGCAGAAGGGTGCCGACCCCGACACGGTGGCTGTCCTGGAGCGGCGGCTGACCGCGTGGGGCGCCGAGCTCGATGCGGCCGCCGGGCGCGCGATCAGCGACGAACCCGGCGCGGGCGCCGCCGGCGGCATCGGGGCCGCGCTCTTCGCGCTCGGTGGCCGGCGCGAAGCCGGGGCGGCCGTCATCGCCGAACACACCGGCCTGGCCGATGACGTCGCCGCGGCCGACCTGATCGTCACCGGCGAGGGCCGCCTCGACAACCAGTCGCTACACGGCAAGGTGATCGGCGCGCTTGCCGCGCTGGCCCGCGGCACACCGGTGCTGGTGCTGGCCGGTCAGGTCGCCCTCGACGAGGCCACACTCCGCCCGGCGGGCATCTCGGCCGCGTTCGCGATCGCCGAGCACGCCGGATCCGTCCGGCTCGCCATCGACGACGCGGCCACCCAGCTGGCGGGATTGGCGGAGGTCACAGCCGCCAAACTCGGGAATAGCGGCCCAACAAGGTACCGTTGACCCGGTGGGCCCGTGTGGCCCCGGAGACCAAATGCCATTCAGGGAGACGCAATGACTGTTCAGGACGCGACTAGCACCGCCACCCACGGCGTGATCCTGACCGACGCCGCGGCCGGCAAGGCCAAGGCGCTGCTGGATCAAGAGGGCCGTGATGACCTGGCGCTGCGTATCGCCGTCCAGCCGGGCGGATGCGCCGGCCTGCGGTACAACCTGTTTTTCGACGATCGGAACCTCGATGGTGACCTGACCGCCGAGTTCGGCGGCGTCGCGTTGACGGTCGACCGGATGAGCGCCCCGTACGTGCAGGGCGCCACGATCGACTTCGTCGACAGCATCGAGAAGCAGGGCTTCACCATCGACAACCCCAACGCCGGCGGATCATGCGCCTGCGGGGACTCGTTCAACTGAGCTCAATGTCGCCGGACAGGCGGCTCCGGCTTTAGTACTGGCCGGCGGCGCGCAACAGGTAAGAGCAGACCAGGATCTCGTTGTCCTGGACCAGTAGCTGGGCCACGCCCTGCTCCTCGGATTCGCCCGCCTGGCCGCGGGTCCCGCTTGACGGGGTCGCCCGCATGGTGAACAGCACCTGCGCCTGATACTGCGACCAGAACACCATCTTGTCGATGGATGTCACCTCGGCCCCGCTGAATTGCTTGCGGAAGGCATCGCTGCTCAGGTCCGCCAGCGCAAGGTCCGATCGCTTTTCCTTGACGGAGTCGAAGATCCCGCACAGCGTGTGGCGGGCGATCGTCTCGTCGTCGCCGTTGGCGAGCGAGTCCAGATAGGTCTGGATAGCCGTCTGGGCGGTGGCCGGCGTCAGCGCGCTGGTGCCCCGTTCGTCGTCGGAGCGAACCGTCAGCACGAGCGCGGCCACCACGGCGGCCACCAGTGCCATCGCCAGCAGCGTGCCGGCGACGATCGGCCAGCGGCGGCGTTTCCGATACGGCATCGGCGGCGGCAGCATGCCCGGATAGGACGACGGCACAACGGGATTTTCCGGGTAGGGCTGGACCGGATAGGGTGGCGGGCCGACCGCTCCTGCGCCGTAGTCGGGCGGATACGGACCAGCCATACAGTTGCTCCCCAGGGGATGGTGTGCGATTGCCGTCTACAGTGACCGGACGGCACTTGTACGCAGGTTAGCGCACCCGGCTGATCCTGACGGCACCGTTAGGCTGGGTAAGCTTTTTAGACGACTTGATCAATTGAAGGGTGACGCTTCGTGACCATCGCGGTGACCGGATCGATTGCGACCGACCATCTCATGCGTTTTCCGGGACGGTTCTCCGAGCAGTTGCTCGCCGATCACCTGCAGAAGGTTTCGTTGAGCTTCCTGGTGGACGATCTGGTCATTCACCGCGGCGGGGTGGCCGGGAACATGGCCTATGCCATCGGAGTGCTGGGCGGCAAGCCGGTGCTGGTCGGTGCCGCGGGGTCGGATTTCGACGACTACCGAGCGTGGCTGGAATCTGCCGGGGTGGACTGCAACAGCGTGCTCATCTCGGAGACGGCCTACACCGCCAGGTTCGTCTGCACCAGCGACGAGGACATGGCCCAGATCGCCTCGTTCTATCCCGGCGCGATGTCGCAGGCCCGTGACATCTCACTGGCCGACGTCGTATCCCGGGTCGGCACACCGGAATTGGTGATCATCGGCGCCAACGATCCGGACGCGATGTTCTTGCACACCGAAGAGTGCCGCAAGCTGGGGCTGGCCTTCGCCGCCGATCCTTCTCAGCAGCTGGCCCGGCTGTCCGGCGACGAGATCCGCAAGCTGATCGACGGCGCCACATACCTGTTCACCAACGACTACGAGTGGGACCTGCTGCTGCAGAAGTCCGGCTGGTCCGAAGCCGAGGTGATGAACCAGATCGGGCTGAGGATCACGACATTGGGACCCAAGGGCGTCGACCTGGTCGGCAACGACGGCACGTTCATCCACGCCGGCGTGGTGCCCGAAACCCATCGCGACGATCCGACCGGCATCGGCGACGCGTTCCGCGCCGGCTTCCTCACCGGGCGCAGCGCCGGCTTGAGCTTGGAGCGCTCGGCGCAGCTGGCATCGCTGGTCGCGGTGCTGGTGCTGGAGGCGCCCGGCCCGCAGGAGTGGAACTGGGACCGCGGCGTCGCGGTCAAGCGGCTGTCCGACGCCTACGGCGACGAAGCCGGCACCGAGATTTCGGAGGCGCTTGGCGCCGACAGATAGCCGAGTGGCGCTGTCAATTAAAGCTGCACCGGGTAGTGCGGTTCGCTGATCTTTGGGGTCACGCTGCGCTCGACGAAGATGGCGTGCCACAGCATGAAGATCAGCACCGTCCACAGCCGTCGGCTGTGGTCGCTCGAGCCACTGCGGTGTTCGTCGAGCATCGCGCGGACCGCGGTGACGTCGACCAGCGCGCTGGCTCCGGACGACGCGACCAGGCCGTAGGCCCAGTCCAGCAGCTCACCCGCCCGCAGCCAGTGCCGGATCGGCACTGGGAAGCCGAGTTTCGGCCGATTCAGCACGTGCGCGGGCACGATCGGTTCCAGGGCCCGGCGCAACGCGAACTTCGTGGTGGCCCGGGTGATCTTCTGTTCCAGCGGCAACCGGGAGGCCACCGCGAACACCTCCGGGTCGAGGAACGGCACCCGCAGCTCGAGTGAGTTGGCCATCGTCATCTTGTCGGCCTTGACCAAGATGTCTCCGCGCAGCCAGGTGAACAGGTCGATGTGCTGCATGCGCGCGACCGGATCCCAGCCGTCGGATTCGGCGTATATCGGCGCGGTGACGTCGGTGTGGGTCCATTCCGGGCGGAAACTCCGCAGCACGGCCTGCAATTGTGCGTCGGAGAAGCTGCGCGCGTTGCCGTAGTAACGCTCTTCGAGGGTCTGGCTGCCGCGGTGCAGCAGGCTCTTGCCGCGCATGCCCTCGGGCAGTGGGGCGGACAGGGTCGCCATCGACCGGCGCAGCGGGCCGGGCAGATACTCAAATGGCCGCAGCGACAACGGTTCCCGGTAGATGGTGTAGCCGCCGAACAGCTCGTCGGCGCCCTCGCCGGAGAGCACCACCTTGACGTGCTTGCGCGCCTCCCGGGCGATGAAGAACAGCGGCACCAGGGCCGGGTCGGCGACGGGTTCGTCGAGATACCAAACGATTTCGGGCAACGCGGCGACGAACTCGGCCTGATTGACCACCTTGGTCACGTGCCGGGCACCGATCGCGTCGGCCGAGGCGACCGCGACGTCGACCTCGGAGAAGCCCTCCCGTTCGAAGCCGGTGGTGAAAGTGATCAGCCGCGGGTTGTGCCGCATCGCCAGCGCGGCGATCGCGGTGGAGTCGATACCGCCGGACAGGAAGGCGCCGACCGTCACATCGGCGCGCATGTGCTTGGCGACCGAGTCCTCCAGCACGGCGGTGATCTCGTCGTAGCGGGATTGCTCCTCATCGTTGGTGAACGGTATGGCCGCGAACCGCGGCGTGAAGTAACGGGTCAACTCCGGCTGCCCACCGGGCCGGATGCGGGCGTAGCTGCCCGATTCCAGCCGTCGCACGCCACGGTGCAGGGTCTCCGGCTCCGGCACGTACTGAAGCACCGTGTAGTGCTGCACGGCACGCTCGTCGATGCCGACGTCGATGCCCAGCTCGTCGGCGAGGTCCAGCAGGCACTTCTTCTCGCTGCCCACCGCCGTGCCGCCCGAGCCGGTGGCCATGAACAGCGGCTTGATGCCGAACGGGTCGCGCGCGCAGAACAACTCGCGCTCGTGGGTGTCCCACAGCGCGAACGCGAACATGCCGCGCAGCCGGGTCAGCGCGTCGGTGCCCCAGTGGTGGTAGGCGGCGATGATCGCCTCACCGTCGCCGTCGGTGCCAAATGTGGCGCCGCGGGTGGCCGCCAGCTCGTCCCGCAGCTCGAGGTAGTTGTAGATCTCGCCGTTGAACACCAGCACGTAGCGGTCGGGCGCTTCGGGTGGACCCCAGCGCAGCGGTTGATGGCTGTGCGCGATGTCGATGATCGACAGCCGGTTGAAGCCCAGCACGACGCTGTCGTCCGACCAGGTGCCGGGCTCGTCGGGCCCGCGGTGTCGCATCAGGTGCGACGCGCCGGCCACCGCGTCGACGAGCTCGGGTTCCACGGCGGCGGACGGGTCACGCAAAACGCCCAGCAGTCCGCACACCGCGCCAGTATGCCCAATCCGCGAGGTGTGTCGAGACTGGCACCCGAGGGTGGTCTACGCTGCGTAGTATTCGCCAGTACATCCGACTTCTAGGAGGCGCCAACGTGACACCTCGCGGTATCCGGGTGGTGGCGTTGTCAGTCGTCCTTGGCGCGACTGCGGTGTTGCTGTCCGGCTGCAGCTGGTCGGAGGTGCTGGGCCTGGGCTGGCCCGAGGGCATCACTCCGGAGGCCCACATCAACCGTGAGCTGTGGATCGGCTCGTTGATCGCCGCGCTGGTCGTCGGCGTGATCGTCTGGGGCCTGATCTTCTGGACCTCGGCGTTTCACCGGTACAAGAAGACCGACACCGAGCTTCCGCGCCAGTTCGGCTACAACATGCCGCTGGAGCTGGTGCTCACCGTCGCACCGTTCCTGATGATCTCGGTGCTGTTCTACTTCACGGTGGTGGTGCAGGAACGGATGCTGCACAAGGAGCCCAACCCCGAGGTCGTCATCGACGTCACCGCCTTCCAGTGGAACTGGAAGTTCGGCTACCAGAAGGTCAACTTCACCGACGGGACCTTCACCTACGACGGCGCCGACCCGGAGCGCAAGGTGGCCGTCGCGTCGGGCCCGGAGGGGCTGGAGGGCGAGCACGGCGGGGAGTTCGGCGCGATCGCCGGCAAGAATCCCGAAGATCGCGAGTACCTGAACTGGGACAAGGTCGAGACGCTGGGCACCAGCACCGAGATTCCGGTGCTGGTGTTGCCGGTGGGCAAGCGCATCGAGTTCGAGATCGCCTCGGCCGACGTGGTCCACTCCTTCTGGGTGCCCGAGTTTCTGTTCAAGCGCGACGTGATGCCGGATCCGAAGCCGAACAACTCCGACAACGTCTTCCAGGTCACCGAGATCACCAAGACCGGCGCGTTCGTCGGCCGCTGCGCCGAGATGTGCGGCACCTACCACTCGATGATGAACTTCGAGGTACGCGTCGTGGAACCCAATGACTTCAAGGCCTATCTGCAGCAGCGCATCTCGGGCAAGACCAACGCCCAGGCGCTGTCGGCCATCGACCAGCCGCCAAGGGCGGTCACCACCCATCCGTTCGACACCCGGCGCGGGGAGCAGTCACCCGAGGCCAGCAAGTAGGGATCTCATGCACATCGAAGCCAGGCTGTTCGAGTTCCTGACCGGATTCTTCGTCCTGTCGGCCGTGGTGTACGCCGTGTTGAGCGCGATGTTCCAGTACGGCGGTGTGGAGTGGGCCGGTACCACCGCGCTGGTCATGACCGCGGGACTGATGCTGATCATCGGCACCTTCTTTCGATTCGTGGCGCGCAGGCTCGAAACCAGGCCCGAAGACTACGAGGACGCCGAGATCAGCGACGGCGCGGGTGAGCTGGGCTTCTACAGCCCGCACAGCTGGTGGCCGATCATGATCGCGCTATCCGCGTCGGTGACCGCCGTCGGCGTTGCCCTGTGGTTGCCGTGGCTGATCGTCGGCGGCGCGTGCTTCGTGCTGGGGTCGGCGGCCGGCCTGGTCTTCGAGTACTACACCGGCGCCGAGAAGCACTGATCTCGCGGTAAAGGTCACAGCTGGGCGTCAGTTGGTCAGCTACCGCGCTGCGGAATTCGCTCCGCTCATCGGTTTGGGTAGTGTTGCCGAGGCACCGTCAGCCGCTTGCTGTCGCGCCGATGAAGTAGTCGAGAAGGATAGGCGTAAATGAGCGGGCCGAACCCCCCGGATTCTGAAGGGTCGGACACCCCGGACCAGGAACCGGGCGAACCTACCGAGGATCAAGTCACCCCGGATGCGACGGGCCAGACCGATATCCATTCGCAGGCGTATTCGGCGCCCGAGTCCGAACAGTTCACCAGCGCCCCGTACGTGCCCGCCGAACCGGGGCTGTACGACTACGACAGCTACGACCCGGCGACCGAGTTGGTCGCCACGCCAACCCCGCCGCGCTGGCCCTGGGTGGTCGGAGTGGTCGCGATCGCCGCGGCGGTCGCCCTGGTCGTCTCGGTGTCGCTGCTGGTGACCGGCACCGATAGCGACAACCTCGCCAACCCCGATACCACTACCACCACGGCGCCGCCGGCGCAGGACGAGATCACGACGACGCCGCCGCCGCCCCCGCCTCCGCCGCCGACGGAAGAGCCGCCGCCTCCGCCACCGGAGACCGTGACGGTGACGCAGGAACCGCCGCCGCCACCGCCAGCGCCGGAAGCGCCGCCGCCGCCACCACCACCACCGGCGACCACGACGCCTGCTCCGGCACCGCCGACGACGACGCGGTCCGGTCCGCGTCAGGTCACCTACTCGGTGACCGGGACGAAGGCGCCCGGTGACATCATCACCGTCACTTACGTCGACGCGTCGGGCCGCAGTCGCACCCAGCGCAACGTCTATATCCCGTGGTCGCTGACGGTGACGCCGATCTCGGCGTCCGAGGTGGGCTCGGTGCAGGCGTCCAGCCTGTTTCTGGTCAGCAGACTGAACTGCTCGATCACGACCAGCGACGGCACCGTGTTGTCGTCCAATACCGGCAACTCCGCGCAGACCAGCTGCTGATGACATACGTCAGCGCCGAGGCCGAGCTGAAGCAGGACCGCATGCTGCTCTTCGCGTGTGCGGCGATCTGGCTGGCCGTGCTGGGGTCCGGTGTCGCGGCCACGGTGGCCCTGGTCGACCTCGGCCGAGGCCACCCGGCATCCTCCGGCACGTCGGACACGCCCTGGCTGCTGTACAGCGTCATCGCGGCGTCGGCGCTGGTGATCGCCGGGTCGATTCCGCTGCTGCTGCGGGCCCGTCGCGCCGCGCTGGCCGATCCGCGTGCGGGGCGCGGCGCCGCCATCCGGCCGGCTGCCGGCCAGTCCTTCCCGACCGCCGCGCGGCCGGCGCTGACCGCGCAACGGGAGGCACCGACGGCGCGAGTGCGGGCATTCGGCACCCGCAGCGCCTATCCGTCGCCATCGGCGCGCAGCACATTCGACGCCGCATTACCGGCCGCGGTGGACCGGCTGTGGCTGCGCTGCGCCGTGGTGCTCGCGTGCGCCATGGGTGTCGCGCTGCTGGCCGTCGGCGTAGCCACCTACCTGATGGCGGTCGGCAACGACGGCCCGGCCTGGATCGCTTACGGCGCAGCCGGACTCGTCACATTGGCGATGCCGGTAGTCCCGTTGTTCTTCTTGCGCCAGCTGCGCGAGCTGCTGGACGCGTCCGGCTATTAGCGTCGCGTCAGTGGTGCCCGTCCGTCTCGCCGTCTGACGAGCCGTTGCGGTCCTGATGCTCGCGTACCACGGTGAGCGCCTTGCGCTCCGCGGCGTGTTCGGCCTCGGCGAGCGCCTCGTGCTCGTCGACCGGATCGGCGAACATGAAGCTGCCGGACCCGGGGGAGCCCGCCGACCCGAGCTTGTTCATCCGCTTGGGCAGGGCCGCGCCCTGGTACTCCAACGGAATCGGGTGGCCGTGCTCGTCCACCGGACCGAGCGGCTGGTGCAACTCGATGTAGGCACCGTGTGGTAGCCGCTTGATGATGCCCGTCTCGATGCCGTGCTCGAGCACCTCCCGGTCGCTGCGCTGCAGGCCGATGCACCACCGGTAGGTGATGTAGTAGACGATCGCCGGTAGTACCACCATGCTGATGCGGCCGATCCACGTCGTCGCATTCAGCGAGATGTGGAACTTCAGCGCGATGATGTCGTTCATCGCGCTCAAGGTCAGCACCATGTAGAACGCGATGGCCATCGCGCCGATCGCGGTGCGCACCGGGGCATCTCGTGGCCGCTGCAACAAATTGTGGTGGGCCCGATCACCGGTCACTCGCTGTTCGATCCATGGGTAGACGGTCAGCAAGACGAATATCACGCCCATGATCAGTGCCACCCAGACCGCGGCCGGCACGGTGTGACCCAAGAAGTACAACTCCCAGGCGGGGAAGATCCGCGCCAGGCCTTCGGTCCACATCATGTAGAAGTCGGGCTGACTGCCGGCCGACACATGCGACGGCTTGTACGGACCTAATTGCCAGATCGGGTTGATCTGCAGCAGGCCGCCCATCAGGCCGAGGATGCCGACGATCATCGCGAAGAACGCGCCGGACATGACCGCGAACACCGTCATGACGCGCACGCCGACGACGTTGGTCTCGGTACGCCCGGGGCCGGGGAACTGGGTGTGCTTCTGGAACCACAGCAGCGCCAGGTGAAGTCCGATGAGCGCCAGCATGATTCCCGGGATGATCAGGATGTGCAGTGCGTACATGCGCGGGAGCCAGTAGCCGTCCTGTGCGCACATGTATCCGACCCCGCCGCAGGGGAAGTCGCCGCCGAACAGCGCCCAGTGCAACCACGTACCGATCACCGGCATGCCCAGCGTGATGGAGCTCAGGGCGGCCCGCAGCCCGATGCCGGACAGCAGGTCGTCGGGCAGCGAGTAGCCGAAGTATCCCTCGAACATCGCCAGGATCAGTAGCAGCGAGCCGATCGCCCAGTTGACCTCGCGCGGACGGCGGAATGCGCCGGTGAAGAAGATCCGGGCGAGGTGCACCATGATCGCCGCGGCGAACAACAGTGCCGCCCAGTGGTGGATCTGGCGGACGAACAGGCCGCCGCGCACCTCGAAGCTGATGTCGAGGGTGGACGCATAGGCCTTGGACATCTCGACGCCGCGCAGCGGCTGGTACGCGCCCTCATAGATGATTTCGGCCATCGACGGATCGAAGAACAGCGTCAGGTACACGCCGGTGATCACCAGCACGATGAAGCTGTACAGCGCGATCTCGCCCAGCAGGAAAGACCAGTGGGTGGGGAAGACCTTGTTCAGCTGGCGTCGCACCGCCGCCGACGGGTGGTAGCGCGAATCGATGGCATCGCCTTGGTCCGCCGCGATGTCGGCCAGTTTCGGTGGTTTCGGCAGTTTCGGATTCAATTTGTTTGCTCCCAGAATGCCGGTCCGACGGGCTGGATGAAGTCGCCGTTGGCGACCAGATAGCCGTCCTGGTTAATGGTGATGGGCAGCTGCGCCAATGCGCGCGCAGCCGGGCCGAACATGGGTCTCGCGAAGTGCAACGCGTCGAACTGCGACTGGTGGCACGGGCAGAGGATGCGATAGCTCTGCTGCTCGTACAGCGACGAGGGACAACCTAGATGCGAGCACACCTTGGTAAAGGCAAACAGATCGCCGAAGTTGAAGCTCTCCTGGCCCTTGCGCTTGACGACACGCGGCAGGTCCTGGGGCCGAATCCGGATGAGCATGACCGGGTTTCGCACACCCATGGTTATTTCAGCGAGCTTGTGGTGCGACTCGACGGTGGTGCCGTCGCCGTCGGATTCCCGCCACGGGAACACCGTCTCCATGCCGCCGGCGTCGATGTCCTCGGGACGCATCTTGACGTAGGTCCCATTGCCGGTGGCGCGTGCCAAGAAGATGGTTTCGCCCTCGAAGCGGGGTGTCCAACCCGTGGTCCACAGCACCGCTTTGTTTCCCTCGGCGGTCGGCACGACGGGCCTCCACGGGTTCTTGATCAGACCACCAACGAACGCGACCAGCGTGCCCAGCCCGAATGCACCCAGGCTGATGCCCAGTGACAAGCCAATCAGCTTGCGCCGCTTGATTGTTGAGGTCTCCAAGGTATCGGAGAGGTTCGCCGCGATGGTCTTGCGCTGGATCTCGGGGGAGCGACCGTCGTGGCGTTGCTGGATGCTGATCTCTTCTGGGATGAACTTCTTCTGGTACAGCACCGCGCCGACGCCGATCGCCAAGATCGACAACCCGAACGTCAACCCGTACAGCGGCGTCGCCAGGTCATACCAAATGTGCCCGGGGGTTTCCTTCCCCTTGTACTCCCACGGCCAAAACACGAAGACCAACACCAAGGCCAGACCCGAAAAGCCGCCCAGCAGAAGCCAATACGCCACCGCGCGCTCGGTGCGCTTCTCGGCCTTGGTGCCCGGAACCGGCCACCGCTCGTCCTTGTAGACGATCTCGACGCCGTCCATCTTGCCGCCCAGTTCGAGCAGCTGCTCGCGCGACATCGAGGCCAGTTCGGCATCGCTGGGCTGCCCGGGGACGCCTTGCTGCCCGGGGGTGTCCGTGCCCTTGACGTCTTCGCCGTCGGTGCTCATGCTCGTGAACCAATCCACACGGCCGCGCCGATGACCGCGACAATCCCGATGATCCAGATCGCCATGCCCTCCGACGTCGGCCCGAAGCCGCCGAGGCCGTATCCACCGGGGTTGGGCGCCTCGGTCGCCATCCGGACATACGCCACGATGTCGCGCTTCTGCTCGGGGGAGAGCTGGCGATCGGAGAATTTCGGCATGTTCTGCGGTCCGGTCAGCATGGCGGTGTAGATCTGCGCCGGATTGGCCCCGGCCAGGTCGGGGGCGTACTTGCCCGATGACAGTGCGCCGCCCTTGCCGGTGAAGTTGTGGCACGACGAGCAGTTCAGCCGGAACAGGTCCCCGCCGGCGGCCACGTCCTTCCCGATCAGCGACTGCTGCGCAATCTGGTCGTCCGGGTCGCGGGGAACCACCGGCCCGCCGCCGTTGGCCTGCACGTAGGCGCCGAGCGCGTCGATCTGCGCCTCGTCGAACTGCGGCGGCTTCTCCGGCGCCTGGGCCTCGCCGCGCATGGCGGGCATCCGGCCGGTGGACACCTGGAAGTAGACCGCGGCCTCGCCGACGCCGATCAGGCTGGGCCCGCGGTCGGGAATGCCCTGCAGATTGACGCCGTGGCAGGTCACACACGAGGTGTCGAACAACTGCTTGCCGGTGCGCAGCAGCGCCGACGCGGACTCGTCGGCGACGGCCACCTGCGGCGACGGCGTCAGGGTGGCCGCCAGGCCGCCCGCGGCCCCCAGCCCGATCAGCAGCAGCACCGCCGCTGACAGCCGCCGACGGAGTCGACGGTGCCGCAATGTCGCCGGCCTTCCGGCTGCGCGGGATTTGCTGGTCATCGAACCCCTTCTCATCGAACGCATCGGCGAGCCGATCATCGGACGAAGTAGATCGTGGCAAACAGGGCGATCCACACGATGTCGACGAAATGCCAGTAATACGAGACGACGATCGCGGCGGTGGCTTGTGCGGGAGTGAACTTGCTCATCGTGGTGCGGGCGAGAAGGAAGATGAACGCGACCAGCCCGCCGATGACGTGCAGGCCGTGGAATCCGGTGGCCAGATAGAAGACCGAGCCGTAGGCGCTGCTGGAGATCGAGGTGCCATGTCCGACCAGCTGGATGTACTCGTAGCCCTGGCCGAGCACGAAGAACAGGCCCATCAGGAACGTGATGACGTACCAGCGCCGCAGTCCGAACACGTCGCCGCGCTCGGCGGCGAACACGCCCATCTGGCAGGTGAATGACGAGGCGATCAGCACCAGCGTGACCGGCACGGCCTGAAACAGATTCAGTTCGGTGGGTGGCGGGGGCCACTCCCCGCCGGCCTGGGACCGCGCGGTGAAGTACATCGCGAACAGTCCAGCAAAGAACATGAGTTCGCTGGAAAGCCATACGATGGTGCCGACACTGACCATGTTGGGCCGGTTCAGCGAATGTACGCGCGACGTGATCGCGGTTCCCGAGGTCCCTACAGCGCTCGTCACAACGCAAGTATGACGCTTTGTAGTTGTTCTTCTCCACCCGGGTGGAGCAATTCGTCATAATCTGCGGGTGGGATTTCTTCAAACCGGGCCGAGCAGCCCGAGCTGGCCGCTGATCCTGGGCCGGCTGACCACCCGACAGTCGCTGGCGCCGGGTCAGGCGGCCTGGGCGATGGACCAGATCATGGCCGGCACCGCGACGCCGGCACAGATCGCGGCCTTCGGCGTGTCGATGAAGATGAAGGGGCCGACGGCGGCCGAGGTGACCGAGCTGGCCAACACCATGCTCGACTACGCGCGCCGGGTGCCCACCGACAAGATCGGCAACGACACCGTCGATGTCGTCGGCACCGGTGGCGACGGCGCGCACACGGTGAACCTGTCGACGATGGCGGCCATCGTGGTGGCGGCCAGCGGGGTGCCGGTGGTCAAGCACGGCAACCGGGCCGCGTCATCGCGCAGCGGCGGCGCCGACACGCTGGAAGCCCTCGGCTTGCGCATCGACCTCGGCCCCGAAGAGGTCGCCCGCAGCGTCGCCGAGGTCGGCATCGGATTCTGCTTCGCACCGCAGTTCCACCCGTCATACCGGCACGCGGGCGCCGCGCGGCGCGAAATCGGGGTGCCGACGGTGTTCAATCTGCTTGGGCCACTGACGAATCCGGGCTCGCCGCGCGCCGGCCTGATCGGCTGCGCCTGGGCGGACCTGGCCGAGGTGATGGCCGGCGTGTTCGCCACCCGCAGGTCGAGTGTGTTGGTGGTGCACGGCGACGACGGGCTCGACGAGTTGACCACGACGACGACCAGCACCATCTGGCGCGTGCAGGCCGGCACCGTGGAGAAGCTGACATTGGATCCCGCCGGTTTCGGGTTCGCCCGCGCCGAGCTTGCGCAACTGGTGGGCGGCGATGCCGACGCCAACGCCAAAGAGGCGCGGGAGGTGCTGGCCGGCGCCAAGGGCCCGGTCCGCGACGCGGTGGTGCTCAATGCCGCGGGCGCGATGGTCGCCCACGCCGGGCTAACCAGCGGCGCCGAATGGCTGTCGGCGTGGGAATCCGGCTTGAATCGCGCCACCGAGGCGATCGACTCCGGGGCGGCCGAAAAGCTGCTCGCGCGTTGGGTGGGGTTCACCCAGAAGGTGTGAGCCGTCTTCGGCATCGATGGCCTGTTCGGCGGCCAGTCGAGCGGACCGCGCCGCGGCCGCCCACGACGCCCAACGCCCGGCCGAGGCATGCGGTGATGCGTAACCGGGGTCGGCCCGCACGATACGCACGCCCGGTTCGGCCAGCCAGCGTGCGATCAGCGCCACCTCCTCGACCAGCGCGCCGCCGAGTGGCACCGAGAACGGCAGAATCGCTTGTGCCGCAGCGCTAATCGCGTCGACCACCGGCATCGGTGGCACGCCGCGACGGGCCAGGCCGGCCGCCGCCAGTTGACCGGAGCGGATCACCGCGAGCTGCCAGCCGCCGTCGCCGTCCGGGCGCGCCGCGACCAGCTCGCCGACCGCCGCCAGCGCGCGCAGCCGTTGACCGCGCCACAGCACGTCGATCGCGGCGGCGGCATGATCCCGCAGCCGTGCGGCGGATTCGTAGCGGCGGGCCTGGGCCAGTTCGGCGATGCGGGACAACACCGCCGACAGTGCGGTGTGGTCGCCGCCGCCGATCAGCGCCACCGCCCGACGCGGCGCCTCCGCGTACCCGGCGGCCG